>CACWLA010000055.1 GCA_902761665.1 uncultured Lachnospiraceae bacterium | reverse complement strand
CATTATGGACCGGATCTTCCGCCGCTTCGGGCTTTCCGGCAAGAGCTTCATCCCGATGCTGGTGGGCATGGGCTGCGGCGTGCCGGGCGTCATGGCCTCGCGTACCATCGAAAACGAGCGTGACCGGCGCATGACGATCATGACGACCACCTTCATCCCCTGCGGCGCCAAGATGCCGATTATCGGCCTGATCGCGGGCGCCCTCTTCGGCAAGAGCGGCTTCGTTGCCACCAGCGCCTACTTCATCGGCATCGCGGCGATCATTGTCTCGGGCATCATGCTGAAGAAGACAAAGATGTTTGCCGGAGACCCGGCGCCCTTCGTCATGGAGCTTCCGGCGTATCATGTGCCTTCCGCCGTAAATGTCCTGCGCGGCACCTGGGAACGCGGCTGGTCCTTCATCAAGCGTGCGGGAACCGTCATCCTGCTCAGCTCCATTGTGATCTGGTTCCTGTCCGGCTTCGGCTCGGTGAACGGGAAGTTCGGCATGGTGAAAGACCTCTTCCAGGACGAGACGCTGGTCACCGATGAGTATGTCGTGAGCCTGGCCGAGAAGATGAACATTCCCGAAGAGGACGTCACCCCGATGGATGCCTCTATGCTGGCGAGTGTCGGCAATGCGGTGTCGCCCGTGTTCCGGCCGCTGGGCTTCGGTTCGTGGAAGCCGACTGTGGCGACCGTGACGGGGCTTGTGGCAAAAGAAGAGGTTGTCGGAACCTTCGGCGTGCTGTATAATTACGACGATAAGAACGGCGAGGAAGAACTCACAGAAGATGGCGAGCAGATCTGGGGGCGTGTTGAAGAAGACTTCAACAGCTTCTCCGGCGGCCACGGCAAACTTGCGGCATATGCCTTCATGATCTTCAACCTGCTCTGCGCGCCCTGCTTCGCGGCCATCGGCGCCATCAAGCGTGAGATGAACAACCGCAAGTGGACTTGGTTTGCCATTGGATATCAGTGCGTGTTCGCCTATGCGATCGGCCTTGCGGTCTTCCAGATCGGAAAAGTCTTCACAGGCGGAATCAATATCGTCGGCCTGGCGGTCGCGCTTGCTATTGTCGCGGCGATGTGCTGGCAGCTGTTTAAACCCTATCACGAAGCGGATCAGCTGACCATTCAGTAAGAAACAGATGTCCTTCCCCGCCGACCCGGCGGGGAAGGACAAAACCGGGATATAAGAATTTAAGGGTTGTCCGGTACTTTGGAAAAGGAGGAATCGCAGTGTTTACGTGGCTTTCCGCCAACCTTGTCAATCTGGTGATTGTGGCGGCCCTGGTGCTGATTGTGGGCTTCGCGATCCGGAGCATGATCCGGGATCGAAAGGCCGGGAAATCCTCCTGCGGATGCAGCTGCGCTTCCTGCGGCGCCTGCGGTAGCTGTGCGGGGAGCTGTGCATCTGCTCCGGCCGGGACAAAGAAAGGAACGCGGACATGATCGAGACGCTTGTGAAGGTGGAGGGAATGATGTGCGGCATGTGTGAGGCACATGTCAACGACGCCGTCCGCAGAGCGATGCCGGTAAAGAAGGTCAGCTCTTCTCACGGAAAGGGCGAAACCGTGATCCTCAGCGAGGACACGCCGGATCCGGAGAAGATCCGGGAAGCGATTGATCGGACGGGATACAAAGTAACGGAGATTTCCAGCAGGCCCTATGAAAAGAAAGGCCTTCGTGCACTCTTCGGCTGACGGAAAACAGAACCATGAAAGCGGAAACCTGCCTGAGCGGCAGGTTTTTTGCATCTGTCCGGTTCGAGCGGAAGGGAATTAAGGTAAATCTAAGGATAATCTGTTAATGTTTCCTTCCACGCTGCAGAAAGACTTGAAAAAGAACCGGAAATACGGTAGAATCCAAGAATCTGACAGAAGAGAGAAGAAGGTGAGCCTGCTGGAAACCCGTTATCGGCATGAATGGAAGCACGCAATCAACTATACGGATCTGCTGGTGATCCGGCAGCGCCTGCGGGCCGTCGCGAAACCCGACGAACATGCCCGGGACGGGCAGTATCTGATCCGAAGCCTGTATTTTGACAACGCCCGGGACAAGGCGCTGCGGGAGAAAATCGACGGCGTAAACATGCGGGAAAAGTTCCGCATCCGCTATTACAACGGGGACACGACGCTGATCCATCTGGAGAAGAAGAGCCGCCGCAGCGGCCTCGGCACCAAGTACAGCGCGGTGCTCAGCGCGGAAGAGGTACAGAAGATTCTCGACGGGGATCTTGACTGGATGCGAGACTGCGACCGGCCGCTGGTGCAGGAACTCTACTGCAAGATGCGCAATCAGGGCCTGCGGCCGAAAACCATCGTGGATTATACCAGGGAACCCTATGTGTTCCGGCCGGGAAACGTGCGGGTGACCTTTGACCGGAACATCCGGACCGCACTCTTGTGCAGGGACTTCCTGAACCCGGACTGTGTCACCATCCCGGCGGGAGATGCCGGGATCATCCTGGAGGTCAAGTGGGACGAGTTCCTTCCGGATATCATCCGCGACGCGGTCTGGATGCCCGGCAGGCGGGAGACGGCGTTTTCCAAATA
>CACWLA010000054.1 GCA_902761665.1 uncultured Lachnospiraceae bacterium | reverse complement strand
GACACCGTACGCCTGCTTCTTACGGTACTGGAAGAGACGACCTTCGGCATTTCCACGATCGACGCCGGATAAAGGTCCGGACGAAAAAACACCCGGGACCAGTATTGGTTCCGGGTGTCTGTTCCTTTCTCAAAAAGATCCGCCTTACTTGCGGGCAATGACCTTCTCGGCAGCCTTTACGATATCCTCTGCGAGAAGGTTGTACTCCTTCATCAGGAAATCCTGCGGGCCGACCTGGCCGAAGCGGTTCTGGATGCCGATGAACTCCTGCGGAGTCGGGCGCTTCTGCGCGAGCAGGTAGGAGATCTGGGCGCCGAGGCCGCAGTTGATCTGATGGTTCTCGCAGGTGACGATCGCGCCGGTCTCCTCGGCTGCCGCGAGGATCAGCTCCTCGTCGAGCGGCTTCCAGGTCGGCATATCGATGACCTTCGCGGAAATGCCCTTCGCCTCAAGCGCTTCCTGCGCCTTCAGAGCCTCGTCGACCATGATGCCGGAGGCGATCAGGGTGACGTCCTTGCCTTCGCGGAGCACATAGCCCTTGCCGATCTCGAACTCGGAGCCGTCCTCGTAGACGGTCACGAAGCCCTTGCGGATCAGTCTCTGGTAAGAGGGCTTCGGGCAGGCCGCGAGCTTCTTGGTCAGGGACTTGGTCTGTGCGATGTCCGCGGTGTCGATGACCACGAAATTCGGAACAGTCAGGTACAGGGCGCAGTCTTCGAACGGCATATGGGTCGCGCCGTTGAACGCAGCGGTGACGCCCGGATCGGAGCCAAGGATATGGACCGGCAGCTCGGAATAGCCGACGCTCAGGAACGCCTGGTCAAATACGCGGCGGGAAGCGAAGATACCGAAGGAGTGCACGAAAGCGGTGAGGCCGCTGGCCGCAAGACCGGAAGCGACGCCGACAGCGTTCGCCTCGGCGATACCGGCATTGAAGGTGCGCTCCGGATAAGCCTTCAGGAGCTTTCCGGTGTTGATGCAGTTCATCAGGTCACAATCCACATGGACGACCTTCTCGTCTTCCGCCATGAGTTCGAGCATGGCCTCTACATAACCATCGCGGTTCGCGCGCTTGTCTTTCTCGTGTTTTCCGATTAATTTAAAGCTCATCTTGGTCCTCCTCCCTTACTTTTCGTTCTTTACCGCTTCAAGAGCCGCTTCGGCTGCAGCAATGGCTTCGTCCCACTGTTCCTTCGACGGCTGCGAGGAATGCGCGCCGGTGGACTCAGCGAAGGTAGCGCCCTTGCCCTTGACGGTGTGAAGAATGATGGCGGTGGGAGCGCCCTTGGTCGCGATCGCTTCCTGAACGGCGTCGTAGATCTGCTCCACGTCGTTGCAGTCCTTTACGTCGATGACGTGCCATCCGAAAGCGTCGAACTTCGCGCCGAGGCCCTTGCCGTGGCTCATGACCTGTGCGACCGGTCCGTCGAGCTGCATGCCGTTGTCATCCACGAAGCAGGTGAGGTTGTCCAGCTTGTAGTGGGCTGCGAACTCCGCGCCTTCCCATACCTGGCCCTCATCGCTCTCGCCGTCGCCGACAGCGACGTAGACGCGGTTGGTGCGGCCCTGCACCCGGTTGCCGAGCGCCGCGCCGACAGCCTCGCTCATGCCCTGGCCCAGAGAGCCGGTGGTCATGTCGACGCCGATGGTCTTATTTCTGTCTGTATGGGACGGGAAATCCGTGCCCGGCTGATTCAGCTGATAAGTGGCTTCGATCGGATAATAGCCCTTGAGACCCAGAGTCGCATACATGACCGGGCCGCCGTGGCCTTTGGAAAGTACGAACCAGTCGCGGTCCTCCCAGCGCGGATTCTTCGGGTCCACATTCATGACATCTCCGTAGAGAACCGCCATGGTGTCCGCCATAGACATAGAACCGCCGACATGTCCAAATCCGCGGGAGCCGATGATTTTCAGCGTTTCCAGACGAATCTCCGCCGCGAATACACGGAGATCATGCATTTTCTGTGCCTTATCCATAATATCCTCCTGTTTGATTGTTGTGCCCCGGTGAGAGAAGCGCTGCTTCTTCCCTCTCCCCGATACTCCCTCTATTATACCCGATAATGTGCCGGAATGTTAGTCCCTTTTTTGTAATTTTTCGTCTTTTTTTCTGGGTATCTTTTTTAGAAATAACAAAGAGTTGCCCAATTTATGGACAACTCTTCCCGGGATCCCTTGTACTCTTCTGAAAATGCGCTCCGGATCAGACGCCCTTGATCAGGCGGCTGATACGCTTGTAGAGGAGCAGCGTCAGGACCGAAACCACCGCGCCCTTCAGGAGATTGAACGGCGCGACGCACAGGAGCGCGAAGGACGCAAGGCCGGTGACGCTGCTGTTGACCGCCGTTCCCATGGCGACCAGGGCATCCATCGGCATCTGGAAGGCTGCCGCGTAAGCCGGCAGAAGGACGAACACGTTGACGAGGCAGCCGACCACGGTCATGGTCAGCGTCCCGGCGATCATGCCGATGACGGCGCTCTTGCGGGTCTTGCGCATCTTGTAGATCAGGCCGGCCGGCACGCACAGGGAGCAGCCGATGACGAGACTCCGGCGGTGTGGGTCCCCTTGATGACCGTCTTCACCAGGATCTTGATCAGCTCGATGACCATTCCGGAGACCGGCCCCAGGGCGAAGGTGCCGATGAGGACCGGCACTTCGCTGAAGTCCAGCTCGTAGAAGGACGGCGCGAAGGGAAGCGGGAACTCCAGGAACATCAGGACCGCGGCGATGGCGGCGAACATGCCGGTGAAGGCGATGTTCCGGGTGCGGGCGCCGGCGCCCTGCTGTGTGCGTACGGCGTTGGTATTGCTGCTCATAATAGTACCTCCTTGCCGGATCCGCTCCTGATTCCGTGCGGATCCTTGAAAAACACTGCCCGCGGGGGCAAAAACAGATGCGGCATAAGGAGTTCCACGTCCTATCGATCCAGGCAGACCTTCCGCATGATCCGGAAAAACAAGACCCCGGCACAGCGCCCATGCGCCGCCCGGGGATCTTTTTTCCGAAAAAAGACCCGGATCCAAAAAGATCCGGGACACTTTCACACATCGATCTGTATGAAATACTCTTCTCACATCCAGACTGTAACTCTCGGTACCGGAATTCGCTTTCGCGTCACCGGTTCATTCGCCAAAAGGCGGCCGCGGACTATACCGCCGGTGGGGACTTTCACCCCGCCCCGAAGAATTCCATTATGCGGTTCGCGGAGGATCCTCCGCTGAACTCTATTATAGCAGAATGCGG
>CACWLA010000053.1 GCA_902761665.1 uncultured Lachnospiraceae bacterium | reverse complement strand
ATCACAACGGATGCCACTGTAAAGTTATTCGGAAAGTCTGTTCCCGTGCAGACAGCAGAAGTATATCTGGATATAAAGAACACGGTGGCTTATACAAAGACCGGCGATTCCACGGAATGGAAGCAGACGGGCGACGAAGAGACGCAATTGGAATTCAAAGACCTTGCGGGAGGTTTAGCCGTTGTAGGTAAGACCGTTCTGGACAATGCGACCTTCAAAGAAACCGAGGAATACTATTCTCTTATCATTCCGGCGGAGAAAGCCGGCGATCTTGTGGCAGACCTGAATTTGCTTGAGCGCGTGGATCTGGGAATCGCTGATGTGCGTGATATTACCGTGGAGGGGGGACAAATCATATACAACGTCGATAAAACGACGCGTCTGGTGTCCTCCGTTCAACTGAAGAATGTGGATCTCCGGGGGAAGGGAGTCTATAAAGGTGTATCCGCAGACCTGTTATTCCCCACGAACGGAATATTTCGTTTCAGCAGGTATAACGAACTGGAGGACTCGGAGTATGCAATACCCGAGGAGATCCTGAAGGCGGGAGCGGGAAAGGATTAATCCCGGCCGACGATGTCCTGCAGGACGGTATTGGCGACTGCACCGCCGACCTCAGAACCATAACCACTATTCTCTACTACGACGACGAAGGCATACGGATTGTCTTCGTCGTTTAAGAATCCGACGAACCAGGCGTTCGGATTGTCCTGTCCCTCGACTTCGGCTGTTCCGGACTTAGCGCATACAGAAAGGCCCGGGAAGGCGCTGTCACCGCCGTAGTGATTCTCGACGTTGTTGCGCATCATAGAGGTAAGCGATTCGGCGGTCTCTTCTTCGATCATATCTTCTGTTTTCAGAGCGGTTGTCGCGGCATCGATTTTTTCGGATACGATGTTGGACGGTTTGACAATGGATGGCATAACGGCAGTTCCGCCGTTGGCGATGGCGCCCATGTAGACCATCATGGCGCACGGGTTGACCATGTCATGCCACTGCCCGATGCCGGTCCACGCCAGATTGACAGGTGTAGTCGGATAGTCGAACGTTCCGGCTTTTGTCTTCATGCCGTCGATGTCGTAGCTCCGGTCGAGACCGGTTTTGTTGACGTATTTTTTCAGGGTCTTAGGTCCGAGCTTTTCGGAGAGTTTGGCGAAGTAGCAGTTGCAGGAAACCTCCAGTGCTTTTTTCAGCGTCACATCGCCGTGCGCATCCAGGTCGGTGACTTCATCATCATGATCGTAATCGATGCTTCCTGTGCAGTCCACTTCATAACTATAGGCGTCATCCTGTGTCTCGATGGATGCGGCCGACGTGACCAGCTTAAAGGTCGAGCCCGGAGCGAATGTGGCCGAGATGAAGCGGTTGATATACGAACCTTCCGGAATCTCGTAAGGGGGATCATCCGGATCATAGGTCGGAGAGCTGACCATGCAGATCATTTCGCCTGTCTTGTAATTGTACACGCCGACGGTGCCTTTGCGGCCTTCAAGGGCTTCATAAGCGGTAGCGCAGACATCCGCGTCCAAGGTGAGTGCAACATCCTCGCCGTCGTTATTGAGCGTATAGATGCCGTTGATAAAATCGAATCCGATCAGCCGGTCGAGGAAGATCCGGTTGGCGCCGGTCGCGATGTTGTTGTCCTTGTCGCCGGTGATGTGCAGGCAGGCTGCCCGGATGTCCGAATCGTCATTGAAGACCATGCCGTCAGATGTATTGCGCATGAGAAGCGCGCCGTCCCGGTCATAGAGGGCGCCTTTGGCAAGGGAACCATCCGCGAATACGTCTCGGTTGCCCTTGTAGACGGCCCACTTGCCGCCGTCGTGCCAGTCTTCATAGATAAAAAAGCAAAGGCCGGCCAGCAGGACGAGCCCCAGGAGGAGGCACATCAAAGCTCGTTTTTCAACTTTTTTCATCGTTTGCCTCCTTTCCCGCTGTCATTGAATATACCGTTATTTCCGAATATGTCATCAAGAGTCAGAGGCCCGTCTTCTTCCGGGGCCTCCGGTTTCGGCTTCGCCGGCGGATCGAATTTGCCGAAGAAGTCGTCGTCGCTTACATCTTTATAGTGTACTGCCTTAGGCGTGTGCGGCTCGTCGCGGCGCACGCCAGGGGTGCCCTGCGGTGCAGGTTTCGATTCCGTCTGCGGACGGTAGGTCTGAATGGTTGGTCCGGACTTTTTAGGCTGCGCCTTTTCGCGCGTGAACGGCGGGCGCTCCGCTTCGTCCTGAGCCGGTCTTGGCTGCGCGGGTTTCGGCTGCGCGGGCTTCTGCTGCGCAGGCTTTGGCTGTGCCGGTTTCGGCCTTGCCGGCTGCTTCCATTCAGGCGGTTCCAGCTCATTTGCGTCCGCGTGTGCAGATTTCGACGCGGCTTTCATTGGACGCGTGGTACGCGGCGCAGGCTGGCCTGTATTTGCTGCAGTATCCGCCTTCCGGTCTTTCCTGTCTTTGCGTGAAGGCGCTCTGTATTCTTCGCCCAGAAGGGCGTAAAGGTCTTCCGGATCATACATGTCCACCGCAGATACGGACTCTACGGAGGCAAGTCCCTTCTCGGGATCTCTTTCCTGGATGCGCACAGCGAGGCTGGCGTTCTGGCGGGTATCCGCCGCCTTCAGGAAGGCGAGCATGCCCCAGCATACGATCATGCTTGTTCCGCCCGACGATACGAACGGGAACGTCACGCCGGTGAGCGGCAGCAGATCCACAGATCCGAAGACGTTCAGGATCGTCTGGAACATGAAGATAGTCGTGACCGCGCAGGCGGCGATGCAGTAGTAAGTGGAACGGCCCGCGATGATGGACCGGTATGCGAAGACGCCCAGCGTGATGATGCAGAGCACCGCGAGAATGGCGATGACAAGCCCCCATTCTTCAGACAGCATGCCGAAGACGAGGTCTGTGCTTGCGGCTGCGACATCGCTGAGGTTTCCTTCTCCTGCGCCGAGGCCGGGGATTCCGCCGCTTGCGATCGAGGTCAGTGTCTGAACCTGCTGGAAGCCTTTGTCCGTCGGATCCTCCCATACATGTCCCCAGACCGAGAACCGGTCGGCAACGTAAGGCTTGAACCGGAGGACCATCAGACCCATCAGTGCGGCAGCGCCCAGTACGAGGAAGAACTTGGTGAAGTCACCGCTTCGCAGGAAGGAGATGACCAGGAAGGTGGCGAAGAAGATGATCGCCGTTCCGAAGTCGCCCATGATCGCCAGGCAGCCCAGACAGAAGAAGCTGAACCCCATGAAGATCAGGAGGTTCTTACGCTGCTGCAGTTCATTGAGGGAAGCCGCTCCTACGAATACGAATATGATCTTCGTGATTTCCGATGGCTGGAAGGTAAGACCACCGATGCTGATCCAGTTCTGCGAACCGAAGGCAACCGTTCCGATCACCAGGTTCATGATCAGCAAAAGCACCCCGAAGCCAAGCATAAACGGAACAAGCTTCTTGACCTTGTGCAGATCCCGCAGGAGCCAGCACATGGCGAAGAAGAATATGACCCCGAGCAGAACGCAGATGGACTGTTTGAGAACTGCATAGGGGTAGGCCGACGCTGTCAGCGCCAGACTGAGTGTCGACAGGAAAAAGGCGATGAGTTCTACCTCAAATCCTGTTCGTTTCATAACGCGCAGGGTGATCACATATGCCCACATAACAACGCAGATCAGCGCAAAGGCCGCCGTGAGCTGCCCCGGGTACGTGGAACTGGATCACGGTCAGAAGCTGGAACACAGTGATGGCCAGCATGGAAAGCCACGGCGAAGTCCGCTTCGTGTGGCGTTTTCTCTTTTCGATGTTTTCCAGCCGCTCGCGTGTGCTGAGCGGATAGAGCTGGAAGTCTCCGCCGCCGACGGTCAGCGTGTCGCCGGCTCTCAATATAGCCGGCTCGGTGACTTTGCGGCCGTTGATATAGGATCCGTTCTTCGAGTTGAGGTCGGTGTACTCCCAGACACCCTCCGAGTCGCGGATCAGTGTTCCGTGGCTTCTGGAAACGCCGCCCAGATTCAGGATGATGTCGCATCCCCGGGAGCG
>CACWLA010000052.1 GCA_902761665.1 uncultured Lachnospiraceae bacterium | reverse complement strand
CTGCAATTATTTGAAGGAGCTTTACTGCATATACCTGGAATCACAAAGGAGGGTTCAGAGTGCAGCTGAATCAATTGGCAGTTTTATGCAATCATAAATTAACAATGATAATTGAAATGAAACTTTTTCAGGTAAAGCTCGATAGACTCGGAGGGATGATATGAAAACCTGCTCTTTCTGCGCGTATCGGCTGTTTATAAAGAAATGCCCGCTTTTCAGCGGGCATTTCTGCTTGGATCTCAGCCGGCGTAAACAGCCGGTTTTTTCACGTTCAGGGCTGAGGGCCGTCCACCGGCTTCTCCTTATTTTCTTCGGCGACGGGACCGTTTTTCTTTTTCGAGGAATAATCGTATATCGTGGGATATTTGCCAAACTGCTTCTCGGAAGCCTTTTGGGCGATCTTTGCCGAAAGGGTGGGCTCTGAGCAGAATTTTTTCAGGCTTTCCGGCGTGATATCGCCAAGCGTTTCCTTTACGGAATTTTTAAAGAACTCCCCGGTCTCTAAGGGCTTGACGAATTGCTTAAACTGTTCCTCGGTCTTGTCCATGTTTTTGGAGAACATCATATTGTCGTAGCAGACGGTTCGGGCAATATGGGAGAGCGCTTCTTCCTGCTGCTTTGTCAGCGGGGCTTTGCTTTGCGAGAGCTGATGCAGGCCTGCCATGGAGTCGGCCGCCACCTTCGCGGCTGATTCAAGCATGGTGCCCACCTTCTCATGAGGCTGCTTGTCGGCCTGAAGATCTTCCCTGTGCCTGGCTGCATGGCCGCCGGCCTGGTCCCGGTAACCCTGGATACGGTTTTCGATCTTCTTCTCGACCGGCGTCAGGATATCCGCCTTGATGGCTGCGGCCTGCCCGCGAAGGGCCTTTTTCTGTTCTTCCAGCTTCGCGTACTTGTTTCCGAGAGCTTCCCCGCCGGTCTTTTCCTCCAGAGCCCTGACCTTCGGCTCCAGCGCCTTGATCTTCGACAGCCTCCTGCGGCGCTTCCTGCATTCCGGGTTGCCCCTTCTCAACTTCCTCATGGATCTGATCCAGATCCAGTCCCAGCTGCATGACCTTTTCGAATTCGGCCAGATGCTGATCTAAAGAATCAGCCGCCTGCTGTCCCCGGACGCTGCGGACGTGTTCCTTGATGAGTTCGTAGCGGGTGGGGCCGCCCGGCTGCGGCCGGCCGGTCAGATAGGCCTGAAGACCGCCGGTTTTCTCCGTGAGAGTTTTCAGCTCCTCTGCGTTCATATCATATACGACTTCGTCTTCCGGAACAAGGGAAAAGCCGAGGAAAGTGTTGCCCCAGGCGTATACGTCGGGAGAATTACCCGGGTACCTTTCGCCCAGGACGTCTGACAGGTCCGGAGCTCTAAACATCGAGTTGAGCGCTTCGGCGCTGTTCATGAATACCTGATACTGCTGCGGATCATTCTTGTATAAGTCGGAAAGTTCTTGGAAGGTCGGCATGGTTCGGAGCTCCTTTCAGGGCGGATATTATTGTTTTGTCAGGAGACAGGTCCATTGTAATATGCTTTTCCGCCGCCCGCAAGAGCTCCGGGATCAACGGCATAGCATTGGCATAGATCTGCCGCAGAGGGTCATTGAAAATGGATCTCCGTGATCCGGTAGTGTCCGCCGCGCTCCTCTGCGGAAAACGGTACGGTCAGCGTGGAGCCGTCTTTCCGCAGCAGTTCAGCCGACAGAGATCCGTCTTCTTCCGCACGGACGCGGAACAGCTGGTACAGTTCGATACCGTCTTCGGCCGTCGCGTACTTTACGGCAAGAGAACCGTCGATACCCCGGAAAAAACGCCCGAAACAGTTTTCAAAGCAGGTCTCGCTCATGTACTCCAGCGTACGGGCAAGGAAGTCTTCATAAGAGACCGGGAGGACATAAAAGCCGTCGCCTGCTTCTTCATGGCTCCATTCGTCCGGGCTGAGGTCATTTGCCGCCAGCAGATACTCCGGCGCAGTAATGGCCAGATCATAGTAAGTCATGAAGCTCCGCATCGCGCCTTCCGGCGTGCTGTTCCATGAGGAGACCGGATCGAAGTTTCTGCCGCAGGCGGGCATCAGTTCCTCATCCGTGTAACGGTCGGTAGGATAGCTGCCGCACAGCGAATACATGGTCTTCTCTGACAGGGCAAACAGGATCGGGACAGGAAGCGGAAATGCCGCTTTGGCATCGTAGCCGGTCAGGTCGAACACATAGTACTGTCCGCCGATACGGGCAAGGTTCCACGCGTGGCCGTCCAGGCCGCCGTCTTTTGTCAGAGAGGTGGCATTTCCTTCCACGACGAGGCAGTCGACCCCGATCAGATTGCACAGATAATACATGGCATCGCTGTAGCCGGTGCATACGGTAACGCCCTTCACCGCCGCGTCGTAAAGCTGGTAGCCGTCCGTATAGTAATAAGAATCACGGTCTCCGTAAACGATGCGCTCTGCCAGTGAATTCATGGCCCAGACGAGCAGGTCGTACTCATCCGCGCCTTCCGGTGCCTTGGCGGCGAGTTCCCGCACGGCATCAAGTCCCCGGGAGAACTTATCCATCTCTCCCTCTTTTTTCAGCGAATACCAGATGGTCGTATAACTGAGCCCGGTCCCTTCGGCACTTTGCCCTTCCCGGCAGAGGACCGATCCGTCATCGATACGGTACATGAACGGGAGCGCATAGCGCTGCCAGACATCCAGACCGGCCGTGGAAACGATGCCGTCCGGCAGGGAAAAACCCTGATATCCGTTCCCCAGGCAGAAATCCAGCAGGCGGAGCAGGCGCTGTTCCTCTTCTTTTGCAAACATCGGATCGTAATAATGCGTGCGCGGAAACAGGCCGTCATGCCAGGCGGCTTCCGCATCGGCAAGAGAGATCAGCTCTCCGCGCTTTTCCTTCAGGCCTTTCTGGCGGAAGAAGAGGATCATCCCCTCCTGCAGATCTTCCGGACCGGGCAGGGCGGCGCTTTCGGAAGGGCTTTCCGTCTCTTCCGGAACCGTTTCTTCCTTTTCCGTCGGCGTTTCGGAAGAAACGGTATCCGCCGGCGGTTCCGTGCTTTCCGCCGGCGCCTTTCTGCAGGCGCTTACGGCAAGAAGGAAGGCAAGGACCAGGAACGCGCAGCAGATCCTGATGTTCAAAGGTCTTGTTTTCGGGGATGCAGGCATGGCGGATTCTCCTTCGGGTTTTCGTGTGTTCTGATACTTTATGATACCATATGCCGTATGTTCTTCAAAGCGCATTTTCAAGGGGGCAGCTGCTGCCTTTGCTGCCGATACGCGTAAAGCGGCAGGAGATCGCCGTAACGGGAAACTTGAAAAGAAGGCCTGTTTCACTTATAATGGTCCGGAAAACAGAAAAAGAAGACCGGGAGGAAACAATGGACGCTTTATTTTTGATTCCGGGAGCTGTCTGCATGCTTTTGGGCGGTGCTTTTATTCTGCTGTTTCGATACAGCCGCAGGGAACAGGAGGATACAGACCGCAGACTGACGTCCGAAGCGTGGGGCACTCTTGCTGACATCGAAGAAAGAACAGAGGAAGACATTGATAAACGGGTGTGCACGCGGTATTACGGTATCTACGAATATGACACGGCGGACAAACAGCACGTTTCTGCTGCCGCGGCGTTCGGTTACTATTCTCCGGAGGATGTCCCCGGCGCACAGGGTGAACTGGTAAATTTTCTTTATGATCCGAATGAGCCGACGAAAATAGGTTTCCCGAAAGAGCGGGAAGAAGCCCTGTCGGTCTGGCCGAAATTAAGGAAAAGCGGTATCGTGCTGCTGGTCATCGGGGGTATCCTCACGGCAGCTGCGGCAGCTGGCCTGCTCGGTGCTTTTGATGCACTTTTCGAAAACCTGCTGAATTAACTAATGATGGGGGCTGTGAAAAAACTGCCCAACAACAAAAAGGTCATCTGGTTTTAGCCAGATGACCCTTTTTGTGTTAGAATTAGCTTGACAATGAAAAAACCAACA
>CACWLA010000051.1 GCA_902761665.1 uncultured Lachnospiraceae bacterium | reverse complement strand
CCATTTACCTCAATCCCATAACAAACACGAACAATGCCAAGACCGGGAATACCGTCCAGGCTATATAACGGCTGACGATCTCCCAATCGGAAGGCTCCGCATTCTCCGGGTCGGCGATCCGAAAACGAAGATGCCAGCGGAACAGCTCGTCGGCAAACAGGATGCTGAAGGCGGTCACAGCGCAGAGGAACAAGCCGCTGAACCAGCCAAAAACGTCCCCTTTATGCGTCAGTTTGGGGCCGGACATCAGATCGATCAGTTCGTAAACCGAAGGTTCGACCTCGCCTTCCATGGTCAATGAAATACTGCTGACGCTGCTTCCGTTCGATGTAAACAGCAAACGATCCGATCCGAATAGGATTTCGCAGCCGCGGAAGATCACCTGTTCGCCGCATCGAAGTTCCAAGCCCCTGATATCTTTTCCGGAATACTCCATCGGCATTTTCTCCGGGATCGCGGAAGGATCCTCCTGCAGCGTATAGGGGCCGAACGTCTCCTCCCCATACTGAAATACCACGGTGCCGTCCGCAGCGACGCTAAAGGATGTAGGTACAACGCCGTGGTGTCTACCGGAATACACCGTTTTCCCGTCCTCTGACGAGGGTACGAGGATCGTATCAAGGTAGCGAATGCCCTCTCTGTGCAGCGTGACCCAATACAGCACAGAAAAAACCAAGACCATAACGAGCAGCACAGCCAGGATGACCTTTTGGTAGATTGTTAGTTTTGAACCCTTGCGCATCGAATACTCCCTTTTACTCGGCGACCCATGCCGCACCTTTCAGGTCGATATAGAATTCATCCACAAGACCGTCCTCGCTGACAGAATAGTTGCCTGTGAACCAATAGTTCCAGGGATGGCCCGAGGTTTCTTCAACCAAGCCGATACGATAGAAGAAATAGCCGGGCTCGGATGCGGGAGAAACTTCTATGCAGCCACAGAGCCAGTTCTCGCCCTTTTGCTTGCAAAGGTACTCCAGATTATACAAAGACCGTCCCAGCAAAACGTTTTCGAAGCCGCGCTCCGTCATATACGGTTTGATGCCGGAATGCAGCGTCTCGATCGCATCGACTCCGTACACGCCGTCCGGGGCCTGTACATCCACGAATTCCGAACGGCCTCCCTTGCCGATCGTAAAGAATTCCCGCAGGAAAGCCAGTCCAGGATACTTGCCGTTTGGATCCGTCCACGCTTCACAGAGGCTCCAAATCCTTTCCTGATCCTTTTTAGCGATGCGAAACGTCCCTTCTCCCCATCTGCGGCCGCCCGGGGATTGCTGACTGATCCGGCCCTGTTCCGAGATCGCTACTTCCGATCGGACCTGCTGATTGCCCAGCATGACCCAATAGGAATTTCCGTGAAATACGGTCTGCCGCCCGGGAAGAAGAAAGTGAGCAGATGCATCGCGCATCACATCCAGGAAGGCAGAGGAATCTGCTATTGGAAGGGTCACGTCGATCGTAAGAGGATCTTCCCCGGCGACACGCTCCTGGATCCGGACCGTCTCCGCTTCTCCTCGGCCTACACCCAGCCAGGCGATATCGTACAGCGAATGGGGCCAAAGAAAAACATAGGCCAGCACCGCTGCGCAGATCACCGCCGCCAAGATTCCGCTTACATGATGTTTTTTCATGGGGTCACCTCCTTTGCCTTCAGTCTATCATAGTGCGGTTGGAAATCAATTACAGAACAGTTACAACAAAAACGGGACTGAGGAAGTCCTCAGTCCCGTCTCTCCTTCGTGCATGTTGTAGAAATACCACTTCGTATCGTCCTTCAGGTCGCTGAACTGCATCAGCCCGCTGCGGTGCGCATCGATATACGTCCTGTCAGCAACGCGGCCCAGCATCAGGTTGACGATCGTTGCAGCTTCGCCTCTGGTGATATAGCCTGCCGGAACGAACGTACCGTCGGAATATCCGGTGATCCATCCGTATTCTGCGGCCGTTGCGATATTCTTCTCCGCCCAGTAACCCTTCGGAACGTCGGAGAACGTCTTGCCGCCGTTCGCTTCCTTGGCAAACAGCGTCGCCACGGCTGCAAACTCAGCTCTGGTGATCATCTGGTCCGGCTTGAATTCGCCGTCCGGATAACCGGCCATGATGCCCTTGCCTGCCAGCACGCCGACATACTTCGTATACCAGGCGTCTTCCTCGATATCCGGGAAGGTCTTCTCTGCCGTCACGCTCTTATCCCGCAGCAGGTTGTAGAACATGGTCGCGGTTTCCGCTCTCGTGATATTGCCCTCTGGACGGACCGATCAGCATGTCGGCAACACCGGTCACGTCCGGCGTAGCGAAAGCCAGTTTGAACGTCGCTTCCACTGTCGTCTTAGAATCCGGCTGCTTGTAACTGTAGGAGCCATCTGCCTTCCTGGTCACTTCGATCTCGGTTCCGTCTTTCGCGGTGACCTTCAGCGTATCCAGCGTGTAGCCGTTATCCGGCTTCACCGTGAGCGTGACTGTCTCATCTTTTGCCGCAGTCTTTTTATCCGCCTCTACGCTTCCGTGATCGGCCGGGCTGACCGTTACGTCATAGCCGCTAGTACCGCCGCCGGTTGAAGGCGTCGGAGAAGGCGTGACCTTATTGTCATAACCGATCGCATAGGTGGAGAAGCGCTTCGCAAAGACCGTGATGCTGTCGTCGCTTACCTTGAATCCTTCGTTCGCATTGGAGCTGGAAGCCTTCATGACTTCGGCTTTCTGATCACCAGAGTGGAAACGGTAAACTGTAACGTTTTCCTTATCCGTCGAATCGAACGGAATGATGATCGTCAGGATCTCGTCGTTCGTGCCGCCGATATCGGTCGTACCGGCTTCCGCGCCGCCGATGATCGTCTTTTCCAGCTTCAGATCCAGAGGAATGATTGTCTGATCCTGCGCCTCATCCAGCGCTTCGATCTGAGCGACTTCGTCGTCGAACTGAGCCTTCTTTTCAGCAGGGATATTCGACTCGTCGGTGACGGTCAGTGTGATCGTCAGCTTCGTCGCGTCTGAGGGGATCGTCTCCTTCTGCGCGATCGTATCCAACCCGCCGACGACAGGCGCATATGCGCCGGCCTTGGAGTTGTCCAGTACGGAGTTCTTTTCTGCTTCGGGCATAGTGATTTTGATCGTGTTCGTTGCGCCGCCAATGATCGTTACGATGACGGTGGCCTTGACGCCGTCCTTTTCGGCGATCACGTTGTAATCGCCCTCTTCGAGATCGTCTACAGTGAATTTGCCTTCCAGGTCTGTCGTGATCCCGGTGATCTCCACGCCTTTCCAGTTGGTGACCGTGATCGCAGCCCCGGTCGTGTAGATCTCCTTGGTGGGATCTGCGGGATCCGGCTCAACGACTTCACCTACCAGGTCGCCTGTGGTCTCGGGTTCTTCCGGAGTGATCGGCTCCGTCTGATTCTCTTCCCACTGCGCATAGAGAGTAACGTCCGCATCCAGTGTGACTTCTGCCTTGTCGGCATAAGCTGTGCCGCTACCGTCCGCCTCTGTGTTCCAACCCTTGAAAGTATATCCTTCGCGGGTGAGCGTATTGGCTGTCAGAATCGTTGGGGCACCTTCCGCGATTACCTGATCGTCCATAGTGCCTTCGCCGCCATTGGCATCAAAGGTGACGGTGACTGCAGGCTTCCACTGTGCATACAATGTCAAATTATTGCTCAGCTTGACCGTTTCCTTATCTGCATAGACAGTACCACTGCCGTCTGCTTCGGTGTTCCATCTGGTAAAGGCATATCCGTCGCGGGTAAAGGTGCATTCATTCAGCGCTTCGGCTTCACCGATGGCGACTCTCTGCCTGTTCATGCGTCCGCTGCCTTCATTGCGGTCGAATTCGACGATCACCTTATTCGTAATATGGGTGAAGGGATGGAAGTCATTCACATAAGCCCCCCGCCTAAAGTCTTCATCGACACGGGCATGCTCCGCGAGCGTTATGTAAGAAAGCGATTCCAGAGAATAAGACGGCGCGCCGTTGCTTTCTCTGGTGGCATCATCTTTATCGTGGTAAATATACGCATCTTTGATGACATATACGCCATCACTGCCAATGGATTTATATCCATTGTTGAGCGCGCCGTAGCCTGGATCGATACCGGAATATCCCGCTCCGCACAGCAATCCACAATAGATACCGCCGTCGATGATGACCGTTCCGGCGTTGAACATCATGGGATACTCATAGTCGTCCGTTTGGATATATCCGGTCTGCTCTTCTGTGCTGTCTGTGATGTTCAGCGTCATACCGCTGTTGATAACAAAGGGAATATGGTCATTGTCGTAATGTTGATTTGTGTTGCTCGTTAAGCCATATCCCGCCAGTTCCAGAGAGTATTCCGTCACACCCGATGAAGCCGGGAGGACAACGCTGTTGCCATAAGTAACGTTTCTGAGAAGCTCGATCGTTTCGCCCTGTTTTGCATCTGCAAAAGCTTCGTGGATTGTATAGTATTCTATCGTGCTTCCGCTCCGTTCGATCTTGCAGGCGGGCGTGGTCATCTGAAGCATGTTTTCTCCGGATTCGAAAACGGCTGCACTTTTCTCCTCATATCCGTAATACGCCGTAAAATCGCCCGTGTTGCGTTTGACGCTTCCCTCGTAGCAAGCGAAATCGTACGGAAGAACTTCGCCCTCATAACGGGCAACGCCGGGCAGCAATGAGCGGTCGTTCCCGATGTGGATCATCACCTGCGCGCTCGTACCGAGGTTGACGTCCAAACCGGCCAGGCCGTCCTGAAGCGCAAAGACCGCGCCCGCGTCCTGGGTCAGATACAGATCACCTTTACTGTTTACGAAATCGAACTTGCCAATATTCCGAATGGTCGGCGTTCCCAGGAACGTGAGGGTCTCCAGGCTCTCAAAGGTCGTCTTGACGCTCTCCAGGAATGTGACGCTCGCAGTGCCGCCGATCGTAGCAATCCCGCAGATCGCACTGATATTATCGAATTCTGAGGTGCCGTTCAGCAGCGAGGTGCCGCTGATGTTCGCTCCGCGTGTGCGGCCGTGGACCTTGGCGTCCGTAACCGTAAGTGTTTCGGAATATCCGGAATTCAAATACGCTGCATCGTTGATCACAGCGCCGTCCTTGATTACGATAGGCGACTTGTTGCTGCTGTTGCCGATCGCTACGCCGGATTTTGCATCCTGTGCATTTACCGTCGTACCTTCGCCGGTGATTGTGATCGTGCCTTTGTTGGCGTAACGATCCGTGTACAATTCTTTAAGTTTCGCCGTTGCGCCGCCGGAGATTTCGACCGTGCTGGGATTCATTGTTTGTCCTTCGACAGATGCTTTCTCCGAGATCTTGACGGAGCCACTGCCGCTGACGGAATACGTAAAAACAAGCCGGCTGCCTTCACCGGTAACCGTCACGCCGCCGACTTTGTCAAGATACATACTGTAAACGCTCAGCACCGCCCCTTCCGTGACAGAAACCCTGCCCTTCAGGGCGGACCACGACGCTCCCAGGGATCCCGTGCTTTCCACGGATCCGGGACCTTTCAGCGTAAGCAGGATTCCCGCTGCGGGCACCAGGTTGTAGCTCGCACCCGCGATCGTATGATCGTTCAGATCGATCACGGAATCCGCCGTTACGTTTATGTTCGCCGTAAGCGTAATATCGCCGGCAAGTTCGATCTCGCCGCCGGAAGCCAGTGCGGCTATCAATTCCGCTTCGTTCGAAACGGATGTCGCTGCATACGCCGTCAGCGTCACGCCCGGCACAGAGCCGATCAGCATGAACAGCACGAGCAGTATGCTCATTACTCTTTTCCTTGTTCGGTTCATAGGTCCTCCAATTATGTATTGATCAAAAAATGACAACGGTTCGTACTGTTAATTGTAGAAAAACCCGTTTGCCAGAACAATGGAAGGTTTCAGAACGAAACATTTCAGGAGCTTCTTTTTTGTTATGATAAAATAGAGAAAATGTATTCCATTCTCTTTTGGGGGAAGCATTTATGTCGCATTCGGAAACGTTTGGAAACAAAATCAAGGAATTGCGCGAATCGAAAGGCATCACGCAGATCCAGCTCGCCGACCGGATGAAGGTGTCGAGAAGCACCATCGCGAACTGGGAAGTGGGCAACCGCCTGCCGGATCTCAGCATGCTGGCGCGCCTGGCAAAAGCGCTGGAGACAGAACCTTACGTTCTGATCGACGAGCTGAGTCAGCCGCAGGAACAGGCGAACTGCATCGTTGCGGAAGACTCTCCCGTGATGCTGAACGGCTTTGTGCGCATGCTGCAGGAAGAACTGCCCGGAGCAAGGGTCCGGGGCTTTGCCGATGCGAAGAGCGCCATGGAATTCGCGCACTCCAACCCCGTCGCCATCGCCTTTTTGGACATCGAACTGGGCGGCCAGGACGGACTGTCGCTGGCCAACGCTTTGACGGAGATCAATCCGCGGGTCAACATCATCTTTCTGACGGGTCACGCGGAATATAAAGGAAGCGCGCTGGACATGTATCATGAAACCCCTTACGCCGCAGAAGATCCACAACGAGATCGACCATCTGCGCTATCCTGTCCGGGGGTTGTCCTTATGAAAACGCTGAAAGAACATCTGCCCGCCTTCGCGCTGGCGGTCCTGGCTGCGCTGAGCATCCTGCTGGTAACCGCCATCCACCGGAATCCGGGCCTCGTACACTACGCCTACGCTCCCTACTCTTTCTGGATCCTGCAGCCGGACGAAGTCGTTGAAGAGCCGGTGCCGGACTATGCCGGCGTGCAGAGAACGTACACGTTTACCCTGCCGGAGGGATCCGCCGCGAACATCGGCGCGCGGATCTGTTTCTATCTGCGGCATACGACGGCCAGCCTGTTCATCGAAGGGACGGAGCTCACCTACGATTCCTCAGAGACGGATAAACCGCATATCGGCCATACGCCGGGGAATTACTGGGTCACCGTGCCTGTGCGCAGCAATTATGCCGGCGCCAGACTGCAGGTGACGCTTACGCCCGTCTTCCGCAGCGTGATGGACGAGACACCGGTCTTTTATCTGATCGGACACGAACAGCTTCTGAATATGATCCTGCTGCCGCAGGATGCACCTTTGCTGTTTATCAGCGCGATCGCGCTGATGGCGGGCATTTTCCTCTGCGTGCTGGCTTTCGTATTGCCGCTGACCAAAGAGGACCGGCATCACATCGTTCTGCTGGGAGCGCTGGCGGTCTGCGCCGCCTGCTGGAAACTGGCCAATCTGCCTTCGCTCGCCCTTGCGCTGGACAGCCGCGGCTGGAACAAGGAGATCTGGTATTTCGGCGCCGTCATGTACATGCTGATGCTGGTGCTGTCTCTGTGCTTCCTGCTCTCCATGCGGGAAAAAGCAGGCGGACGGATCGGAAAAGCCTGCTATTCTGCAGCGCTGGCAACGGCGATCCTGCTGGTCGTGCTGCAGATCTTCAATATCGTGGAACTGCACGACGTGCTGATCTGGTTCGGGGTCGGGCTTGCCGTCCTGCATTTTCTGGCGCTGTTTGAGCAAAAACCGTCCCGCAGCGAATTGCTGTGGCTGCTGCCGTTCTTCCTGACGATGGGCATCGACATGCTCTACTACCTCTCCACGGGAAGCATCCAGCACGCGCCGTTCTTCATGGTCTGGACGGTGTTCAACCTGTTCGTGCGCGGCTTCGGCTTTATCCGCAGCGCCCTGATGCGTGAACAGCTGCTGCGCAAAAGGGAAGAGGAACTGCGCGAGGCAAAAGTGCAGAGCATGATCAACCAGATCCGTCCGCACTTTATCTACAATACGCTCTCCTCGATCTATCTGCTGTGCAAGGATGACCCGCACAGGGCCATGGACGTCATCGGCGATTTCACGTCCTATCTGCAGGCGAATTTTACCGCGATCGCGGCGAAAGACCCGATCGAATTCAACGAAGAACTGCGCCACACCAAGGCATATATAGCCGTCGAAACCATGATGTACGGCGACAAGCTCAGCGTGGAATACGATGTGCCTTACACGGCCTTCCTGCTGCCGCCGCTCACGCTGCAGCCCATCGTGGAGAACAGCATTCTGTACGGCGTGGCCCGCAGCGGAAATCCGGAGAAGATCACGATACGGACGAGCCGGGATGCTGCCGGCACCTGTCTGACGGTGGAAGACGACGGCACAGGCTATACGCCGCAGCTTCCGGACTCCAGGAAGGAAGCGCACGTAGGTCTGCAGAACGTCCGGGAACGCCTGGAACTTCTGTGCGGCGGAACGCTGGACATCGCAGCCCGTCCGGACGGCGGGACCGTCGTAACGATCTTCATCCCGGACAGGAATGCATCCTGAGCTAACGCAAACCAACTATCAGACATGAAAAAAGCAGCACCGCAAAGATGCTGCTTTTTTGCATGGTCGTCCGACTCGAGATTAACGCTTGGAGAACTGGGAAGCTCTTCTGGCCTTCTTCAGACCGTACTGCGCTAAAATCGCACTCGGAAGCCCTTGATATTACTGGCTTTGCGAGCTTTTCGAAATTTGGTGCCCCACCACTTAACTACTGTCTTTT
>CACWLA010000050.1 GCA_902761665.1 uncultured Lachnospiraceae bacterium | reverse complement strand
ATTGTTCATCTCAAGTCCATTCTAACACAAAAAGGGTCACCTGGCTTAAACCAGATGACCTCTTTTTCTTAGAGCTGTTTTTTTTCACAGCCCCTTTTTCATGCGTGCCTGCCGTCCAGGATCAGGTCCCCGGGCGGGGCAGCGCGCTTTATCTCCTGCAGCCGGAGCCGCAGTTTCCTCCGTCCGTACTCACCTGCCGCCGTGTACGCGAGCGCGCTTCCGGTGATCCAGCCTTCCCGGCAGTCCGCCGCCTGCTCTTCGCCGGTCTCCGCCGCAAAAGACATGAACTGAAGGTCCTGCATGCAGCAGGTCATGACCACTCTACCGAAAGACCACGGACCGTCCGCATCGGAACTTCTCAGTTCGAAAGGATCTGCAAACAGCAGTTTCTTTCCGTCGTAATGCTCCGGATGGTCCAGCGCATCCAGCCAGAACGGAAGGAATCTGTCCTCTCCGATCCGGATCTCGGGCTCTTCGAGAGAAAACGGCAGGAACATTTCGAAGGCCTTCTCGTGGTATCCCATCGGATCCCGCCGGAGATACGACGCCTTCGGATTCATCAGCCGGAACGCCTGGCCGTACGGCGCCAGCAGATCGGATGACGGGCAGCCGCGGAAAACGACCTGCTGCGAGTCCGCGACCATCTGCTTCATCATCGGCATGAAATTCGCGTAGTAGAGCGGCATGGTCTTCCAGTCGATCAGGGTGACGGCAAAGGTCTTCTTCAGGCAGGCCGGAAGCGCTTCTCTGAGACCCTCCGTCATCGCGTTCATTTCCGCGTAGATGCGGCCCGGCCGGTATTTTTCCACGGCATCCTGGCAAAAGCGGGCAACATCACCTCCGCGGTAATAAACGGCTGCGGCATTGCTCTTCGCCAGGCTTTCGGCATCATATTCTTCCTCGCCCTGCTCAAAGCAAAGGATCAGCGTGAAGCCGTATTTCCGGTAAACGTCGTTTAAGACGTTTTCGCGGATATACGACGTCTTGCCCGCGTCCAGAAAGCCGTACACGAGCCGGGTATCGATCTCCTTCACGTCCGGGAGTATCGCGGTAGCCGGCGCCGCCTTTTCGGTTTCTTTTTCCGTGCTGTTCATCCGTCTTCGCCTCTCCCGGCGCTTTCCGCGCGCCGGTAAAAACGCAGGCCCCATCGGCATTTCCGACAGAGCCTGCCAGGTCGATCGCTGCGGTTTAAAGCGATCAGTCGTCGTATACGCAGACCAGACGGCCGCTGACCTTGCCTTCGCGGAGCTGGTCGATGCCGTCGGCGATCTCATCGAACTTGCAGATATGGATCTCGGGATCCAGTTTGCCGCTCTGCAGAAGCTCGATGCAGTCACGCAGGTCGTCCGTGGTGCTGCCCATGGAACCTTCGAAGGTGAGTTCCTTGAAGATCATGGAGTAGGAATAGATCGTGGCGGTATCGCTGGCCATGCCGACCAGAACGACCTTGCCGTGAGGCTTGACGGCCTTCAGGGCGTCGTCCGTGGTCTTGCCGGCACCGGCGAAGTCAACGATCAGATCCAGGTTCTTGTCCGCGAATTCCAGAATGTTCGGCTTCACTTCCTTGGCGCCGAGCTTCAGGGACATTTCCTGAGCGGACGGCTTTCTGGTGGCGACGTACACTTCGCAGCCCTTGGCCACGGCTACGCTGACGCCGAACATGCCCAGGCCGCCGACACCGATGATGCCGACCTTCATACCAGCCTTGGCTCCGCCGACGGAGCAGATGGCATGATAGGAAGTGGCGCCCGCGTCTGTCGCGGCAGCTGCCTTATACGGAGGGATATCGGCCGGAACTTTTACGAGCTGCTCCACGGGGGCAGTCGTCATGGTGCCGTATCCGCCGTCTCTGGTGTACCCCGGAGTCGTGCCGTCCTTGGCATTCAGCGGGCAAACAGCGACGACGTCGCCGATCTCATAGCCTTCCACGCCTTCGCCGATCTCGACGATACGGCCGCAGACCTCATGGCCCATGATCACGGGCACGTTGAACTGAGGCATCCAGGACTCGATGTCCAGAGCGGATACATCAGAGTGGCAAAGGCCGCCGGCCAGCGTCTTCAGCACGACATAGCCCGGTTTCGCCTTCGGATCGGGTTTCTCCACGATCTTCAGCGGCTGATGTGTTCCTGTAAATTCCCAACCTTTCATACTGCAAAGTTCTCCTTTTTGTTTGTTTTTGGACAAATCACGGCTTTTTGTTTAATTATATTATAAAAAGAAGCGTTTCGCATGTCAACACTCTTCTGCCTCCTGAAAGGCTCCGGGATCTAGTTCTTCCGGGATCCCGTTTTTCCGGCCGGCAGCCGGAACAGGAGCCGCAGCATTGCCATGAACGGCTTCATCGCGAAAATGTATCCCCCGCTGCAGTAAGCACGCACGGTAAACGGAAAAAGGGGCTGTGAAAAAACTGCCCAACAACAAAAAGGGCCTGTGAAAAATGATTCGCTCATTTTTTCACAGGCCCTTTTGCCGTATTGTCCTGCCCGGATAAGCCTCCGGTCAGCGGACAGGGGAGACGAGTCCGGTGTCGTTCTTTTTCGGCGCGAGGTCCTGCGGATCAAGCTCCGCGCCATCCTGCTCTCTGTTTGCCCCTTTGCCTGCCGCTTTCAGGGCATTCGCGCTCTTCTGGTAGACCTCGGCCAGAGTGTTGCCGCCCTTGATCATGGCAGCGGCAAGCTTGTCATGGCTTACGGTTTTCATCATCTGTTTAAACGCTCCGGAGGCCTTGATGTTCTCCACCTCGGTCTTAAAGGCGCTTTGATGCTGATAGCCCGGTATTCCTTTGTTGTTAAGCACCTGCGCGCAGATGGTCTTTGCCGTAATGTCTTCGATGTTCTGCTTCATCCAGTTCTTATCCCCGCGGTTCTGCAGGAGCTGCAGCTGCACCTCGTCCCGAACGGCGGACGCGGGCGAAGTGAGATGGAGCTTCTTCCCCAGTTCGCCCAGATTCTCCAGGACTTTCATGGAGGAGTCGAAGCGTTCCGTCCCGGCGGTATGCCAGATACTTTTCGTGCCGTTTCCGGTCTTCATGCAGCCGTAGTCGTAGACGCCCTTTCTGGCATTGTGATAGAGGACGTCCGCTTCCGTGTTTTTCACGGTTTCCAGTTCGCCTGCCTCAAGATCCTGAGGTTCCTTTCCTTCCATGAGGTCCAGCTTGGCATTGAAGAGGCGCAGGTTTTTCATCATGGTCTTATGTTCCGGCGAATCGGTCTTCGAGAGGAAATAGCCGGTCTTGACCTTCTTCAGGGTGGCATACTCCCCGGCAAAACTGTCGCGGAGATCCCGCACCGGCTTCTCCTTCAGTGCCTCCGTCGTCATTTCCGTCTGCAGCTCTTCCGTGTATTTTAGAAATTCGCGGCCTTCCTCGGACTCGATGGTCGTCTGCGAAAGAGAAAACTCCTCTTTGAGACCCTTGCAGGTCTCCAGCGCAGCAGACCGGAAAAGTTCCTTCTCCTTATCGGTCTCCGGGATCTCAGCCATCGCCTTCTTGATGTGTCCGACCACCTCGCTCGGATCGACATACGAACCCTTCATCTTCTTTTTCAGGGTCTTCAGCGGATCGACGTCTTTTTTCCAGTTTTTGCCCTGAAGCTTCTGTGCGATATCCGCCGGATCGACATCGCTTTGCGGCTGGAACATGTACATCTGCGCGGCACGCTGGAACTTCTCCGCCTGGTCCGGGTCATTCTGCGGGGCGCCTTCCCGGAGGTAGTCGATGGTGGATTTTTCCTTGGACAGGTCCATGGTCTTCTGAACGTCTGCCAGGAAGCTGTCCAGACTCTTCCCCTTTGCGAAAGATTCCGGGTGATCCATGAGTTTCCCCAGCTGTTTCGCGTCGGTCATCCCCGCAACGCCTTTGTCCACATACGGTTTTTTTCTTTGGTCATCTACGCCGGGCCAGAGGAGGCGAAGGCGGTTCTCCATCGTATTCGACGTGATCAGGGCATACAGCCTGTCCTCATCGGTAGACCGGGCGCCGTATTTGTTGAGGATGGTATCCGTAAACGCGCCGGTGTTCTGCTTTGCCGCATTGACCATGGACTTGTGACAGGCTTTGAGCGGCTGCAGCGCTTTTCTGGTCTCCGCCTCCGGCTTGTCCCTCAGGGCATACATTGCGACGTCGAATTCGGCCCGGCCCAACTCATCGAGCACGGCGGGCGCCATATGTCTGCGCAGCAGTTCCACGCGCTGCCGCTCCGGAAGGGTCATGAAATGCTGAAAAACTCTTGATTTCGGGATTTTTTTGGGTGCCATCGGCGGATCCTCCATGGATAAAATTGCTTTCCGCTGTTATCATATCATATCACAGCCTGAGAACAAGGGCTTCGGCATGCCGTTTTTATGCCATATGCGGCCCCTGCCGTTCTTCCTGCGGCTGTTCCTGTCCGCGGTTTTTCTGCTGCGCCCTTCTCTGCGCCGTCTGCTGTGCATGCGCTGCTCCGTAGCGTTCACGGAAGGACGCGGGATCGAGATAATCCCCCGCGGCAGGATCGTTCCCGTTTCTCTTCTGATTAATGTCGGAAAGGATCTTGTGCGCCCTTGCGCTTGCTCCCGGCGCGAACCTGGTCACCTCGGCCACGGCGTCGAGCGCGCTGTCAAAGGCCGCCTGCCTGGCTTTATTTCCTGCCGCTTCATCATTATACCCGATTTCAAATGCGCGGAAAAGCCGTTCCCGTCAGATGGTATAAAAACGGCATAAAAATACAAAAAAGGGCCTGTGAAAAAATGAGCGAATCATTTTTCACAGGCCCTTTTGCTATGTCCAATCGTGTAATCAAAACCACATTGGATTCAAAAGAGCGCATAATCC
>CACWLA010000049.1 GCA_902761665.1 uncultured Lachnospiraceae bacterium | reverse complement strand
TTATACTCTCTTTTTCAGATTTCGACCTTGATGGTATTAATACAGGCATAGAAAAAGGACCTGCGAAAAATGATCGCTCATTTTTTCACAGGCCCTTTACTTTTATGTCATTCGTACTGCTTGGCGAAGGCCATTGCGGATTTACCGCCGTCCAGAATGAGGTCGCAGCCGGTCAGATACTGATGGCCGGGCTGCAGCAGGCAGGTGATGAAGTCTGCCATTTCCTCCGGCGCGCCAAGGCGCCCGAAGGCGGTACCGGCCTCAATGCGGGCTACGGCAGCGGGATCGCTGATCTCCCGGAGCATGGGAGTGTCAAAAGAGCCGGGAGCAACGGAGAAGATCTGGCTGTTCTTCCTGCCGAAGCGCAGGGCGTTGGCCTGGGTATAGTAGATCACGAAGCGCTTGGAGGCGATGTAGGCCAGGAACTGAGGTCCCTGGAATTTCATGCGCTCGTCAAGTTCCTTGCTGCTGGCAATGGCAAACGATTTTTCAAAGAAATCAGGGGCATCGGGAGCTGACCATACGGCAAGTTCTTCCCGGGACGGCTGGTAGAAGTAGCCGGTGATGGAAGAATAGTTTACCACGCAGGAGTGATCCAGATAGGGCAGGAAGGCCTCGACTACGTTAATGGTGCCCTGAACGTTGATCTTCCAGATCAGCTCGCTGGCACCGGAATCGATTGCCGCAGCATTTACGACGTTACCGATGGGGGCAATGCCGGCGGCGTATTCCGCGAACGCCTTCATCGATTCCCGGTCAGAGATATCCAGCTGCTTGCCGTAAGCTTCCACACCGGCTTCTTTCAGGGTTTTGAGAGCGCTTTCCAGACGCTTTTCATTTCGTCCGCCCACCAGTACCGGACCGAATTTACCAAGAGCCACAGCTGTGGCAAGACCCATACCGGAAGTGCCTCCGGGCACGACCTGAAGTTTTCTATCCATTTTTCTTCCTCCTATATCTCAACACTTGTTGAGCTATTCATCTTGTAGTATACTGACGGAAAAGATGAAAAACAATCAACAGAACCCCGGGTTCTGTCGGGATAATGGAGGGAGAACGGCAATGAATACGGTAAATAACGTCCGCCGGCGGCGTTCCAGGGAAAAACTGACGGAAGCTCTGATCCGGACGCTCCAGACAAAGGAACTGTCTGAGATCCGGGTGCAGGAGCTATGCCGGATGGCCGGCGTGAACAGAAGCACCTTTTACGCCTGCTTTCAGGATATTTACGGCCTTGCGGAAGAGGCGCAGAAAAAACTGAAGCAGGAGGTGGCCTCGTTCTACTACCGGGAGAATGAGGATGATGACAGGGAAGCAGTCTTCCTGCAGCTTTTTCGTCATGTTGCGGAAAACCAGCTGCTGTACAAAACTTATTTTAAACTTGGTTTGCCGGTCTCCTTCGATCCTTCGGAGGCCGACCTTCGGATGGCGGAGAAATACTATGAAGGGAAGGATATTGATTATCACATCGCTTTTTTCCGCGCCGGACTGAACGCGGTGATCGAAAAGTGGCTTGCCGAAGGCTGCCGCCGTCCGCCGGAAGAGATCAACGAGATCATTTCCATGGAATACCGGGCTAAGAAAAGGGAATAGCGCGGCAGCCGGACGGCATCAGTTTGAGCAGTAAAAAACCTTTCACGGAAAATTGACAAGCCGTGCATTTGCACATATACTCGTACCTGAAGTATGCATTTGCAGCGGAGGACGGATCCATGAAGAGAATATCTGCGCTTATTGTACTGCTGGTCATCCTGGCAGGCCTCGCGGCCGGCTGTTCCAGTGCGGGGACCCTCCCGGACGAAGCGTATGCCGCGGTCGATTTTCAGCTCTTTCCCGCGCCGGAGGGGGCTTACGTCGGCGACGTCATGCCTTACGTGACGGATGACGGTTTTCTGGAACTCTATTATCTTTACGATACGGACCATAACGGTCAGGGCTACCATCCCATCTACTGCTACTCGACCGACGACCTGGTCGGCTACGAGGACCTGGGCATGGCGCTGAATTACGGAAAACTGTCCGACCCCGACCCCGCACTCGGGACCGGTTCGGTCATGAAGGACAGAAACGGCCTTTACCATCTGTTTTACACCGGCCACAACGATGCCGGCAACGGCGGGCAGGGCAAGGAATGCGTGATGCACGCGACGAGCGAAGACCGAAAGACCTGGACCAAGCACCCAGAGGATACCTTCTTCGCACCGGATAACTATTCCCGCGACGATTTCCGCGATCCGGAAGTCTTCTGGATGGAAGAGGACGGCTGCTACTGGCTGCTGATGGCGGCCAGGGACAATACGCGCGGCGGCGTGGTCGCGAAATATACCTCCGACGACCTGAAGAACTGGACTTTCGAAGGCCCTCTCTTCGCGCCGATGGCCCAGTACATGCTCGAGTGTCCGGACCTTTTTCAGATCGGAGATACCTGGTATCTTACCTACAGCTGGGACTGCGTGACCTACTACGCCGTGGGCGAGAGTGCAAACGGTCCTTTCAGGGCGCCGGCAGACAACATTCTTGATGGCCAGGGCCTGATGGGCGGCAACGGCTTCGTGTTTTACGCAGCGAAGACCGCCGAGATGGGTGATGACACCTATCTGTGCGGCTGGATCGGACGGGCAGGCCTCAGCGGAGACTCCGGCGTCTACCAGTGGGCCGGAAATGTGCTCAACCATCAGCTGGTCCGGCACGACGACGGTACTCTCGGCGTCACGGCTCCGGAAAGCTATGCGGAATACTTCACGCAGAGCAGGGACGTCAAGGCCGTGAAGAAGGAAGGAACGGTCAAGGTCAAGAACAACAATATTACCCTGAGCGCGAAGGACGGCGGATACGCGCTGGCTGACATGGGCACGCGCCCGGCGGCCCTGCTGCTGGAATGCGATGTGACGCTGGATAAGGACGGCCGCGCCGGCTTTGCCTTCGGCGGCAGCAAGGACGATCCGACTTACACTGCACTCTGCCTGGACGCGGGCCGGGATCTGATCCACTATGAGGGCTATGAGATCACGGATCTAGCTTCGCTCGATCCCATGGCCGTGACCCGCTTCGACTTTAAGGACGGGGCGGTCCACCACGTGAAGCTCGTCTGCGAAAATGAGATCGTGGTGCTGTATATCGACGACATGAAAGCGCTCAGCTGCCGGATCTCGCATTCGACGGACGGTGCGCACATCGGGGTCTTTTCCGACGGCTGCGGGGCGTCTTTCAGCAGCGTGACCATGAAGATCCCCAAATGATCTTAAATCATAATGCCGCATCCTCACGGGTGCGGCTCTTCTCTGTTTCAGCGATCAAATCCATAACATCCAAGGAAAAATCATGAAAACGTGGAAAAGAGTTCTTGCCTTGCTGCTTTGTGTGTCGTTTCTTGCCGGCTGCGCCGGAAATCCGCCGGTCAGTACGTCCGGATTCCCGGAAACGACGCCGGCTTCGGAAAGCAGCGGACAGAGTACGGAAAACAGCACGGAACAAAGTACGGAACAGAGCGGAGAACCGTCCGGGCTCGAACCGGGAGGAGCGGAACCCGTAACGTACCAGGAAGACCATAAGGACGATTTCTTCTCTGTCCGCAATGCGGATCCCGCCATGACGATCGGGATACTCGCGCCAGCTTCTTATACCGGGGAGCAGGTCCTTTCCGGCATTGCCTTTTCCAACCTGTCCAATCCGTTTCTGACAGATCCCGAAGAAAAGGATCTGATCGATCCGGATTATCTCCTGATATCCGGCGGAAACGGTGAATTTACGGTTTCCTGCGCGGACGGCTTCAACAAGGGAGAGGTGTACCAGCTGGAACTTACGGATGCTGCGCTCAGCTATAAGGACCACGACAGCGCCGTACGGTATTACAACATCGTCACCACTGCGGAAGAAGCGAACCGGATGCGGCTGAAACCGAAGGTCAAATTGCTGGACGCGTCGGCGCTTCTTTCGGAGGAAGCGGAGCAGGCGCTGGGATTTGACGGTATTTTCCGCCACAATGCGGCTCCCTCCAATGACGAAGAGGTGAGAAAAACCGGTACCTTTACAGGCCGCGAAGATCAGTTCCTGCCGGGAGATATCGTCGCCATATACAAAGGTACGCCGCCTGACGAAAGAACCTTTGCCGACACATCGGAGAGTGTAGCCTATGTCAAGATCGTTGGCTTTACCGAAGGTCCCGGAGAGCAGCTGTTCTTCCACTATGTCTGCGCATCGCAAAAGGAAATCGTTTTTACGCCGGATGTCATTCCCGTGAAGGAGGAGAACCTGATCAGCCGCGGCGCGGACAACACGTTCACGCTGCCGGTCGAGGATATTCTGTTCCCCGCGAACGGGATCTTCGCTCCCATGGGGCTGAATGAAACCACGGAAGTCGAACCGGGGGATTTCGTTGCCTTTTATACCGGCTCTCCGGAAAGCGGCACGGTCACGGGCTATGCGGAAGTCGTAAGCGTAAACTACGAGAGTACCGAAAACGGACCGGATACGGTCCGGATCGAATATAAGGAGACAGACCTGGATACCATTAAGGCTTCCATGGACATGTACCGGGAGAGTTCCCTTACGGATGAAGAGATCGCAGAGGCTTACGATGAAGAAGCGATAAAAGCCGCAGTGATCGAAGAGATGACCAACAACGGCTTTTTGATCCAAAGCTCATGGAATCTGGCGCAGATCGCCATGGAGATGGATGAGGTCAAGGCCTATTTTGGGGATACGCCGGCCGAAGAGCTGATCTTCTGCTGCGGGGAAGATGAGTCGGTCACACTGTCCGGAAAAGATTATCTGGAAGCCGGAAGCGGCGCAAATGCGATCGATGTGGACGTAAAAGGCGACGACCCGGACATCAGGATCTCGCCGAATATCATTCACTTTGCCGGCAAGACCGGCTACGGTTCAGGCCTTCGCCTGGAGGCCAACGTTAAATTCCACGTCACCATCAAGGACACGGATGAACCGAAAAAAGCCCTGAAGATCACGATAAGCTTCTTCAGCGAGGCGGAAGTCGTTTTTGGCTTTACGCTCGACGCCACGTCTGTCTGGAAATGGGGATGGATCTTCCCCTATCT
>CACWLA010000048.1 GCA_902761665.1 uncultured Lachnospiraceae bacterium | reverse complement strand
TGGCGGCCGGGTCGACCGTCCTCCGTACGCCCTGCTGCTCTGCCAGGCGGATCAGTTCCTTCGCGGCATCACCGATCCGGAACTGCAGCGAGATCTCCCGGAGCAAATGGATGCCGGACGGTTCCATCTGCAGATATCCGCTGTCAAGGATCGTCAGTTTCCACACGGCGATGCCTTCCATCTGCACCCGGCAGGAAAGCCGCTTCGTGCAGGAGGAAAGAATCGTTTCGGAAGTCTCCGCCGAGGCCGCGCCGCCGCAGGCGAGGATGGCTTTCAGGAACTTTTCTTCCGCCGCTCCGTCCAGGTCATAGGACGCCCGCACGATCTCCTTCCGGGAAACGCTTTCCAGAAGGAGCGGCGCCATCCCGTCCTGCCGGCGGAGGCTCAGGCGCTCCGCCGCCGCAGTTCCTGCCAGGAAGTCCGCAAAGGTCCCGAAGGCCTTATCCGGATTCAGGAAACTGTAATACCGGTCCGCGGTCAGTGCTTCGCTCCTGTCCAAATATTTCAGGCAGACCGCAGTATCCGGCGACACGCCGCGGATGCCGAAAACTTCCGCCCGAAGGATCTCTCCGCCGCCTTCGGGTCCGTTTTCCGTCCGCGCCTTCCCGTCAGGTCCGTACTGCACCTGATACCAGCCGCCCAGTACGGTGACTTCGCCCAGTTTCTCCCCGGCCAGGGCCGGATCGCAGACGTAAGTGCTTTGATAGGCAGCGTACGGTGCCTCGCGGATGGTGACCTGATAGGAGGATTCGAACGAGGAATCTTCATGCAGCGTCCCGGCATTCCACAGCGCCGAAAGATCCTGCGGCTCAGCCTGCCGGAAAAGGATCACGGTGGCTCCGGCCAGAAGAAGCACGAGGCAGGCTGCGGCCGGCAGCAGGCGCCTGCCGGAAAACAGCCCGAAGCCGCTCTTCCCTTCATTGCGTTTCTTTTCGTATTCCATCGCCCCGGCGATCAGCCCGGGCTCCAGTTCATCCATTGTTTTTTCCCAAAGTTTCATGCTTCGTATCCTTCTCTTTCCAGCTGCTTTTTCAGCGCGTCCCGCGTTTTCTTCAGATCCTTCTCCACGGTGGAGCGGCCAAGGGACAGGCGGCGGCTGATCTCTTCGACGGAGCAGGAGGCATAGTAGCGGTACAGAAAGACCGCGCGCCGGCGGGCGGGCTGCGTCTTCAGAAAAGCGGAAATGCTCGACGCCAGTTCTTTCGCGATCACTTCCCCTTCGGGGCTGCCGCTGTCCGGCAGGATCTCTTCCAGTTCCTCCAGTGCCAGCAGATGCTCCCGCGGAACGTCTTTCGCCCTGTTCTCTGCACGCAGGCGGCTGATCGCGGCGCGTCTCGCAAGCGTGACCAGAAAAGCCGGAAGGCTGTCCGGCCTGTGCGGCGGGATGGCGTTCCAGGCGGCCAGCAGAACATCGCTCACCACCTCTTCACAGTCGCGTCCGTCATCGAGAAAACGAGAGGCGACGCGCCGGATCAGCGCGCCGTGCGCCTTCTCCGTCTGCCGCAGCGCTTCTTCGTCCCGCGCTTCGAACAGCCTTACGATCCCGCCGTCATCCGGAAGGGTATCTGTCTTTATCCTGTCGATCTCCATGTTTCTCTGCTCCCTGTTGCTTGTTGCTGAAGGCCCTTCACCCCTTATGTCGCGGAAAAAGAGAAAACCCGTAAGCATCCGGCCGCATTTCTGCAAAAAAACTGCGGAAAGCTGTTTGTCTTTCCGCAGGTCTGTTTACCGGAGACCGGTTTTACTGTCTCTCGTAATATTTTATTCCGGAACAAATATAGTAGGTCCGGATGTAGCCGTCGTTTGACAGGACCACGAACTCCTTCGTCGCTTCGACGTAGAAGCACATGTCGCCACTGCCGTCGCTCTTGTACTTGGACAGGACACCGTCCGTGCCGGCAGAATTGATGATGTCGCTTGCGGCCTTCCGGTAGGCCTCCGCATTCGGGAAGCCCATCTCGATCCCGTGCTTTTCGTAATGTTCGTCCAGACGGTCCTTATTGCGGAACTTGTATTCGACGGTCTGTTTCTTCGTCTCCTCCGCCGTCTGCGCTTTCGTTTTTTCCGTTGCCGACGGGAACGATGGCTGGTCGATGCTTCCGATCGGCGTCAGCGTGACGACCTCGCCCGTCGCCGCAGGCGTCTCCGGCCGGGTCTGGATCTCGCTGCTCTGCGCCGCCTCCTGCGTCTGAACACCAGTCCCGAGCAGCTGCGAGAGAGAAATCTTTCCCGTGGCAACACCGACGATTACTGCAACGATCAATATTGCCAGGACAATTTTCCTGATATCCCATTTAAATTTCTTTTTCTGTGCCATGCTCCGCCTCGTACTTTCTTCTCGCCTCGTTCAGGCTCTCGTGATTCGCGCCGCCTTCCATGTCCGGATAACGCTTCTGGGACGGATCGTCCTCCCAGCCGCAGATCGGACAGATCTCGTAGCTGTGCGGTTCGGTGAAATAGTATCTGCCGCAGACCGGGCAGCGCTGTGCCGCCGGCTGTTCCAGATAATCGATCGTCTTGCCGTGCGCGGCCGCGTAGGCGATCTCCGAACGGGTGCTCGAACCGATATAGCTGCCCACGTTGATCACATAGATCCCGTCCGCCATGTCGATCTTCCGCTTGTGCATGTCGTCCAGCATGGTCTTGGTTTCGGTGACCGTGTCCTCATCCATGCCTTCCCAGACCTCTTCGTCGCCGGCGTGGCCAAACAGCCCCACCGAGATGACGATATTGCCCCGGAGCGTCAGCCGCTTCTGGGCTTCGTAAAACGAACTTTTGAACCGGGTGCTCCCGCAGAGCGTGATCACCGGATATTTTCCAACCATTGTTTCCCCCTTTCCGGGTCCGTACGCGGCGCCCCTGCGGCGCCTCAGCAAGTCAATCATAACGCAGGCGCCGCCTTCTTTCAAGCGCTTTTTCCCCTTGGCAGGCGCCGCGAAAAACGCTATAATACAATGTTGGACTGCCGGCGCAGACAGCGCCGGGCAGCCGGAGGAGCCTCATGAAGAAAAAGACGACCGGTTATCTCTTTATCCTGCTGACCACTCTCATTTTCAGCACCATGGAAGTGATGCTGCGCTACACGCGCGGTCTCTTCGCCCCCATGCAGATCACCTACCTGCGCTTCCTCATCGGCGGCATAGCACTGATCCCCTTTGCCGTTTCCGCGCTGAAGAAGCATGAGGCAAAGCTCCGCGGCCGCGACATTGCCTATTTCGCTCTGACCGGCTTCATGTGCGTGGCCTTCAGCATGGTCATGTATCAGATGGCCATCCTCTACACTTCCGCGTCGTTCGTTGCCGTGGCGTTCTCCGCCAATCCGGTCTTTGTCACGATCCTGGCCGCCCTGCTGCTGAAGGAAAAGATCCGGCCGTACCACATCATCGCACTTGTCATTGAAGTGGCTGCGATCGTCGTGATCGTCGCGCCGTGGAAAAATGCGGTGGATCCGAAGGGCGTCATCCTGACCGTGGCTGCTTCGCTTGCCTTCGCCCTTTACATGGTGCTCGGCAAGAAGAAAACACCTGCCTTCGGCGGCATTGTCGTCACCTGCGCGAGCATCCTGATCGGCTCGCTGGAGCTGCTTCTCATCCTCCTGATCGGGCAGACCGCAGCCGGTGCCTCCTTCTTCGAAGGGCTCGGCCTTTCGATCTTCGCAAACGTCCCGCTCTTCCCCGCCCTCCCGAAAGAAGCGATCCTGCCCTTCCTCTACATCTGCCTCATCAACTCCGCTGCCGGGTACGTGTGCCACATGCTCTCGCTGGAAAAGACCTCGGCAAGCGAAACGAACCTCGTCTATTTCCTGAAGCCGATGCTCTCTCCGATCATCGCCTTCCTCTTCCTGAAGGAAGTCATTACGGCCAACATGTGGCTCGGCATCGCCCTCTTCCTTGTCGGCTCCGCCGTTGCCGTCCTTCCCGGGATCCTCGCATTAAGGAAGACGCAGTAAAAACGGCAGAGAACGTCATCAAAACTGCGGCCGTGCACGATATCGGTTGACGCGGCCGCTTTAAAGCGTTAGACTATCTTATTATTCATTCATGAAATCCATTCACGGAAGGGAGGGATCCCCATGATCGATCTCTTTGAGAAAACAGAAAAGCACAGCTTCGTTGACGATATCCGCGAGCAGAACATTTACCCCTACTTCCACGCTCTCCAGTCCAGACAGGACACCGTCGTGCAGATGGAAGGCGCGCGCCGCATCATGCTGGGTTCCAACAACTATCTGGGCCTTACCACGAACCCTGAGGTGATCGAGGCCGGCGTGGAAGCCTACCGGAAGCTCGGCTCCGGCTGCAGCGGCTCCCGTTTCCTGAACGGCACGCTGGAACTTCACCTTGAGCTGGAGGCGGAACTCGCGAAATTCCTCCGCAAGGAAAGCGTCGTCACCTTCTCGACCGGTTTCCAGAGCAACCTCGGCATCATTTCCGCGATCGTCAGCCGCGGCGATTACGTCATCATGGACCGCGAGAACCACGCGAGCCTTTACGACGGCTGCAAGCTCTCCTACGGCACCATGCTCCGCTACCGCCACGGCGACATGGCCGAACTCGAAAAATGCCTGCAGAAGGTCCCGGAGAACGCCGGCTGCCTGATCGTCACCGATGGTGTCTTCTCCATGGGCGGCGACATCGCGAAGCTTCCCGAGATCTGCGCTCTTGCGGAAAAATACGGCGCCCGCGTGATGGTGGACGACGCCCACGGCCTCGGCGTGCTCGGTGAGGGCGGCCGCGGTACCGCAAGTTTCTTCGGTCTGGAAGACAAGGTCGACATCTACATGGGCACCTTCTCCAAGTCCCTGGCCTCCCTCGGAGGCTATATGGCCGCCTCCGCGAGAGTCGCCGACTACGTCCGTCACTCCTCCCGCCCGTTCATCTTCTCCGCCTCCATCCCGCCGGCCAACTGCGCCGCAGCCCTGGCAGCCCTCCGCATCCTTGAAAGCCATCCCGAACTGGTCGACAAGCTGCAGGACAACGCCCGCTACATGCGGAAGTGCCTGGCCGAAAAAGGCATTAAGATGCGCATGGGCGGCGGCGAGATGATCCCTATCGTCCCGATCTTCACCTACGAGCCGATCCCGACCCTGACCATCACCAAGGATCTGTACGACCACGGCGTGTTCGTGAACGCTTCCCTGCCGCCGGCCACCGCGCCGCATGAAGCGCTGCTGCGCTGCAGCCTGATGGCCAGCCACACGCACGAACTGATCGACGAAGCCGTCGGCATCATCGCCGAAGTCCTGGGGAGGTACGAACTGTGAGCAAAGTCTGCATCGTGACCGGCGGCAGTTCCGGCATCGGCCTTGCAACGACGAAGGCCATGAAAGACGGAGGCTATACCGTCTATGAATTCTCCCGCCGCGGCGAAGGCGCAGAAGGCGTCACGCACATCGCCTGCGACGTTACCGACGAAGAGGCCGTCATCCGCGCGGTCGATACCGTCATGCAGGCCGAAGGCCGCATCGACATCCTCATCAACTGCGCGGGCTACGGCATTTCCGGGGCCGTTGAATTCACGCCCCTCGAGGATGCGAAACAGCAGCTGAACGTCAATTTCTTCGGCATGGTCAACGTCAACAAGGCCGTGATCCCGGTCATGCGCCGCCAGGCCTCGGGGAGGATCGTCAACCTCTCCTCCGTGGCAGCGCCCATCCCGATCCCCTTCCAGACCTATTATTCGGCCTCCAAGGCCGCCATCAATTCCTACACCATGGCCGTAGCCAACGAGTTGCGCCCCTACGGCGTCACGATGTGCGCGGTCCAGCCCGGCGACATGGCCACCGGCTTTACCGCCGCCCGCAATAAGATCATCGCGGGCGACGATGTCTACGGCGGCCGCATTTCCCGCTCCGTTGCGGGCATGGAAAAGGATGAGCAGAGCGGCAAGGGTCCCGAAGTCGCCGCGGAATTCATCCGCAGGGTCGCGACGAAAAAAAGCGTGAAGCCGCTTAATACCATCGGCTTCCAGTATCAGTTCTTCTGCTTCCTCGCGAAGATCCTTCCGGCAAAACTTCTCAACAGACTCGTCGGCATGATCTACGCAAAATAAAAAAACAAAGCAGCCGCTGGACAGGCAGCCAAAAGCATATTGATTCCCTGACGTGTGCGTCTGAACGCACACGTCTTCTTTTTTGACGCGCGTGACGACGGAAAATCGGCCTTGTGCTCATTGACTTTTTCATGCGGCAGTGCTAGACTGTCATTTGGTTTTCAGGAGCGGAATTTTGATGCGGAGGCAACTCCGTTTCCGTTTCTGCGGAAAAGTACGGAAACGCGTCAGCGTTTTCAATAAAGAAGAAAGAAGAGAGGAACCAAAATGAAAAAAGTATTATCTCTGGTGTTAGCCATGGCGATGGTACTCACTCTGCTGAGCGGCTGCGGCGGCAATACCAAGCCTTCGCAGGATCCCGCTGCCTCCACGGAAGCGCCTGCTGCTCAGTCCGAAATCGACAAGATCATTGCTGAAGCCCAGACGATGAGCCTGGAAGATCTGGCCAAGAAAGCCATTGCGGAATCCAACGGCAAGACCTTCTACGGTGTCGGCAACTCCAGCCGCGGCAAATCCGCGCTGCCGCTGTTCAT
>CACWLA010000047.1 GCA_902761665.1 uncultured Lachnospiraceae bacterium | reverse complement strand
AAGAAGAAAGCCTCCGTGATGGAGAAGGAGCGGGCAAATTTCGTCTACGGCAATCCTGAGGAGCACATTCCCGGCTGCCTTGCGAACGGCATTTCCGAGACCGTTGCCCACCAGATCTACGACAGCATGATGGACTTCGCCCAGTATGCCTTCAACAAGGCTCACGCGACCTGCTACGCCGTGGTCGGCTACTGGACGGCCTATCTGAAACTCTACTATCCGGCAGAATTCATGTCAGCGCTGCTTACAAGCGTCATGGACGTCTCCGCGAAGGTTGCGGAATACATCGCTGTCTGCCGCCAGATGGGCATCAAGATCCTTCCTCCCGACATCAACGAGAGCAGCTACGGCTTCACACCGGCTGACGGCGGCATCCGCTACGGACTTTCAGCGATCAAGAACGTCGGACGGAACGTCGTTGATTCTGTCATCGCTGAGAGAGAACGCCAGGGCGCTTTTGTCACGCTCGGCGACTTCCTCAGCAGGATGACCGGACGCGAGATCAACAAGCGCATCGTGGAAAACTTCATCTTTTCCGGCGCGTTTGATACGCTCCCCGGCACGCGAAGCCAGAAGATCGCCGTCTACGCAGATCTCATGGACCGGAAGCAGAAGGCAAAGAAAGACGCTGTCGAAGGCCAGATGAGCCTCTTCGATTTTGCCGCACCGGAAGAAAAGGCTGCCGCCGATGCCTTCCCGGACATTCCGGATTATTCGAAGGCCGACCGCCTTGCCTACGAAAAGGAAGTTCTCGGGCTCTACGTCAGCGGACATCCGCTTGAAGAAGACGAAGAGCGCCTGCGCCGAAACGTTACCGCCCGGATCTCCGATTTCAGCGTTGACGAAGAGAGCGGAGAAGCCGGCGTGATCGACGGATCCACGCAGACGATCGGCGGCATCATTACGCGCAGGACCATCCGGAACACCAAGAACGGAAAGTCCATGATCATCCTGAACGTGGAAGACATGACGGATTCCCTTGAAGTCCTGCTGTTCCCGAAGGATGCCGAAGCCTACCGCGACAAAGTCGAGGAAGGTTCGAGAGTCTTCATCCGCGGTCGTGTTTCTCTCGGCGACGATCTGAAGGGCAAGCTGATCTGCGAACAGATCCTCCGCTTCGACGAACTGGAACATGAGCTGTGGATCCTTTATCCCGACCAAGAGAGCTATCTGGAAGACGAGAGACGCCTCCTCAAGCTGCTGCAGGGCGAACCGGCTGTCGTTGCGATCCGGAAGACCCGTCAGATCAAACACCTTCCCGGCGTTGCCGGGCGCGGACTGACGGACGAGGTTTACAAAGACCTTCTCGAAACTTACGGCAGCGACAAAGTTGCCCTCCGTGAGAAAAAAGTTGAAGACTGCTGGAAAAAGTCTTATAATAATACGCATAAATTTTTCTGATCTCAGAAATCGGACAGGAGGCACAATATGGCTGACAAACAGATCACGATCGGCGTACTGACCAGCGGGGGCGACGCTCCCGGCATGAATGCAGCTGTCAGGGCAGTTGTCAGAATAGGCATCAACAAAGGATTCAAGGTCATCGGCATCTACCGCGGCTATCACGGCCTGTTCAAGGAGGAGTTCCGTGAACTGACTGCTTTTGACGTCAGAGATACCGTCCAGCACGGCGGAACCGTCCTGTACACGGCGCGAAGCAAGACCATGATGCAGCCGGACGGCCCCGCCAGAGCTGCTGAGATCCTGAAAAATCACGGGATCGACGTACTGGTCGCAATCGGCGGCGACGGAACCTTCCGCGGCGCCCTGGCGATCGCGAAATGCGGCATCAACGTGATCGGCATTCCCGCGACCATCGATCTGGACATGGCCTGCACCGACTATACGATCGGCTTCGATTCGGCCATCGATACGGCGGTCGACGCGATCGACAAGATCCGCGATTCGGGCACGGCGCACGAACGCATCAGCATCGTCGAAGTCATGGGCCGCAGATGCGGTTCGATCGCACTGTGGTGCGGCATTGCCAGCGGCGCTGAAGAGATACTGATCCCCGAGACCTATGACTACAACGACAAGGCGCTCATCGACAGGATCAAGGAACGCGAAGCCCTCGGCAAGAAGCAGCATATCATCATCAATGCGGAAGGCGTCGGTGATTCGGAAGCACTGGCAAGGCGCATCGAGAACGCGACCGGCATTGAAGCGAGAGCGACTATTCTCGGCTACATGCAGCGCGGCGGTTCGCCGTCCGCACTCGACCGTGTCAAGGCGTCCCTGATGGGCGAGCAGGCCATCGAATGCATCGTGGCCGGCAGAATGAACCGCGCCGTGGTCGAGAAGAATGGAAGGATCAAGGACATGGATCTTGACGAAGCGATCAATTCCACCAAGGAACAGTCCCGTGACCTTCTGAGCGTATCGAAGAACCTCGTACGCCATTAAGCAGACAGATCACTGTCTGAACGCACGATAATCATTTCGGAAAGGAGGGAGAACATGCCCGGAGAACTTGACAGAATCACTGACGTTACGTCGGAAAATACCGAACTGCCGCAGGAGATCGAAATGATCGCGCAGGAGGGCAGCCGTCCCGTCAAGGCCGTAAAGGACGAAGACGAGATGCCGCTCAAGCCGCGGATGCAGGATCCGGATGACCTGTTCCGCCAGCTTACCGAGAGCATAAGGCGCTACCATCCCTCCGACGACATGTCCCTGATCCGCATCGCGTACGAGCTTGCGCGCGAAGCCCACAAGGATCAGAAGCGCCATTCCGGCGAGCCTTACATCATCCACCCCCTGCACGTTGCCCTGATCCTTTCCGAACTGGAAATGGACAAGGAATCCATCATTTCCGGGCTGCTGCACGACGTCGTTGAAGATACTGACGTTTCGATCGATAAGATCCGCGCGCTCTTCGGTGAAGACGTTGCCACGATCGTGGACGGGGTCACCAAACTGACCAGACTGAATCTCGGTGACGCCGACAAGCTGCAGCTGCAGGCGGAGAACCTCCGCAAGATGTTCCTTTCGATGTCGAAAGACATCCGGATCATCATTGTCAAGCTGGCCGACCGTCTGCACAACATGCGGACCCTCGAGTACCAGAAAGCGGAAAAGCAGCGGGAGAAGGCGGCGGAGACGCTGGACATCTACGCACCGCTGGCAGACAGACTCGGTATCTTCCGCGTCAAGATGGAACTGGACAACCTGAGCCTGGCCTATCTGGAACCGGAAAAATACCTGAAACTCGTGCGGGACATCGACGAGAAGGCGCACGACCGTGAAGGCTTCATTCAGAACACGGTGCAGAACATTTCCGATCACCTGGAAAAAGCCGGGATCAAGGCGCAGGTCTACGGCCGCATCAAGCACATCTTCAGCATTTACAAGAAGATGCTCGTGCAGAACAAGACGCTGGATGAGATCTACGACCTGTTTGCCGTGCGCGTGCTCGTGGATACGGTGCAGGACTGCTACGCAGTCCTCGGCCTGATCCATGAGATCTACACGCCCATGGCCAGCCGCTTCAAGGATTACATCGCCATCCCGAAGGCCAACATGTACCAGTCGCTGCATACGACGGTCATCGGCAAGGAAGGCCTGCCCTTCGAGATCCAGATCCGCACCTATGAAATGCACCGGACCGCCGAATACGGCGTTGCCGCGCACTGGAAATACAAGGAAGGCCTGACCGGCGAGAACACCAAGGAAGAAGAGAAGCTGAACTGGCTGCGCCAGATCCTCGAGTGGCAAAGGGATCTTTCGGACAATACCGAGTTCCTGGACACGATCAAGAGCGACCTGGACATCTTCGCGGATACCGTCTACTGCTTTACGCCGAAGGGCGACGTCAAGAACCTGCCGAAGGGTTCGACGCCGATCGACCTGGCGTATTACATTCACAGCGCGGTCGGCAACAAGATGGTCGGTGCACGCGTTAACGACAAGCTCGTTCCCATCGACTACGTGATCCACAACGGAGACAAGGTCGAGATCATTACCTCGCAGAACTCCCGCGGGCCGAGCCTGGACTGGCTGAACGTCGTCAAATCGACACAGGCGCGCAACAAGATCCAGCAGTGGTTCAAAGGCCAGAACAAAGAGGAAAACATCGAAAAAGGCAAGGACATGGTCGCCGCCTACTGCAAGAGCAAAGGCTACGTCCTGTCTGACCTGATGAAATCCGAATACCAGCAGAAGGTCATGCGCAAGTACGGCTTCCAGGACTGGAATTCGGTCATGGCTTCCGTCGGCCACGGCGGTCTTAAGGAAGGCCAGGTCGTCAACAAACTTGTCGAAGAGAAGAAGAAGGACGACGCCAGGCACATAACCGACGAGCAGGTCATGGAGGCAGCGCAGGAGAGTTCGAAGAAACTCGTCTCCCGCAACAAGGGCGGCATCATCGTCGAAGGCCTGCAGGACCTTGCCGTACATTTCAGCAAGTGCTGCAGCCCCATTCCCGGCGACGAGATCGTCGGCTTCATCACCAGAGGCCGCGGCATTTCGATCCACCGCACGGACTGCGTCAACGTGATCAACATGCCGGCGGGCGAACGTTCCCGCCTGATCGAAGCGGACTGGGCGGCTTCGGAAAACGACGCGCAGTCCGAACGCTACGTTGCCGACCTGAAGATCTACACCGTGAACCGCATCGGCCTGCTGGCCGATCTCTCACGGGTACTGGCGGAGTCCGGCATCGACATCAGCGGCCTGACGACGCACTCCGGCAAGAATGACATCGCAACGATCGAACTGCAGTTCCACACCAAAGGCGTCGAAGAGATCAAGACCGTCATGAACAAGATCCGCCAGATCGAAGGGATCCGGGACGTGACCCGTTCCGTGGGGTGAATCATGGGAAAATGTGAAGTCCACTCCGAGGTGCTCGGCATCGTCGGAACGAATGTCTATCTGCTGACGAATAAGGAAACGTCGGAAGCCGTCATCGTCGATCCGGCGGATGACGCGGACAGCATCGTCAGACTCTGCGACAAGACCGGCTCCGTTCCGGTTGCGATCCTGCTCACCCACGGCCATTTCGACCACATGGGAGCGGCCGAAGAACTGGCGCGCGATCTCGAACTGCCGATCTACGCCTACAGCGGTGAAAATGCGCTGATGCGCGACCCCTGGGCAAACGGTTCCGCCTCGCTAGCCGGCTTCCGGACAAGCTGTACAGCCGACCGCGAAGTGACCGAAGGCCAGATGCTCAGGCTTGCGGGCTTTAAGATCAAGGTGCTGCACACGCCCGGACATACCGCCGGCAGCTGCTGCTATTACCTGCCCGAAGAAAAGATCCTGGTTTCCGGCGATACGCTGTTCCGCGGCTCGTACGGACGTACGGATCTCGAGACCGGCAGCGACGCGGCGATTGTCCGATCGGTGCGGCGTCTCCTTAAGGAGATTCCTGAAGATACCCTCGTCCTGCCCGGTCACATGGGGCATACGACGATCGCTTTTGAGAAAAAATACAATCCCTTATCGGAAACATCGGCATGGTAGGTTTTTATTTCCCGGACGGGAATGACGAATTCGAATATGACGTACGGGGGCTGATGACCAGCTTCTTCCCCGGCTGTGAACCGGTGAAGCTGGCAGGCCGGCCTGACGCGGAAGAAGCGCTGGACTTTGAGCGGATCCTCCGTATCCCCGCTTTTCCGGAGATCACTGACAAGGGCGAACGCAAAAACGAGACCAAGCGGGCGTTTTACCGCGAACTGTCGGAAATGACGGGCGGAAAAACCCTCCCCTGGGGAACGCTGACCGGTATCCGTCCGACCAAGCTCATCACGCAGTACCTGGAAGCCGGCCATCCTGAGTTCGATACGGCGGAAAGCAAAGGTTTCCGCAGCCTGATGAAGGAAAGGTATCTGATCTCTGAAGAAAAACTGGATCTCGCCGTCCGCATCGCGCGGGAAGAGCAGAAGATCCTTTCGGGAATCGGACAGGACGAATTCAGCCTCTACTGCGGCATACCGTTCTGCCCGAGCCGCTGTCTCTACTGCAGCTTCACATCCTATCCGATCCTGAAGTTTGCGGACCGCGTCGACGGGTATATCAGCGCGATGACCAGGGAGATGGACGCCGTATCCGCGATCTTTGCCGGCAAACGGCCGGATACGGTCTATATCGGCGGCGGAACGCCTACGGCGATCACGGCAGACCAGCTGGACAGAGTCATTTCAGCCGTGGAAGAGCGCTTCGACCTCAGCGGCATCCGTGAATTTACCGTGGAGGCCGGCCGCCCGGACAGCATCACGAAAGAGAAGCTTGACGTTCTGAAGAAGCACCGCGTGGACCGGATCTCTGTCAATCCGCAGACGATGAACGATGAAACACTCATCAGGATCGGCCGGCTCCATACGGTCGACGACATCGTCAGGGCTTTTCATACCGTACGCGATGCCGGCTTTGACAATATCAACATGGATCTGATCCTCGGGCTTCCCGGCGAAGGTCCTGCCGAAGTGGAAAACACGATGAGGCAGATCGAGACCCTTCAGCCGGATTCGCTGACGATCCATGCTCTGGCTGTCAAGCGCGCTTCCCGGCTTAAGATGGAAGCCGCCGGAACGGTCATTCCGGGTCCCGGCCAGGTCGATTCCGAAGCCATGATGCGGATCGCGTCGGAAGGCGCTGATGCGATGGGGCTCGTTCCGTATTACCTGTACCGGCAGAAGAACATGGCCGGCAATCTTGAGAACGTCGGCTATGCGAAGCCTGGAAAAGCAGGCATTTACAATATTCTGATCATGGAAGAAAAGCAGAGCATCGCCGCACTCGGCGCCGGAACGGTCAGCAAGGCCGTGCACCCGGACGGCCGCATCGAACGTGCCGACGATGTGAAGGATCTGAAAGAATATATCGAACGCATCGATGAGATGATCGGGAGGAAGAAAGAATTATGGCGTTAACGAAAAATCCGGTCACGGGCATGAAGGACATTCTCCCGCAGGAGATGGTCCTCCGCGATTACCTGATCGGCCTGATCAAGAGCACATATGAAAGCTTTGGCTACACGCCGATCGAAACGCCTGTTGTTGAATCGCTCGGAAACCTGCTGAGCAAGCAGGGCGGCGACAACGAGAAGCTGATCTTCAAGGTACTGAAGCGCGGTGAAAAGCTGAAGATCGGTGAAGCGAAGACCGAAGAGGACCTGTCTGACAGCGGTCTGCGTTACGATCTGACTGTGCCGCTTGTCCGTTTCTATTCCGCACACGCGGCACAGCTGCCCAAGCCCTTCAAGGCGCTGCAGATCGGCCCGGTCTTCCGTGCGGACAGGCCGCAGCGCGGACGTTTCCGCGAGTTTTATCAGTGCGACATCGACATTCTCGGCGAAGGTACGAACGCAGCCGAGACAGACCTGCTTCTTGCGACTTCCACACTGATGGGAAAACTCGGTTTTGAGGGCTTCATCCTGCACATCAACGACCGGCGCATCCTGAAAGCCATGGCAGCTGCCTGCGGCGTCGCTCCTGAAGACTGCGACCGGGTCTTCATTACCCTGGACAAGATGGACAAGATCGGTCTGGACGGCGTACTGAATGAGATGCGTGAAAACGGCTTTTCGGACAGCGTCGCGGAAGCCTTCC
>CACWLA010000046.1 GCA_902761665.1 uncultured Lachnospiraceae bacterium | reverse complement strand
CAGATCGTTTCGGTCCTCTTTTTGGACTTGCGTTCCTTCTCGAGTTCTTCCTTGCGATTTTTCTTGAACTCTTTATATTTGTCAACTTTCTGCTGGCTCATGATGCTTATTCCTCGGTTTCTGTCCGCTTATTTCAGTCTGCTTTCGGCAGACGTGAAGGTATTTTACAACGCGGCGAAATAAAATGCAAGCACTTTATTGAAGATAAATACGAAATGCGGGAATTTGCCATTCATCGTCCGGCAAGCCTGGCGGCGCTCAGACGCCGAAGCCGAAGGTCATGATATCCTCGTAGCCGATGAACTTATAGAACAGTTCCTTGCAGTGATCGAGATCCCGGTACATGTCGGCCTCGCCCCAGTTCTCGCCGATGCTGTACCAGGGCGTCTTGATGACGACCTCGATGCAGATCCGGCCATAGTCCAAGTCAATGGCAGGCTGCCCCGGCTTGTAGCGGTTAATGAGTTCCTTTTCCTCATCGCTCGCGGTCCCGTTCTTCACGCGGTCCCGGACCTCATTCAGTTTCCGGCTGATCTCCGGCAGGCAGGCTTCCAGATACGCCTTTGTCCCGACGTTTTTCCTGACCTGGTAATCGGTCTTCAGGCCGATCCCGGCGATCTCGTCCAGGAGGGCTTTGTTTTCCGGCTCGTCCAGCATGATCACGAAGACGAAATCGTTCGCGTCACCGGTATACGCGCCGGCATAGTGCGCGTTCAGCGGGCTCTCCGGATGCTCTTTCAGATAAGAATCGAATAATTCATGGTCGTCCCACAGTGCCCGGGAGCGGGCCATGCCGAATGCCGTCGCCCATTCACTGCCGCCGTCAGTCGCGCTGTAAGGCGGATGATCCGGTCCCGGCTTATACACTTCTTCCGGCGAAAAGCTTTCTTCCGCAGCGTTCTTTGCGGCTGTGGCATTTATCGCGGCTCCTGCGTCCGCCGTCCCGGCCGGCGGCTGCTCCGCTGCTTTCGCTTTCTTATTTTCCGCCTCCTTCGCCCCGCAGGCGCTAAGAAGGAGCAGACATATGATCAGAACAAGGGCATAAACGTGTTTCATGGGTTCACCTCCTTGGCAAGCTCTCTGTACCTAATACAATTCAGAAAACCGAAACGTTGCAGGGTTTTTCGAAAGTTGAGGGAAAATTACAGAATCTGCCGCTTCAGCAGGTCCCCTCATTTGAGCTCTGCCAGTGCCGCGTTATGATATTCCGGATCCGACGTCACCTCACGGATCACACGGACGTCCTCCGGGAAGCGGATCTCCGCGTTCTCGTCGGTCAGTTCGATCTCCATGATCGCCTTGTCCTTCCAGAAGGGATAGACGTCGATCTCAAAGTACTGGTTGTCGTGGGTGAGGCAGTAGCGGGTCTTGCGGATCGGCCGCTTCGTGGGATCCGCCTCCATCAGGAGCTGCAGATATTCCTTCTGGGTCAGGCGTTCCTCGATCTCGGTTCGGGTCGTATCGGTGATATGGCGCTTCATCGTTTTATAATAGATGTAGCTTCCGTTCTCGCCGCGCTGCCGGACGCGCAGTTCCACGCCCTCTTCCGCCAGCAAGTAGGTCTGGATGATGTCGACCTTGCGGCAGTTCGGCAGACTTTCCAGCTGGTCGATGTCCGGATACTCGATCAGATACTTCCGCTCGATCTCCAGCGGTTCCGGTTCGCCCAGGAAGCTGCGGATCTCGGCGATGAGGCGGCGGAGCTTGCCGTCGAAATCCACGCTGTTATCGATCACGCGCAGATGCGGATGCCCGGTCCAGGCGGCAATCAGCTTGTCGTCCAGTGCAGCGGCTTCCTCGGGCGTCTCTGTTCTGGCCTCGTTGTTCGCCGTCGTGTAAAACTCCTCGGCGCCTTTGGCTGCCGTCACCAGATGAAAGACCGCATCGTACCCGTCCCGCAGCTGCACCTCTTCTTCGCCCAGGGCTTCCAGCACCGCCGCGAATTCTTCATCGTTCATGTACGCCCGGTTGTCCATGGCCCCGCGGTCGCAGACAATGAGGATCTTCTCCGCCGGCATCGTTTTCGCGGCCGACTCAAAAACTCTTTCCTTTTCCAGCTGCAGCCGCATCTGGCATTTCTGATAGTCCAGATTGCTGCCGCAGTCCCAGGGCGTGACGCCGCCGCTGATCAGTTCCGTAGCCGTTTCCGGCACGAAAAGTACGCGGTAGCCCCACTTGGTGAAGGCGTTCTGGATCCAGCTCATGCCGGTGGTTTTGCCGGCGCAGGGTCCGCCCGTGATCACGATTTTCGTTATCTGCTGCATCGTTTCCTCCTGTTTCATGCTGCGGCTTGCGAACTGTTCTCTGATTTGATTATAGGGGAAGCCGACAAGGATTTCAACGCAAAAAACGCGCCGTATTCCGGCGCGGGACAGTTCTGCTTATTCGATAAGGCTCCCCAGCACTTCTTCCGCCGTGATGCCGCCGAAATATTCCGGGAGCGGAAAGGCTTCCAGCACCTTCCGCATCTCTTCCTTCTCATACCGGCAGCCGGTAAGCGCGGCTTCGACTTCGCTCACGTCGCGCCGGCTCATGAAGTCGCCGCGGAAACTGACGGCGGAAATGACGCCGCCCCGGGAAACGGAGATGCCGGTCTCCAGAATGCCGCCCGGAAAGGCCATTTTCTGCTTTCGGTCAAAGCGGGGAGAACGGCCGAAGTTCCAGTCCCACGTGTCATATTTTTCTGACTTCAGTTTGTTTACCGATGCCATTTCGTTTTTATCAAGAAATGTTTCCTCAAAATCGCCCTGCAGCAGGGAGCTCTTCAGGTACTTCCAAAACGCTTCCAGGCTCATCTTTTCCGGGAGAAAACGGCTGATATTCCCCACGCGGCTCCGCACCGATTTGGTGCTTTTCGAGCGAAATTTTGCCGGATCCGCCCGGAGCGCGCCGGCCACCATGTCCGGGTCGCTGTCGAAAAGGAGCGTCCCGTGAAAGAGGATCCTTCCGCCCTGCACGCGCTGCGCAGTGCCGGAGACTTTTCGGCCGTCCACGGTGATGTCGTTTCGTCCGCTCGCCTCAGCGTTCAGGCCGAGCCCGCGAAGCGCTGCGACGACCGGTTCGGCAAAGGCAGACAGCGCCGCCTGATCGAACGCGCCGCAGTCCGTGATGAACGAATAATTGAGGTTCCCGAGGTCGTGGTAGACCGCCCCGCCGCCGGTGATGCGCCGCACCACCTTCACGCCGTGCGCTTCGGTGAAAGCCCGGTCGATCTCCTCTTCGGTGTTCTGGTTCCGGCCGACGATGACGGCGTTTTCGTTCTGCCAGAGCAGCAAAAAATCGCCCTCCTTTTTGTTCAGGAGGACGTATTCCTCAAAGGCGAGATTGTACGCCGGATCGGTCTGTCCGGTCTCCATGTAGTACTTCATCGGACATTACTCCGCACGATCGCAGTGCTTATTTCCAAGATAAATGATGCAGTTCCCCTTCTCTTTCCAGCCCCGGGAATTCCAATTGCCTGAGTGCTTCGTACAGCACCACGGCCACGGAATTCGAAAGGTTGAGCGAGCGGTTGTCCTTCACCATGGGGATGCGGATGCAGCGGCCTTGGTTCTGCACGAGGATCTCCTCGGGGATCCCGAGGCTCTCCTTTCCGAACATCAGATAATCCCCGTCCGCAAACTCAGTCTCGGTGTAGCACTGCCGTGCCTTCGTCGTCGCATACCAGATCCGCGCCCCCGGATTTTTCGCCATGAAATCCTCGTAGCTGTCGTAGACCGTCACATCCAGGTCTTTCCAGTAGTCGAGTCCCGCGCGGCGGATCTCCTTTTCCTCGAGGGAAAAGCCGAGCGGCCGGATCAGATGCAGATGCGCACCCGTGGATACACAGGTGCGCCCGATATTGCCGGTATTTGCCGGGATCTCCGGTTCAAGCAGCACGACGTGCATCATCAGGCATTACCGAAAAGTGCGGCGATCAGCTGGATCGCCATCGGCAGGACCATGCAGGCGACCAGGACGCCGACGATGATCCACAGAACGACCTTGTTGTTGCGCTTCTTATTGCTGAAATCAAACATGTATTATCTCCTTCTTCTCTCTCACCCTGCTCTGTCATTCTGAGGAGCGAAGCGACGAAGAATCTTCAAACGTCTCAGGATCCTTCGCTTCGCTCAGGATGACAGGGGTGTTTGCTCAGGATGACAGGCCCTCTCCGCACGGGCAGATATCCGCGAGGAAGCATTCCCCGCACCTGGGTTTCTGCGACTTGCAGATGCTCCGGCCGAGGGCGATCAGGTCCAGATTGATGAGGATCCAGTGGTCCTCGGGAATACAGGCCATCAGGTCATACTCCACTTTCTCCGGGTCCTCCGCCTCCGTGAGGCCGAGCCGCCTTGAAAGGCGCCCCACGTGCGTATCCACGACCACGCTCGGGATCTGAAAGATGTTTCCCCGGATCACGTTTGCGGTCTTCCGGCCGACGCCGGGAAGCTTCACGAGCTCCTCAATGTCGGACGGCACCGTGCCGCCGTATTCATCGAGCAGCATCCGCGCACAGGCCTTGATGTTCTTCGCCTTGTTGTGGTAAAAGCCGGTCGAGCGGATATCCTGCTCGAGCTCCGTAAGCGGCGCTTCCGCAAATGCCTCCACGCTGCCGTACTTTGCGAACAGTCCGGGCGTTACCTCGTTCACCCGCGCGTCGGTACACTGCGCCGACAGGATGGTCGCGACCAGAAGCTGCCAGGCGTCCTCATGCGAGAGGTAGCAGGCGAGGTCCGTGCCGTATTCCTTATCCAGGCGCGCGAGGATCTCCCGCACGCGTTCTTCCTTCGTCATATTTCCTCACTTCCGGCCATGGCGCGCCGTTCGCCGGCCCAGCTGCGCCTTGCAGCTCCGCGTTCCGGCCTGCCGATCAGATCCTGAACCGGTAGCCCACGCCCCAGATCGTCTCGATGTACTGCGGCTTGGAGGTATCCAGCTCGATCTTCTCGCGGATCTTCTTGATGTGCACGGTCACGGTCGCGATGTCGCCCACCGATTCCATGTCCCAGATGTTCCGGAACAGTTCTTCCTTCGTGAACACGTGGTTCGGGTTCATGGCGAGGAAGGTCAGCAGGTCAAATTCCTTGGTCGTGAACTGCTTTTCTTCGCCGTTCACCCACACGCGGCGGGCGGTCCGGTCGATCTTCAGGCCGCGGATCTGGATCACTTCGTTCTTCTGCGCCTGGCTGCCGATCAGGCGATCGTAGCGCGCAAGGTGCGCCTTGACCCGCGCCACCAGCTCGCTCGGGCTGAAAGGCTTGGTCACGTAGTCGTCCGCACCAAGGCCGAGGCCGCGGATCTTGTCGATGTCGTCGCGCTTCGCCGAGACCAGAAGGATCGGCGTATCCTTGACGTCGCGGATCCTCTTGCAGATCTCAAAGCCGTCCACGCCGGGCAGCATCAGGTCGAGGATATACAGGTCGAATTCCTCATTCAGCGCCTTCTCCAGGCCCTCCGTCCCGTCATAAACGATCTCCACTTCAAAGCCGCTCAGCTCAAGATAATCCTTCTCAAGCTCGGCGATATCCTTCTCGTCTTCTACGATCAGTATTCTGCTCATGCTGTTCCTCCTTGTACTTTCTCATTTCTATGGTCATGGTCGTGCCGAAGCCCTCGCGGCTGGATGCCCAGATGCGCCCGCCGTGGTCTTCCACGATCTTCTTGACGATCGAAAGGCCGATGCCGCTGCCGCCGGTCGAGGAATTCCGCGAGGAATCCGTCCGGTAGAAGCGGTCGAAGATGAAGGGAATGTCCTTGCCGGCAATGCCCTTGCCGTTATCTTCGATCTCGACCTGAATGAAATCCTCTCCGTCCTTCACGCGGATGTCGATGGTCTTTTTCGCCTTATCCATGTATTTGACGGAGTTGGAAATGATGTTGTTGATGACGCGCTTTAACTGCTCGGGGTCGCCGACCATGACGGTATCCGCACTGATCGTACCCGAATAGCTTAACACGACGTTCTGTGCCTCCAGCTCTTCGCGGAGCTCGTCCGCGCAGTCTTCGAAATAGCTCTTCACCCGGATCTTCGTAAAGTTGTACGGGACGCGGTTGGTATCGATCTTCGAATACAGCGTCAGCTCGTCCACGAGTTTGTCCATGTCATTCGCCTTATTGTAGATGGTGTGCAGATACTTGTCCAGCTTCTCGGGCGATGACGCGACGCCGTCCTGAATGCCTTCCACATAGCCCTTGATGGCGGTGATGGGGGTCTTCAGGTCGTGGGAAATGTTGCTGATCAGCACCTTGTTGTTCTTCTCGCTCTGCAGCTGCTCGTCCGCGGCTTCCTTGAGATGCATGCGCATCTCCTCGAAATCCCGGCAGAGCGACGCCACTTCGCCGTCGCCGGCGACCTCCACGCTGACGTCCAGATTGCCTTCCCGGATGGCGTTCGTCGCCTCCTGGAGCGCCGCGAGCGGCTTCACTAAGCTGTTCCGCAGCCAACTGCCCGTGATCAGCACCGAAAGCAGCAGCACCATCAGGCCGACGATCAGGAAAATGCCGATCGTCTTGCTGAGGGCGGGCAGGGAATCAGTCACGTCCGAGACCAGGAAAAGGGTCCCTTCCGCGCCGCCCTCGTCCGTAAAGCCGTGGGAGCCGACCAGGTACTGGCGGCCTTCCTCCGAATAGTAGACATTCCGGTTGTCATCCGCCGGAAGGCTCCGTGAAAGATAGGCGCGCATCCCCTCCGAAGCGAAGCCGCCGTAGTAATAATATGCCCCGTCCTGCCAGCCCAGAATGTAGCCGCCCATCCGCTTCATCCGCTCGTTCAGGGAAGCCAGATAGTCCGTGTTCAGTACGCAGCCCGGGTCCTTTTCACAGTCCTCGTCGACGTCCTGCACCATGGAGCTCATCATCACGTCAAAGCGCTGCGCGGCGCTGAAGGAGTAGGGGTTTACCTTGCCTTCGAGTTCAAATGCCCTGCGGATCTCCCGCGTCTGATACGAGCGCAGCAGGAGCCAGGCCGCCGTCAGCATGAGCGACGGGATGATGATCAGCGTCAGGCAGATGATCAGAAGCCTTCTCGAAAGTTTCATGCTTCTTCCTCCCTAACGCAGGCGCCAGCGGTAAAGATGGCCGCCGGACGGCTGGATCAGCGTGTTCCGGCTCGTGGCAAAGACGGTCTGCGGATCCTGCTCCGCGAGGCCCGTAAAGCGCAGTTTTCCCTTATAGTCCCAGAGCCTCACGCCGGAAGCCGAAGTCATCAGAACGTAGTTTCTGCCTTCTTCCAGATAGCGGGGATACTCCGTGAGTTCGGTGGCAAAACACTTCCTGCCGGCCTTGTCAAAGACCTCCATCACGAGCCCGGTGCCGCTGTCCGAAGAGCGGACCACGGCCGCGTGCGATTCGCCCGCGTCGGCCGCGCTTATCTCGGTATCGAAGCGCACCTCCTCTCCCACTTTCGGCTTGTTCTCCGTGCTCAGGTCGAAGAAGACCAGGCGGTCGTCACCGACGGCCACGGCAGCCGCGCCGCCCATGTAGCGGACTTCGGGGAAGAGGACGTTATCGTAGGTAAAATAGCCGACCAGGCGGTTCATTTCGCCTTTGCCGACCGCAAAATTGTAAAAGACCAGCTGGGTCCCGAGCGCGCCGGAAAGATAGGCCCCGGTGGATACGATGAGGCCGGTGCCGTCCGGTGAGAGGGCAACGTCAAGCGGGAAGCCGCTGATGGCCATCTCTAGTGTCGCGGAGATGTCGAGCGCCTTGCCGTTCCGGTCGTAGAACTGTATGCGGCTCGTCATGCCTTCCTCGAGCACGAGCACCGTGGTGCCCTTCTCCGAGACCGCAAGGTTCAGGATGGGGCTGTTCGTCATGATCTGGCCGCTGATCCCGTCCCTGCCGAAAATGCAGGCGCCGGTGCCGCCGATGTCGGCGATCGCCCCGTAATTTCCCTGCAGTTTGGCTTTCGGCTTCGCATACTGATAGCTGAGGTTCCAGAGTTCCTTGCCGCTCCCTTCCAGCATGGCGGCGCCGTTCTGCGAATAGCGCAGGATGCGTCCGCCGAGGTGCAGGTAGCTGACGGCGCTCCCGCCGCTTTGCTCACTGTCGCTGATCAGGTCGGCCGTGCGGTAGTTCCGGCGCATGAGGAGCCGGACCAGCAGGAAAATGGCTGCGGCACAAAGCAGCAGCACGATCAGCAGGCGCACCAGCCGCTTCCGGTTGATGTGCCTCGTCTTCTTCTCACTCAGTTTGCGCGTTTTTTCTGCTGCCATATCCGGATCCTTCCGTAAGCTTTCCCTTATAACTGATCGCTCAATGCGGCAAATTGTTCCATCGTCAGCGTTTCGCCGCGGAGCCGGCTGTCGAGGCCCATTCTCTCCATGGCGGATGCCGCTTCTTCCCGGCTGACGCCTAACGGCGCATAGCCCGCAAGCGCATTCGGCAGGGTCTTCCTTCTCTGCAGGAATGCCGCCTTCACGACGGCAAACATATGCTCTTCATCGCGCGGCGTGACCGGCGGCTTCTCCCTTTTCACGAGGCGGAGCACCGACGACGCCACCTTCGGCTGCGGCATGAACGAGGACGGCGCGACCCGGCAGACGATCTCCGGATCCGCGTAGTACTGCACGCCCACGCTGAGCGCGCCGTAGTCCTTGCTGCCCGGTCCGCTGACGATGCGCTTCGCGACTTCTTCCTGCACCATCACGGCCATCAGGCTGATGGCTTCGCGCCCCGCGAGCAGCTTCATCAGGATGGGGGTCGTGATATAATACGGAAGGTTCGCGACGACCTTGATCGGTCCGCCGCCGTTTTCTGCGATCAGGGCTGCAAGGTCGGTCTTCAGGATGTCGCCCTGGATGACCTGTACGTTGTCAAATCCCGCGAGGGTATCCTGCAGGATGGGGATGAGGGCTTTGTCGATCTCGACCGCGATGACTTTTCCGGCAGCTTCGGACAGGTACTGGGTCATGGTCCCGATGCCGGGGCCGATCTCAAGCACCGTGTCGGCTTTCGTGAGGCCGGCCGCGCGGACGAT
>CACWLA010000045.1 GCA_902761665.1 uncultured Lachnospiraceae bacterium | reverse complement strand
CAACAATGAACGCATCCAGGCAAAAACAAAATGGATGCCACCTGTAAAGTACAGAATGGCATCCACTTGTTGAGGCCGGTCATAAATCAATGTGTCCAGGAAACTGGGTACATATCACTGCGGCAGCCTCTTTTTTCATCTTCGGGTTCGGAGACCGAAGGCATTTCTTTTATTCCGTGATCACGATACGGTCCTGGCCGGTGAGTTCTTCGTATTCCTCACCGATCACGCCGCCGAGCGACTCGGTGATGTAGTCGATCAGGACCTGGTTGTCCAGCTTCACGCGATCCAGCAGCAGTTTGCAGCCGTCGAACATCGCGTAGCCGTCGCCGTTTTCCAGCAGCATGTAACTGTGGCCGGCCAGCGTGTAGGTCTTGTTCGGATCCAGCGCTTCGTCACCGACCTTAACGTTCTTTACGCGGCGTTCGCCTTCCACCCTCAGAAACAGGCCGCTCTCGTTCGCCTTGCAGGAGGAATCGATGCGGGAATCGATCTCATAGGAAATGCCGGACACCTGCAGGAAGCTGCCGTTTTCACCGGGTACGGCACACGCGCCCCATTCCAGCGCATCCAGGATCTGCTGGCCGGTCACTTCGATCATGCATAATGCGTTGCCGAAAGGATGGACACTCAGGATGTTCCCCAGCGTGATGTCGCCGGCACTGATGCTGACACGGACGCTGCCGCCGTTGACGAAGGCGATGTCTGCACCGGCCTGGACACGGTAGGCATCGGCACAGAGGTCGCCGAGGTTCGTTTCCGCGCGGCGGATCATGCGGATGGGCTGGCCGTTCGCATCCTTCGCTTCGGGATCGTTGACCGTCAGATCTACGTCACTCCGCGCCACGACTTCACTCAGCTTCGCCGTCAGGATATCAGCCGCCGCTTTCACGCTGTCAGCCGCAGGACCGTCCAGACCGAGGAGTTCTGCTGCCGCGACACTGTTGTCCCACTTATACAGACCGGTGCTGATCCTGCCGTCTTTCGCAATCCTGCACCAGCCCACTGCCGCGAGCTTGGTGCCGCAGGCTGAACGAAGAACGTCAACGCCGCTCTTATTCCTGACTGTGACCTGTTCCGTGTCGTGGCTGTGGCCGTCGAGAAACACATCGATACCTGTGGTGTTCACGATAATATCCAGGTAAGTGTAAGGCTTCACTTCGATCTCATTGCCCATGTGTGCCATGGCAACGACCAGTTCAGCCCCTGCTGCGCGGGCATCGTCCACGGCCTTCTGGACCGCCTGATAAAGTTTTTCACCGGTGTCATCCTGGAAGAAGCCGTAAATGAATTCGCCCTTGTCGTTCATGAAATAGCGGGGCGTGGAACTCGTCAGGGTCTTCGGCGTCGTCATGCCGACGAAAGCGACCTTTTTGCCGGCAAGTTCGCGGATCACGTAAGGGGCAAAGACCAGTTCGCCCTCCTTGTTGAAGTTGCAGCTGATGTAGTCAAATTCCGCTTTCTCTGTCAGTTTCAGGAACGCATCCATGCCGTAGTCAAACTCATGGTTGCCGGGGATCGCGATGCTGTAGCCCACCAGATTCATCAGGTCGACGATGGCTTCGCCCTTGGTCAGGGTGCCGATCGGTTCGCCCTGGATGCTGTCGCCGTTGTCTACCAGGATAACGGCATCACCCTTGGATTCCAGATACGCCTTGATCTTCGCTACGCCTGCGTAGCCGAAGCCCTGGTCAATGCCGCAGTGGACGTCGCTGGTGAATACGATCACGATGTCACCGCTCGGGGTCACTTCGGGCACGGCCGGTTCCGATGGCGCCTCAGTTGGCGCTTCAGTTGGCGCTTCCGTCGCTGCTTCGGTTGGCGCTTCCGTCGTCTGCGGGGCAGGTTCTGTTTTTTCTGCGGATGCCGATGGCGCTGCCGTTGTCTGCACGGGGGCTGAAGATTCCTTTTTGCCCGCGCCGCAGCCAGCCATCGTAAATACCATGGCAAAGACGGCGAACAGGGCAAGGATCCTGCTGATCTTCCTGTTCATGTTTTTCTCCTCAAAATCACGGTTTTTTGTCTGTCATACGGTCAGATGGAACTGAAAGCCGGCGATCTCCCTGTCCAGATAGACGAAGGTGATCTTTCCTTCTTCGTTCCGCTTGACCGTATCCTCCAGGAAGCCGATGCCCTTTTCACGGAGAGCTTCCATTGCCGCTTCCACGTCATCGGTCTGCAAGGCTACGTGCCCGCGGGCGCCCCGCTTGTCGCTGTTCATCACTTCAAAGAGGTCGCCTGCCCAGACTGCCGTGTCGGTCGCCCGTGTCGAAAGGTCAAACAGCGCTGCCAGCGATCCTGCCGTCGAGGCAGCTTCTTCCGCGCTGTCGGTCCTTATCCCGATGTGTTTGATCCTGAATTCGCTCATATTTACCTCCGCTGCCGGCACGGTGTCACCGCCGGTCTTTCTTCGTTCAGCATAGCAGATTTAAGAATTGTCGGCAAGCGCCGGCTTTTACGCTTCGTCCGTCAGCCGCTTCGCAATGCGGAGCGCCAGGAAAAGCTTCGGCAGATCATGGTTCGCACCGTGAAGCGCGCTGACGTCGTGGTCCTCCTCGCGCAGCACGTCGCCGACCTGGAGAAAATCGTAGAGTTCAAAGCCGTGGAAATCGCAGACAGCCTGCACGCCGGAAACTTCCATGTCCACGGCAAGGCAGCCGTCCGCCTGCCGCGCCCTGAGGTGCCCCGCAGTCTCACGGTAGATCGCGTCGGTCGTCCAGATGCGGCCGCTGACATACGGTACCTCCCATTTGTCAAAGAGTCTCTCCAGCAGACGGTGTCCCGGCGTCTCAATGTAGTCCGCGGGCGGCGCGTAGTGGTAGGACAGTCCCTCGTCGCGGTAGGCCGCGGTCGGAAGAACGTACTTTCCTTCCGTTTTTTCCGGGGCGAGGTTCCCCGCCGAGCCGAACATCACGAACTTCCGCGCACCTGTCTGGTGCGCCGTCTCGATGAGGTCGTTTCCCGCACCGCAGGAGCCGATCGCCGAAAGATAAAAGACCAGCGTCCTGCCCTCGTATTCCGTCTTCCAGATCTTCTTCCGGCCGTTGCAGGCGCCGATCATCCCGACCGGCTCGCAGGCAAAATGCTCCTGCATGTACCGAAAGAGCTGCTCGGAGAAAATGATCAGGCAAACCCGGCTGACGTCGCCTTCCGGATAGAAATCGCCCGGCGAAACGACCGGTCTGCTTAAGGGATCAAAACTGTCAGTGATCATGGCTGCCTCCTCTCACATCTGCGGGAGCTGCCCCGAAGCGTCCTCCGCAGGCGCGTCCGGAGCCTCTGCCGGAGCGTCAGGAGCGTATTCCAGAATGTCGCCCGGCTGGCAGTTCAGCGCCTCGCAGACGGCGATCAGCGTGGAAAAGCGGATGGCGCTGATATGGCCGTTTTTCAGTTTGGAGAGGTTGACGTTTGCGACCCCCACCCGCTCGGAGAGTTCATTCAGGCTCATCTTCCGGTCGGCCATGACCCGGTCGAGCCGCAGGATAATGCGTCCCATCTCTCACCTCACAGCGTCTCGTCCGCCTGCTGCTGCAGCTCAGCGCCGTATTTGAAGACCTGCACCAGCGCAAAGACCACGAGGATCATGAGGATCACCGAAATATTGACGGTAAAGCCCTTGCCCAGACCGTCCACCGAGAAGGTATTGACGGAGAAGAAGCGGACCGGCAGGACCTCGCCGCCGGAGAAGCCGGAGAGGAGCCCCATCGGGAGCAGCGACCAGGCGAAGTTCGACATCTTCCGGATCACGCCGGGTGCGAACGGCGTCTCGCAGGTCCTGAATTCCTTCATCAGCGCGTCGAGGAAGCAGAAAACGACAAGCACTGCCGTCATGTAGACAAGGCCGATCACGCAGCCCTTAAACAGCGCGCCCAGGACCGGAACGCCGCCGCTCATCGAACCGATGATATCGATGCCGCTGTCCGTCTTTTCGATCCTGACGTCGTCAAAATCCTCTCCGCCGAGCTGAATGTTCCATTTTTCCGGATCCCCCAGGTCGCCGATGACCGGGAATCTGCCTTTATACAGTTTCTCGGAAACGTGGACCGTGACTTCTCCGGAAAGATCCGCCTGCACGGCGTCCCGCGGGAAGATGACGCCGACCGCGATGCCCAGGACCATTATGACCATGCCGGCGATGAGGAATATCTTGGCGATGACGGCAAGGATATGCCCCACTTTGCCCACGGTATTGACTTTTTTTCTGATCTCGCTGTTCATGAAAAAACCTCCTCAAGCATAACGCATAAGCGTTTATCGTTAACGATTTAATGTTTGTCGTTAAATGCATCATACGACCGCTATTAATGTTTGTCAAGAGTATTTTTACGATAAACGTTAAATTTTTTATGAGCACGTTCACTTTAGTACTTTAAAGCAGATTTGTGTTGACAATCCCCCCGGGGCTCTGTCATAATGATAGCAGAACCAGCGGCCCCCTTCCCGAAAGGCGGATACGGTATGGACAATGAGTGGAATAACAATGAATATCTCCCGCCCCAGCCGGAGCACAGCATAGATCCGGAATACACGCCGGAGTATCCCGACGTGACCTTTTTTAAGGAATCTGCCGTTACCATGCGGGAGGAAAACATCTTTCAGGGGGAGGTCCCGCCGGGAGAAAGCACACGAAACGCACGCGCGCAGAAACAGCGAAAACGGAGCCGCTATAACTGGTTCCGAAAGTTCCTCGGCTCAGCCATGCGCGGCGGTGCAGCGATCGTGGCGGCTGCAGCGCTTATCGGAAACGCCGCAGCCGGAAACGATTCTTCCGGCGGCCGGCGGGTCAGGGCCATGCTCTACGAATACGAGCAGGATGCCTTTGAACAGCCGGACGATTACACGCCGGACGAGCTGGCCGCGCTCTGGAACAGTGACCCTCAGGCTCCCCACCGCTACGATTACGATCACCTCATCGTCGTAAAGGAGGCAAGCTGCACGGAGAACGGCCTCTCCTGCTACATCTGCACGGAATGCGGCGTGCGTCTGGATCAGGTCACGGCCAAACCGCACGAACCGGCGCCGCCTGTCGAGGAGAACCGCATCGAGCCGGACTGCACGCACGACGGTTCATATGAAGAGGTAACGTTCTGCAAGGTCTGCGGCACGGAAATGACCCGAATACACCGCGTCCTGTACGCGCCCGGCCACACCGCCGGCGAATTTGTCGTTGAGAACGCTGTCCCGCCAAGCTGCACCGAGAACGGCAGCGAGGACGACGTCGTTTACTGCACTGTCTGCGGTGAGGAGATCTCCCGGACGACCGTCACGGTCGCCGCCCTCGGACATGAAGCCGGAGAACCTGTTGCGGAAAACGTGACCGAACCGGGCTGCACCGAGGAGGGCAGCGAGGAAGAAGTTGTCTACTGCGCCGTCTGCGGCGAAGAGATCTCCCGGACGACCGTGGTCCTCGAAGCCCTCGGCCATACCGAAGGCGAACCCGTCACCGAGAACGTGACCGAACCGGGCTGCACGAAGGGAGGCAGCCAGGACGAGGTCGTCTACTGCGAAGTCTGCGGCGAAGAGATCTCCCGGACGACAAAGACCACACCGGCGCTCGGCCACAGCTACACGGCCCAGGTCACTGCCCCCACCTGCACCGCACAGGGCTACACCACCCATACCTGCTCCCGCTGCGGCGACAGTTATAAGGATACGTACACGGCGGCGCTCGGCCACAGCTATGCAGCCCAGGTCACTGCACCCACCTGCACCGCGCAGGGCTACACCACCCATACCTGCTCCCGCTGCGGCGACAACTACAGGGATACCTACACGGCGGCGCTCGGCCACAGTTATGCAAATACCGTCACTGCCGCCACCTGCACCGCGCAGGGCTACACCACCCATACCTGCTCCCGCTGCGGCAACAGCTATAAAGATACGTATACGGCGGCGCTCGGCCACCATTTCGACATTCAGACCTGGAACTGGTCGCCGGAGGATGAGAACGGCAATTACGATAATTCCGGTGCCAGGATTCCGGTCATGACCTGCAGCCGCGGCTGCGGTACTCCGGCCTTTACGATTTCCTTTGTCAACGGCAATACCATATCCTATAACATCAACGCAGACTTCTGGTCACAAGCGGAATCGGAAGGTTACTATGCGCTCGAATGGGGCGACTGCTCCGGAGGTGATGACACGTTCGTCGCTTACATTGCAAACGGTTCCGAAGAAGCGACCTCCCGAACCGGCCAGATCGTTCTGGATTTCACCCCTGTATCCGGCAGGACGTATACATATAAGATCTGCCTCAGGGTCGCCTCAAGCGGTTCTTCGGACGATGTCTGCTTCGTTGCTCCCCAGGGCGGCGGCAAGCGTACATACACGGCACCGTAATTTCAGACCTTCAGATATCCATCGATTCGTCTCGGGCCGGAGCCCGGAAAGGAAAACACCATGAGCAGCAATACTTCCGAAACCAAGAAACAGCAGGGCAGAAATACCGTCCGCTTCGTCGGGATCTTCATCATCCTGCTGGTCCTGATCGCACTGAACGCGCCGCAGCTTCTCTTCTTCCTGAAGCCGGCGCAGCAGGAAGCCATCCGGCTCTTCCACGCGACCTACTTCAGTCAGTACATGCCCGTACAGACGAGAGAAGGCGGCTTTGACTGGCTGCGGATCGTATCCCTCCTGTTCATGATCCTCGCCTGCTGGGCTGTCTACCGCCTGATCATGTGGATCTTCTCCCTGATCAAGCTGAAGAACCGCCATGCGGAAACGATCAAGGGCATGATCACGAACCTGATCCGCTACGCGATCGTGATCTTCGCGGTGATCTACGGCCTGAACCTGCTCGGCGCGGACATTCTGACCGTCATCGCCAGCCTCGGGATCTTAGCCCTGGTCATCGGCTTCGGCGCACAGAGCCTCATCGAAGACATTTTCGCCGGACTGTTCATTCTGTTTGAAGGGCGCTTCTACGTGGGCGACATCATCAGCGTGGACGGCTTCCGCGGCACGGTCAAGAACATCGGCATCGTCTCGACACAGATCGTCGACGCCGGCGGCAACAACCGCATCATCAACAACTCCGACATCCGCGTCCTGACTAATCTGTCCGAAGTCACCTCCCTTGCTGTGTCCGTCGTCAGCATCGCCTACGGCGCAGACCTCGTGGCAGCGGAGAAAGTCATCACCGACATGCTGGAAAAGCTCCCCGAGCGCTATCCGGAATATTTCCCGAAGACGCCGCGCTACGTCGGCGTGGAAAGCCTCTCCGATTCCTCCGTGGACCTGAAGGTCATCGCCGACGTGGACGAGTCGAACATCTACGCAGCGCGCCGGGTACTGAACCGCGAACTGAAGCTGGCCCTGGATGCCGGCGGCATCGAGATCCCGTTCCCGCAGGTCGTCGTCTGGCAGGGCAAGGAACCTGAGGCAAAAAAAGAAGCTCCCGCGCAGACTGCGCAGGAGCCGGATGAACCGCAGGAAAACGCCTGATCCGTTTACAATTTCATTACCAGCAGAACGTCACCTTCCTCGATACGGACCGTATCTTCCGGAACGATGACGAGTTCCCCGCGAATGAGCGCCGTCACGCAGACGGCGTTCATTTCTTCTATTTCCTTCACTCTGCGGCCTGCGTAGGGTGAAGCCTTATCTGCCAGGATGACCGCGCTGCTGTTCTTGTATTCCGCTGCCTCAACGCTTCGCTGCATGCGCGAATAATGTTCCACGAAGCCCGCGGAAAGGATGCCGGTCGGGATCGCGACGGCACCGACGCCCAGGAAGGTAATGATGACCCCCAGGACGCGTCCCAGTACCGTTACCGGGTAAATATCGCCGTAGCCGACGGTAAAGACCGTCGAGACGCTCCACCAGATGCCCGAGAAGGCGTTCTGGAAGGCTTCCGGCTGCGCCGTGTGTTCCACGCTGTACATGGTCAGCGACGCCGCCAGGATCAGGACGACGATGATGAAGACCGAGTAAAGGATCGCGTTCCTTTTTTCCTTCAGGACCGAAGTGATGACCTGGAAGGATTCGTACTGGGTATTGATGCGGAACAGGTGGAAGATGCGCGCAACGCGGAGGAAGCGCACCGCCCCCATGCCGGAGAGGAAGAAGAAGGGCAGGATCGTCAGAAGATCCACGAGGCCGTCAAAGGAGAAAATGAACTTCAGAACGGCTCTGCTCTTCTTTTTTTCTTCCGGATATAGGAGGTCCGCCGTCCAGATCCGGAGCGCGTATTCCACGCAGAAGATCAGGATCGTCACGATCTCGACGGTCCGGAAGACGCCGTCGTACGCACTCAGCTGATCGAAGGTATCCAGAATGAGGACCGCGATGTTGAGCACGATCGCCGTCACGATGAAGATGTCAAAAGCCCGGCTCGGGAAGTCCTCCCGGTTGCCGATCTGGATGATCTCAAAGATGCGTTTTCTCTTTTTTTCCGAAACACTCATGCCGCATCCCTCCTCTCTTTCATCTTACACCTGCCGGGCGTTCCGGGCAAGCCCTTCCAGCCAGGCCGAAGCTTCTTCCCGGCTTCTGAGGATGACCAGCCGGCGCGGCGGATATTTCCTGAACAGTTCCATCAGGACCGGGCGGTTTTCCGTCCGGTATTTTCTTACCTCTGCGACGAGTTCCGGGTCGATTTCCTGCTCGGTCCAGGGCATGTCGGGCCGTTCCTTCCCGATCCGCGCCGTGATGCCCGCAAGGCACGCCTCTTCGTCAATGTCAAGGAAGATCGCCGTGTCCGAGGCGCGGAGGCGCGGCTCGTAGGTGCGGCTGTAATCGCCGTCCAGGATCCACTCATCCTCCTGCAGCAGGGCGGCGAGGCGCCTGTCGAATTCCTCCCGGGAGACGTGCGTCCGGTCCGGCTTCCACCAGATCCGGTCGAGGTGCGTCGTCGGAAGACCGGTGACCGCCGCAAGCCTTACGGCAAAGCTGCTCTTTCCGCTGCCGGGACAGCCAAGAACGAGGATCCTCCTGCCGATGTCGAAGCGGTCATCCTTCACCATGTGCCGCACCGCCCGGTCTTCCGGATCCAGCGCCGTCCGGAAGAAATCCGGGTAGACTGTCCGCGGCTCGTCCGGCGAGACCCATTCGAGACTCTCCTGCACGCCGTCTTCGGTGAAACTCCGGCAGACCGGTTCGAAATCCGCCGGCGTCTTCATGTAGAAGTAAAAGGCAAGTTCGTAATAAACCTTCCCGAAGCGGTCCGTGGATGGAGCATCGCCGTAAAAATAATTTTCCTGCACGAAGCCGAGGCGGTCGACCGCCAGGCGGATCCCCGTCTCCTCTTCCACCTCGCGGACGACGGCTTCCTCGGCCGTCTCCCCGAACTTGATGCGCCCGCCGACGGAATAGAAATACCCGGCGCGGGCGTTTTTCACCATCAGAAAGCGACCACCCTTCAGGATGATCGCGCCAACGCGGATATTGACGATCCCTTCGCCGCAGGGAACACAGATGTCAGGTCCCATCACTTACCTCCTGCCGAAGAGGCAGACTGCTTCCGCTCTCTTTCGTCCATAATATCATAGATCTGCCTGAAATTGATGAGGATCCTGTAAAAATTCTCCGCAAATGAGAGGAAGCGCCAATGTGACAATTCTGTCATTCGTTTTTGCAGGCGGAATGTTATAATGAAGCTGTTTCAACTTCCCGATTTCCGTAAGAAAAGAGGTCTCTCATGGAAAAGCTTCTGTTGGTTGAAGATGATTCCGCCCTGGTGCGGCGGTTAACGGAATATTTAAGCGCGGAAGGCTTCCGCCCACTGTCAGCCGCCGGTCAGACGCAGGCTGTCGCAGCGATCGATACCGAGCGGCCTGATCTGGCGCTGGTCGATATCACTTTGGCGGATTTGCCGTCTGTGCTTATGCCAGGGGGAAAGGCGTTCCCGTCATCTTTCTCACGGCTTCCAGTGATGAATTGAGCACCGTGACAGGGCTGGACATGGGAGCCGACGACTATATTGCCAAACCCTTCCGGCCGAAGGAACTGGTTTCACGGATCCGCAGCGTTCTGCGGCGATCTTCGGGAAATCACGGCGAGATCGCGCTGGGCGAACTGCGGGTCGATACAGGCAAAGGCCTGGTGTTTCGCGCTGACCGGCAGATCTTTCTGTCTGCATTGGAGTACCGCCTTTTCATGTTTTTCCTGAATCACCGGGGGCAGGTCCTGACCCGTGAACAGTTGCTGGATGAGATATGGGACAGTGCCGGCGAATACGTGAGCGACAATACGCTGACCGTTTATATCAAGCGCCTGCGGGAGAAGCTGGAAGAAGATT
>CACWLA010000044.1 GCA_902761665.1 uncultured Lachnospiraceae bacterium | reverse complement strand
AAGCTACCCTGGGGATAACAGGCTGATCACTCCCAAGAGTTCACATCGACGGAGTGGTTTGGCACCTCGATGTCGGCTCATCGCATCCTGGGGCTGAAGCGGGTCCCAAGGGTTGGGCTGTTCGCCCATTAAAGCGGTACGCGAGCTGGGTTCAGAACGTCGTGAGACAGTTCGGTCCCTATCTGGCGCGGGCGTAGGATATTTGAGAGGAGCTGTCCTTAGTACGAGAGGACCGGGATGGACGCACCGCTGGTGCACCGGTTGTCATATCAATGGCATAGCCGGGTAGCCAAGTGCGGAAGGGATAAACGCTGAAGGCATCTAAGCGTGAAGCCCCCCTCAAGATGAGATATCCATGAGACCCCTTGAAGACGACGAGGTTGATAGGGCAGAGGTGGAAGCGTAGTAATAAATACGTGGAGCTGACTGTTACTAATCGGTCGAACACTTGATCTTATCCCTTCTCTTTCGTTAAGTAAATCTTCGGTGTGCGGTTTTGAGGGTGCTGAGCATTCTTATATTCCTCGATAGCTCAATGGCAGAGCACTCGGCTGTTAACCGAGGTGTTGCAGGTTCGAGCCCTGCTCGGGGAGTTAATGGCTCCATGGTCAAGCGGTTAAGACATCGCCCTTTCACGGCGGTAACTCGGGTTCGAATCCCGATGGAGTCATTTTTTCATAAGGCGACGTAGCCAAGTGGTAAGGCGTGGGTCTGCAAAACCCTGATGCACCGGTTCAAATCCGGTCGTCGCCTCTATGGACGGCACAGCTTGCAAAAGGGCAGGCTGTGCCTTTTTGTTATACGGAGAAGGCGCCTGCGCGGAACGGCTGAAAGACGCGGAAAGATCGCTAAATGATGCCGAAAGCGCTTTACTTAAACCGCCGGGGATGGTAAGGTAGTATACGATAAAATCAAGCTGCGGAAGCAGTAATGAAAGAAGAGAGATCGAAAGACATGGTTAAGGAATACGTGGTCAAAGGGGATGTCCTCCATCCCGGGACCGTACAGGTCACCGACGGGATGACGATCCGCCAGGTGATCGAAGCAGCAGGCGGCATGCTGCACGGAAAAGCTTTCAAGGCGGTTCAGATCGGCGGCCCTTCCGGAACGCTGCTGTGCGCGGACCAGCTGGACCTTCCGCTTGACGTGAAGGTGCTCGCACCTTTCGGCATGCGCCGGGGCGACGGCGTGGTCACCGTGCTGGATGAAGACCGCTGCATCGTTGATGCCGTCCGACGCTTCATGGAGCAGACGCAGACCGATTTCTGCGGGAAATGCGTTTCCTGCCGCGAAGGCACGCGCCGTCTCGTGGAACTTCTGAACGCCCTCATGACGGGGATCCTGAATGACGCGGGGTTCAATATCCTGTTCGAGATCGGGGAAATGGTCAGCGTGACCGGCTTCTGCGCGCTCGGAAAGGGCGTTTATGACACGCTGAAAAACGCCTACCAGTTCTTTCCGGAAGAATTTGAGGCGCACAGGCACGGCCATTGCGAACTCTGCGCCGCGCACCGGCATCTGCCGATCGAACCAGGTAACATTCCTTACGACCGCCGCAGGATCGTGATCGATCCTACGCTCTGCCGCGGCTGCAGCCGCTGCGCGCGCTCCTGCCACGCGGAAGCCATTACCGGGGTCATCAAGTCCCCGTTCACGATCGACCAGAACAAGTGCGTGAAGTGCTTCACCTGCATGGAACTTTGCGCGTTCGGCGCGATCAGAGAGGAGGAAATCGATGGCTAAGGGTCTGATGTACATTGATAACATCCGCGTGGAATTTGACGACGAACCGAACGTGATGGCTGTCTGCCGGAAAGCCGGCGTGGAAGTGCCCAACTTCTGCTTCCATTCGGATCTGTCGGTCTACGGCGCCTGCCGCATGTGCATGGTGGAGGATGACAAGGGCAAGATCGACGCCGCCTGCACGATGGTGCCGAAAAACGGCATGCGCATCCGGACCAATACGGCGAAGCTGCTGCGCTACCGCCGCCTGACGCTGGAACTGCTCCTTGCCGCGCACTGCCGCGACTGCACCCTCTGCGAAAAGAGCGGAAACTGCCGCCTGCAGGACATGGCGGCACGTTTCGGCATCCACGAAATGATCTTTGCGGATACCCGCGAGCATATTGAGAACGACGAGACCAGTCCTTCCATCAGCATCGATTACAACAAATGCATTCTCTGCGGCGACTGCGTGCGTGTCTGCGAAGAGGTCGAAGGCATCGGCAACCTCCATTTTTCGGGACACGGCCCGGATCTTCGGATCATCACGACCGGGGACAAGCCGATCATCGACACGAGATGCATCAGCTGCGGCCAGTGCTCTGCCGTGTGCCCCACCGGTGCCATCGTGGTGAAGAACCAGATCGGCGAAGCCTGGAGAGCGATCCACGACCCGAAAAAGCGCGTGGTCGTGCAGATCGCACCGGCCGTGCGCGTGGCAGTGGGGGAAGCCTACGGAATAGCCCCCGGTGAGAACGTCCTGGATAAGCTGGTCGCCGCCCTGAAGATCATGGGCGTGGACGAAGTTTACGATACGATCTTCGGTGCGGACCTGACCGTGCGAGAGGAAGGCGCGGAATTCCTGCGCCGTCTGGAAAGCGGAGAGAATCTGCCGCTCATGACGTCCTGCTGCCCGGCCTGGGTCAAGCACGTGGAAAACGATCGCCCGCAGTTCCTGAAGAATCTTTCCTCGGCGCTGTCGCCGATGCAGATGTTTGCCACGGTCCTGAAGGACCGCTACCGCGAAAAGGATGCGGAAGACGGCCGCGAGACCTATCACATCGCGATCATGCCCTGCACGGCCAAGAAGATGGAAGCAGCGAGACCCGAGTTCAGGCGCTTCGGAAAGCCCAACGTGGATCTGGTGCTGACGACGCAGGAAGTGATCAAGATGATCAAGGAATCCGGCATCCGCTTCACCACGCTGGAAAAGGAATCGCCCGACCTGCCCTTCGGCATGGGCTCCGGCGCCGGAGAGATCTTCGGAACTGCCGGCGGCGTTGCCGAAGCGGTCATCCGCCACTGCCTGCCCGACAAGTCCAAGAACGCGCTGCGGATGATCAGTGAATCCGGTCTGCGCGGCACGAGCCAGACAAGGTTCGCGACCATCCCGATCGGAGACCGGGAAGTCCGCGTCGCGGTGGTCCACGGCCTTGCGGCTGCCGACAGGCTGCTGGATCAGATCGAAAGCGGCGAGGTACAGCTGGATCTGGTCGAGGTCATGACCTGCCGCACCGGCTGCGTGGGCGGTGCCGGCCAGCCGACAGCCCTGATGGGAAGCAAGCGCAAACGTGCGGAAGGCCTGTTCGAACTGGACCGCAGCGCTCTGTTCAAACGGTCGGAGCGGAATCCGGTCCTGAACATGATGTACGACGAGGATCTGAACGAGCGCGCGCATGAACTGCTGCATCATAAGTATGAAGGAAAGAAAGAAGACTGATCGTCTTCATGACAAAGAAAAAAGACCGATTCGGATCATCCGAACCGGTCTTTTGCTGTTTCCGGATATTCCGGAAATATCTTATTCGTGGCGCCAGGTCGTGCGGGAGATCAGAGCGATCATCGGGAAGATCTCCAGACGTCCGGCCAGCATGTCGAAGATCAGGACGATCTTTGAAAGGACACTCAGCGCCCCGTAGTTGCTCATGGGGCCGACCTCGGAAAGGCCGGGGCCGATGTTGTTGAAGCAGGCGAGGACCGCGGTGATCGAGGTCGTGAGATCTTTTCCGTCGATGCAGAGGATCAGGAAACTGGTCAGCACGATCAGGACGTAGGCGGACAGATACGTACGGAGCGCCGTCAGGACCGACGGATTCACGGGCTTGCCGTTGCTGCGGACGGGATAGATGCGGCCGGGCCGGATCATTTCCCTGAGATTACTGCGCAGATCCTTCAGGATCAGATTCAGACGCATGCATTTCAGACCGCCGCCGGTGGAGCCCGCACTCGCGCCGAGGATCATCAGGAAGACCAGGATGCCCTTGGCGAGCGTCGTCCACAGGTTGAAATCAGTCGTTGCAAAGCCGGTGGTCGACATGATGGAAGCTGCCTGGAAGAAGGCGTGCCGCAGGGTCTCCTCCGCTGTCCCGAAATAGGAACGGACCGAGAACGCGATGATCAGGCTCGCGGCAAGGTAGACGAAGGCATAGGTGTGCAGCTCCTCATCGCGGAGAACACTTCCGGGGCGCTTTTTCAGCAGCAGGTAGTAGCAGCTGAAGTTGACGCCGAAAAGGAACATGAAGACGGTAGTGACCCACTGGATGTATGGGGAGTACCCGCCGAGTCCCGCATTGGTCACGGCGAAACCGCCGGTACCGGCCGTGCCGAAGGCGATGCAGAAGGCATCGAAGAGCGGCATGTCAAAGGCAAGCAGGACGATGTCGATCACGGTCAGGCCGATATAGATCAGATACAGGAGCTGTGCGGTCTTGCGGAGCTGGGGAACCAGCTTGCCGACGTCAGGCCCGGGGCTTTCCGCCCGCAGGATGTGCACCGTGAAGCCTGCGCCGCCGCGGCTGCGCGGGACGAGGGCGAGCAGGAAGACCAGAACGCCCATGCCGCCGACCCAGTGCGTGAAGCTCCGCCAGTACAGCAGGCTCTTATCCATGCTCTCGACTTCGGGGAGGATGGATGCCCCGGTGGTCGTAAAGCCGGAGACCGTTTCGAACACGGCGTCGACGTAAGCCGGGATCTGCCCGGAAAGGAAGAAGGGAAGCGCCCCGGTCAGGCCGAGGATGAGCCAGGAGATGCCTGCGCAGGCAAGTCCTTCCTTCTCGTAGAAATCATTTGCTTTTTCACCGCGCGACAGGAGCCAGAGGAGTCCGCCGAGGATCAAGATGATCAGCAGCGTCTTCAGATAGGCATCCGTGGACCCCGGTTCGTGAAACACGAGCGACAGGACGAAGGCCGGCAGCATGAGGACGGCTTCAACCAGCAGGATCAGCGCGGTAAAATGTGCGAGAGACTTGTAATTCATACGGTGTCTCCTTATACGAAGATATCGCTGAAGCGCTGGATGTTGTTCGCGTGGGAAGAGATCACGATGACCGAATCCCCTTCCTGATAGACCGAGGAGCCGTTGGCGATGGTGACCTGGTTCTCATGGAAAATGGCGGAGATCAGCACGCCGGGGCGGATCTTCAGTTTGGAAAGCGGTGTGTTTCTGTGCAGGGCGCCGGGGCCGATGATGAACTCGCAGGCCTGCACCTGGCCGCCGGCTACGGTCTGCACGGTCACGGCGGTGTCGCCGCTGTTGTCACGCATCGAGCGGACGTACCGGACCACGATGTCGCTGCAGAGCTGCTTCGGGGAAACGACGCTCCCAAGAGCCAGCTCGCCGATGATGTCCTGCAGCTCGTCCATGTGCCCCTGCTTCGTGATGACGATGGGGACCTTCTGGCTGCTTGCATACAGTGACATGACGATGTTCAGTTCATCGAGACCGGTCAGGGCGACGAAGGCATCGGCAGTCGAGAGGCCTTCCCGCTCCATCGTGGAAGTATCGGTGATGTCGCCGCAGCAGATGCTTGCGTGCGGCAGAAGCTTCGCCATTTCTTCGCAGCGGGCGCGGTTCCGGTCGATGATCTGGACCTTGATGCCGTCCTTTTCGAGCATCTGGGCCAGGTTCAGGCTGATGAGGCTGCCGCCGCCGAGGATGACGCGCTTCACCTTGCGGGTGATGACGCCGAGTTCCCGGAGGATGCCGCCCAGTTCATGGGCTGGGGCGGTCATGTAGATGCGGTCGTCGGCTTTCAGCTCGAAATCGCCGCGGGGAAGCGTGATGGTGCTTCCGCGCATGACGGCGCAGATCAGGACGCGCGCTTTCAGGACCGTGGAGATCCGGTTCAGCTGCAGGCCGGCCAGGGGGCTCTTTGCATCCAGCCGGAACTCGACCAGCTCCACCTTGCCCTTGGCAAAGGATTCACGGGCGAGGAAGCCCGGGTAGCGGAGGAGCCGCTCGATCTCAACGGCGGCGCTGTACTCCGGATTGACGATGAGGGAAATGCCGAAGATGTCCCGCATCTCCAGGATCTGCGCGGTGTATTCTGCATTGCGGATGCGGACGATGGTGTGGATCTTCGGGTTGATCCGGCGGGCCGTGACGCAGCACAGGAGATTGATCTCATCCGCGTTCGTCACCGCGATCAGCAGATCGGCTTCGGCAGCGCCGGCTTCCGTCAGCGTTTCGAGCGTGGCACAGCTGCCTTCCGTGCCCATGACGTCATAGAGCTCGCAGGCTGCGGTCAGCGCTTCTTTTTTATTGTCGATGAGGGTAATATCATGGCCGTCGGCGGAGAGAGACCGGGTAAGCGTCGCTCCGACCTTGCCGGCGCCGGCAATGATGATCTTCATAAGAACCTCCGAAAAGAAAAACTGTTCAATTATTATACCAAGAAGACAGGAAAAACAAAAGCAGAAAATGCGGAAAAGCAAAATCTGTGCTATACTGCTGATGAGAAAAGGAGTGCGTCATGGATCTTTTTGATTATCTCAACGAACAGAAAAGCGAAACGGAAGGCCCGCTTGCCTCGCGCCTCAGGCCGCGCAGCCTGGACGAGGTCGTCGGACAGCAGCATATCCTTGGCCGGGACAAGATGCTTTACCGCGCCATCATGGCGGACAAGCTCAGTTCGGTCATCCTTTTCGGCCCGCCCGGAACCGGCAAGACCACGATCGCGCAGGTGATCGCCGCGTCGACAAAGGCCAATTTCCGCCAGATCAACGCGACGACGGCCGGCAAGAAGGACATGGAGGAGGTCGTGGAGGAAGCGCGGACTTACCGCGCAGCCTACGGAAAGAAGACGATCCTCTTCATCGACGAGATCCACCGCTTCAACAAGGCCCAGCAGGATTTCCTGCTGCCCTACGTGGAGAACGGGACCGTGATCCTGATCGGGGCGACGACCGAGAATCCTTTCTTTGAAGTGAACAAGGCGCTCCTGTCCCGCTCGAACGTGTTTGAACTGAAGCCGCTGGAGAAGGAGGACGTCGCCGTTCTCGTGCGCCGTGCCGTGAATGACCGGGAGCGCGGCATGGGCGTTTACAACGCCGTCATCGACGAGGAGGCCGTGGACTTTCTGGCCGACATGGCCGGCGGCGACGCGAGGCGTGCCATCAACGCAGTGGAACTCGCAGTCCTCACGACAGAGCCTTCTGCCGATGGAAAGATCCACGTAACGCTTCCCGTTGCGGAGGAATGCATCCAGAGGCGGAGCCTCCGCTACGACAAGAGCGGCGACAGCCACTACGATGTCATTTCCGCCTTCATCAAAAGCATGCGGGGCTCCGATCCGGACGCTGCAGTTTACTGGCTCGCACGGATGATCCGGGCGGGCGAGGACCCGAAATTCATCGCGAGGCGCATCATGATCTGTGCGTCGGAGGACGTCGGCATGGCGGATCCGCGGGCGCTTATGGTGGCTGTGGCGGCAGCCGAGACCGTAGAACGCGTCGGCATGCCGGAAGGGCGCATCCCGCTGGCCCAGGCGGCGGTATACGTGGCAACGGCGCCGAAGAGCAACGCGTCATATCTCGCCGTTGACCGGGCGCTGGAGGCAGTGGACCGCGTGGCGATCGAAAAGGTGCCGCCGCATCTCACGAACGCGCCGATCGAAGGCATGAAGGATTTCGGACACGGTGTCGGCTACAAGTATGCCCATGATTTCCCCGGCCATTACGTGAAGCAGCAGTATCTGCCGGATGAACTTGCGGGGACGAAATTCTTCGAGCCCGGGGACAACGGATACGAAAAAGACATCAAAAAATATATGGAGTTTTTGTCTCATCTGGTGTAAAATAGGCTCAAACTGGGGAACTCCCGCCACTTGGCATGCCGGGAGGGCGTAAATATCATAGAGCAGATGGGAAAGGAGAGACCGTGAAACGCAAGATAACACAGCTGGCGAAAGGGATCATCGACGCGAAGACCCCTGAGATCCGTGTGCTTACGGCGTCGGCAGACGCGACCGTGCTCTGCGGACAGCAAAGCAGCGGCGAGCTTTCCCTTTCTTCGGGCAATGGTGTTTCCTTCCGCGGCCTCGTCTATGCGGACGACGACCGCATCGAGATCGCGGACAATTCCTATGCCGGTACCGCGGTCCGGATCCCTTACGTCCTTCATGCCGAAGACCTGCGCGAAAACATGGAGCTGTCCGGAAAGTTCGCCCTGGTGACGAACGCCGGTGATTTTGAGATCCCGTATCATTTCCATATCTGCCGTCCCATCCTGATGGAGCAGGTCCTGCCGCAGGATGAGAAGGCGCTCGGTGAGCTGGCCGCGAAAGATCCTGACATGTGCATGAAGCTCTTCCAGTCGGAAGTGTTCCTGCAGATGCCGATCTTCGAAGATGACGTGCTGCGGGCGCTTTACGTCAGCCTGCGCCGCTCGCCCGACCAGCGGCTCGCGATGGAAGAATTCCTTTCCGCCTGCGGCGCGAAGCAGCCTGTTGGGCTTTCACTGAACGAAATGCCGCGGACGTACCTCTTCCAGGATGGTATCCCGGGAGAGATCACGCTGATGAAGAACGGCGCCGGCTACTGCCTGATCACGGCAGTGAGCGAGACGCCGTGGATCCGTCTGCAGAAGGAGCGCTGGAACAATTCAGACTTTAACGGCGACGTCTGCCGGATCCCTCTCTACTTCAGCCGCGCCGCCATGCACCGCGGGAAAAATATCGGCTCGGTCCGGATCGCGACCGGACGGAAGAGCGTGCGCATCCCGATCACGGTCATGGTGGAAGACGGCACGGATGAGGCGGTAAAGCGCCGCGGTGAATTCCGCAGGCAGAGCCTTCGCCTGTACCGCACCCTGCTGACGCTTTACGGCGATCCGAACGCCCCGAAGACGCTGGGCGAACAGGCGATGAGCTGTCTGGACGCCTGCGACGAATACCGGGAACCGACAGCCCGCGACAAACTTCTCCGGGCAGAGGTCTGCCGGCTGCTGAACCGCCGGGATGAGGAAAAGGAGATCCTCGACAGTATCCGCGCCGAAGTGCAGCGGGCCAGAAGCGAGGATACGTCAGCCTACCTCTGGCTGCTGTATCTGGAGGAGGAAATGGAGCACGGCGACCGCCAGACCGACGGTTTCCTGCGCCTTCTGTACCGGATGAAGGAATCCAACGTCCGGAGCGCTGAGGTATTTCCCCTGCAGCGCCGGGTGGACGCCGAATGGGCCGATCAGCCCGCAAGATCCCTGGACCGCATGCGGGAATTCTTCATGCGCGGCGAACTCTCGCTCCTGCTTGCCGCAGACGCGGTGCGCATCTATGACGAAAATCCTGCCCTGATGCAGAAGATCGGCCCGTTCGAGCGTTATCTGCTGCATTTCGGTGCGCGGAACGGCTTCTGGAACGAACGGATGGCACGGCACGCGGCGGATCTTCTCACGCGCGAGGAAGAAAACGGCAGGCACGCCGTGCGGACGCTGGAACTTCTGTACGCCCGCTTCCCCGAAAACGGCATCCTTCAGGCACTGCTCACCCTTCTCATCCGCTCCGGCCAGCCGGAGGAGCGCTTCCATCACTGGTACGCGAAAGGCATCGAGGAAGACATCCGCCTGAGCGAACTTTACGAATTCTATCTCAGCACCATACCCGAGGGGAGCGGCGAAGAGATTCCGCAGATGGTGCTCCTGTACTATACCTACAACAGCCCGAAATGGCTTGCCTCCAAACTGAACCTGTACCACTACGTCCTGGGACACTGCACGGAAGACAGCCGTCTGTACCGGCTTTACGAAAAGCAGATGCAGACTTTCGCGTTGGAACAGCTCCTTGACGGCGCCGAGAACTCCCGGGTGTCGGAATTCTACGATGCGATGTTCATCCCCGAGGTCGTGGATGCGAAGACGGCGCCGCTGCTGACTGAATACCTCTACACGCAGGAACTGCATTTCGAAAACGACGGGATCCGCGAGGTCAAGGTGGTCTACGGTGAGCTGGAGGAAGAATTCTCCTATCCCGTTAATCATGGGGAAGCCTTCGTTCCGATCTATTCCGACAGCGCGCGGGCGGTCTTCGTGGATGCGGCAGGCAACCGCTATGCCCGGACAAAACTGAGCCGGCGCCGCTTCATGCACGGCAGCCCGGCCCTGCTCGAGGTCTGCCGCCGGCTTTCTCCCGAGAGCCTGCCTTTCCGCCTGGAAACGGTCCGCGACGGCCGGAAGACGGGGGCGGATGACCCCGTGAAACTCCTCGGCGCGAAAGGCCTGTCGGAGATCTACCGGGAAAAACTGATGCTCTCGCTGATCGAAGAGGCGGGCAGGGATGCGGAAAACGGTCCGGCAAAACTGCACGAGATCAAGAACAGTCCTTACCTCAACGAGAAGGCCGGGCGCATCCTCGCGGAAAACTTCATCCGTCTGGAGGATGAC
>CACWLA010000043.1 GCA_902761665.1 uncultured Lachnospiraceae bacterium | reverse complement strand
AACTGTGGAGGATCTGATGCGGCCGCAGCCGGCAGAGGCGGAGATCGTGAAGATCGCGTCGAAGAAGGAAAAGGTCAATCCGCCGCTCCTGTTCAACCTCGCAGAGCTGCAGAATACCTGCTCGAGGAGCCTCAAGATCAGCCCCGACGAGACACTGAAGCATACGCAGGAACTGTACGAAAAGAAACTGGTCACCTATCCGAGAACGGATGCCCGCGTGCTTTCGAGCGCCGTTGCGAAGGAGATCGATAAGAACATCCGCGGCCTCGCGAAGATCGGCGACGTGGCCGGCTTTGCACAGCACATCCTCGAAAACGGTCTGTACAAGGGCATCGGGAAGAGCCGCTATACCAACGATAAGATGATCACGGACCATTACGCGATCATTCCGACGGGACAGGGCCTGCAGAACCTGGCATCCCTGGATCCGACGGCGCGCGCCGTCTACGAAAAGATCGTCCGCCGCTTCCTTGCGATTTTTTATCCGCCTGCGGAGTACCAGAAATACGAACTGGAAGCGAAAATGGACACGGAACACTTCTTCGCCTCCTACAAGACCCTCGTGAGCGAAGGCTTCATGGCCGTCAGCGGCGTCTGGCAGAATAAAAAGAAAACAGACGGAGAGGAAGAGGAACAGGATGCCGCCGGACTCGGCGAGCTGCTCGCCTCCCTGAAGAAGGGGGACAGGATCCCCGCCGCCGGCATCGACGTGAAGGAAGGCGAAACGACGCCACCCTCCCGCTACAACACCGGTTCGCTGATCCTGGCCATGGAAAACGCCGGGCAGTTCATCGAGGACGAAGACCTCAGGGCACAGATCAAGGGCTCCGGCATCGGTACCAGCGCGACCCGTGCCGAGATCCTGAAGAAGCTTGAAACGAACCGCTACCTGTCCGTGGTGAAGAAGACGCAGATCGTCCAGCCGACCCTGCTCGGCGAGATGATCTTCGATACGGTCCTCTGCTCGATCAGGCCGCTCCTCAACGCGGAACTGACCGCGAGCTGGGAACTGGGCCTTTCCCGTACGGCGGAAGGAACGATCACCGCGGCCGAATACATGGAAAAACTGGACGATTTCATCCGGCGCCGGGTCGAAGCCGTCAAAGAGACGGACAGCCGTCCGTGGCTCAGGAGCGCCTTTGCGAGAAGCGCGTCCTCCTATCCGAAATGGCAGGAGACAGGCACGGAAAAGAAGACGAGAGGAAGCCGGAAGGCTTCTGCCGATAAGAAAAAGAAAGAAAAGAAAACGGAGGAAACGCAATGAATACCGATGCTTTGAAATGCAGCAGCCTGCTTGACCTGGAACATACCGCAGCAGCAAGTCTGTTTGAAGAAGTCACTTACCCTTGGGAAGTCCTGCCGAAGATCAAGGAGTTCGTCTCTGCGTACGGAAAGAGCCTCGATCCCGCCGAATACGATGAGATCGCGCCCGAAGTCTGGGTCCACAAGACCGTAAAGATCGCGCCGACCGCTTCCCTGAACGGCCCCTGCGTGATCGGCGAGGGCACCGAAGTCAGGCAGTGTGCCTTCGTAAGGGGCAGTGCCCTGATCGGGAAGAAGTGCGTGATCGGCAACTCCACCGAGGTGAAGAATGCGATCATCTTCGACAACTGCGAAGTCCCGCATTACAACTACGTGGGGGACTCCGTGCTCGGCTTCCACGCGCACATGGGCGCCGGCTCCATCCTGTCCAACATCAAGGCGGACAAGAAGAACGTGACCATAGCCTTCGAAGGCGAAAAGGTCCCGACCGGCCTCAGGAAGATGGGCGCCGTGCTCGGCGACTGGGTCGATCTCGGCTGCAATTCGGTCTGCAATCCCGGCAGCGTCATCGGACGGAAGACCAATCTGTATCCGCTTTCCTTCGTCCGCGGCTTCGTGCCCGCTGACCGCGTATACAAAAAGCAGGGCGAGGTCGCCGAAAAACATTACGACTGACCGGCCCTGCCGGAAATGTTCAGATAAGGACGTCTGCGCCGGAGCCGCTTATTCCTGGGCGACTTCGGCCGCGATCTTCAGAAATTCTTCCATCGCCCGCGTCACGTATTTGCCTTTCTTGTGGAAGAAGCAGAGGGAGCGGCGGGAATAATCCGGATCCAGCTTGTAGAAGACGACGTTCGGGTTCTCGTAGGTGTTCATGACCAGTGTATCGGTCACGAAACTGATGCCGATGCCCGAGCAGGTCACGTTGTAGCTGGTCATCTGCTGATCGAGGTTCAGGAGGATGTTCGGGCGGATGCCGTGCGCGGCAAAGATCTGCATGGCGCGGTCACGGGTATCGTTCCCGGCTTTCAGCATGATGAACGGCTCCTGCGCGAACGTCTCGAAGGGGACGGCCGGAACGGAGGGATCGAGAAAACGCTTGCTTTTGATGTCATCGGCCGAGATGCGGTAGGCGGAGAGGGATCCGTTGACCGGGAACGCGGACGGAACGGCGAGAACGAGGTTTTCCGTGCGGAAGAGCACGGAGGAATGGGTCTCGGTATCAAAGACGTAATTGTCCACGATGAGGTCCAGGCTGCCATCCATGAGTTTCTGGTCGAGCAGGGGCGTGTTGGCCTCGACGACGTTGATCTCCACGCTCGGATAGCGGGCGGCAAAGCGCGCGATGATGGGCGGAAGGATGCAGGAAGTGAAAAGATTGCTCCCGCCGACGTTGACGCTGCCGACCTTCAGCTCTTCAAGGTTGCTCAGATAGTTCAGAAACCCGTTCTGCAGGTCCATGTACTGCTTGATGACCTCAATGTATTTCTGCCCGCATTCCGTCAGACCGACGGGGTTCGTGCTGCGGTCGAAGATCGGAGTGCCGATGCGGTTCTCGACGCGTTTGATCGTGACGCTGAGCGCAGGCTGGGAGATGAACAGGTTCTTCGCTGCCTTGGAGAAGCTTCGTTCCTTATAGACTTCATAGACGTATTCGGGATTGCTGAACATGGTGGCCTCCTTTGAGAGGTTATGAAAATTGCCGGTGCATAAGCATTTGTTTATATATTATCATCTGTTTATGGAAAATACAACAAAAAATTTATGACTTTTCAGCTGCGGGCTGAAAAGTCGGGAGGTATGGCATGCAGGATATTCTGACCGTAGGTGTGGCCGGCGGTTCCGGCAGCGGCAAGACGACACTGACAGAGAGCCTGATCGAGCGTTTCGGCGACGCTGTCGCCGTCGTGCATCACGACAATTATTACCGGGCGCACGACGATCTGACCTATGAGGAACGTTCGCGCCTGAACTATGACCGTCCGGATTCCTTTGAAACGGAAATGATGGCGGAGCATCTGCGGCTCCTTAAAATGGGACGAAGCGTCCACTGCCCGGTCTATGACTACACCGTGCACAACCGCAGCAGTGAAACGGTCCTGATCGAACCGCGTCCGGTCATCCTGGTTGAGGGGATCATGATCTTTGCCGAGCCCTCCCTGGTCGAACAGATGGATATCAAGATCTTTGTGGATACCGATGCGGATATCCGCCTGTGCCGCCGTGTGGTCCGCGACGTGCGTGACCGCGCGAGGACTGTGGAAAACGTCACCCGCCAGTGGATGGAGACCGTCAAGCCCATGCATGAAATGTACGTGGAACCGTCTAAGAAGGTTGCCGACATCATCGTGCCGGAAGGCGGAAAGAACCGGGTCGCGCTCGACATGATCATCGGTCGGATAGAGAGACATCTTGCCGGCGTGCATGAACGGGACTGACGGCATCGGAAGCATCTGACCGGGCGGCATGAAGCCGCCCTTTTTCCGTAATCGGGAAGCTGTTTCCTGCAGTCATTTTTCACGAAACATTCATATTTCGGACGCAATTTTTGCTTGAAAAGAAAAACGCGATGTTTTATATTGTAGGTTGTATATTTGTGCATACTGCCTCAGTATGCCTAATCTGCGTCTTCGGAAAGGAGACTGAATGAAACCTGAAAGAAAACCCGGCTTCTTCACCATGCTGTGGGGCCTTCTATACCCGTTCCTGCTTTATCAGGGGATCACGACTGTGATCTCTGTCGCTGTCGGAAGCTTTCTGATGGCAAGAAATGCCGAATCGCTGACGGCGATCCCGGATCCCGAACAGTTCTTTTTCGCGCTGCAGGATCTGATCCTTAACCACTACGGCATCATCGCGGGGCTTGGTGCGCTCTGCACCCTGCCGATCCTGATCTACCTTTACCGTTACGATACCGGCAAGGAGATCCGTGCCTCTCTGCATGAGGAATGGGAGCGCGTTCCCTTTTTCCACTATGTTTCGGTGCTGGTCATGGGCGCAGCAGTCTGCCTGGCGCTCAACCATCTGCTGATCTACAGCCGTCTGACCGAGCTGCTGCAGGACGGTTACGCGGATACGGCTGCCATACTGTTCCAGGGCAAGCTCATTCTCGAGATCGCCGTTGCCGGCATCGTCATTCCGATCGTGGAAGAACTGATCTTCCGCGGATTAGCCTACCGGCGGATGCGCTGGTACATTAAGCCCGTCCCGGCGATGATCCTTTCGGCCATGTATTTTGCCGCCGTGCACGGCAACTGGCTACAGGGGATCTACGCATTCATCATGGGCATGCTGCTGGCGTTTGCCTACGAACGCTTCCACAGCATCCTGGCACCCATGCTCATCCACATCGGCGCGAATACCGTGTCGGTCATCGTCAGCGAAACGGATCTGCTGGAGTTCGTCTATGAGGACCATACGGCCTTCCTGATCGCCACCGTGATCGCTGCCGTGCTTTTCGTCATTACGTTCTATCTCATGGTCACTTATGTCTGGCCCCGGAAGAAAACGGACGCCGGTTCCGCCCAGGGCGGTATCTGAAGGAGGATCTTATGGAAAGAAATCAACTGACTCAATGCATGAACAAGCTGCTGGAAAAAGCCAGAGCCAAGAAGAGCGTCCTGGACGTCGGCGACATCAACGATGTCTTTGCCGGTACGGATCTTGCCCCCAGCGAACTTGAAGAAGTCTATAATTTCCTGGAATCGCACAACGTAGACGTCCTTCGTGCCATGAATGAGGAACTTTCGCAGACCGAATCCCTCATCCTGGAGGATGAAGAGGACTTCGAGCCGGAAGACGGACTCGGCGAGGAAGAGAATATCAACCTGGATGCCGTGGAACTGCTCGAAGGCGTCGGGACCGAAGACCCCGTCCGCATGTATCTGAAGGAGATCGGCACGATCCCGCTTCTTACGCCTGAGGAGGAACTGGACCTTGCCGTGAAAAAAGCGGAAGGCGACGAAGATGCGAAGAACCGCCTGATCGAAGCGAACCTCCGTCTGGTCGTCAGCATCGCGAAGCGCTATACCGGCCGCGGCATGAGCTTTCTGGATCTGGTACAGGAAGGCAACCTCGGCCTGATCAAGGGCGTGGAAAAATTCGACTATACGAAGGGCTATAAGCTCAGCACCTATGCCACCTGGTGGATCCGCCAGTCCGTGACCCGCGCGCTGGCTGACCAGGCGCGGACCATCCGTGTCCCGGTGCACATGGTCGAGACCATCAACAAGATGAGCAAGATGCAGCGCAAGCTGACGCTGGAACTGGGCTATGAGCCCTCCATCGCAGAACTGGCGGAGCACCTTGACATGTCGCAGGAACGCGTGATGGAGATCATGCAGATCGCCCGTGAACCCGCGTCTCTCGAGACTCCCATCGGTGAGGAAGACGATTCCAACCTCGGCGATTTCGTGGCGGACAACAACGCCGTGACACCGGAAAGCAATATCGAAAGCGTCATGCTGCGCGAACAGATCGACGAACTCCTGGACGATCTGAAGGACCGCGAAAAACAGGTCATCATCCGCCGCTTCGGCCTGGAAGACGGCCACCCGAGAACGCTGGAAGAAGTCGGCCGGGAATTCGACGTCACGCGTGAGCGCATCCGCCAGATCGAAGCGAAGGCCCTGCGCAAGCTCCGCAACCCGGTGCGCAGCAGGAAGATCCGCGATTTCCTTAACTGAGGAGAAACGAAAACCATCGACAGAAAGAAGAAAGAATGAAGAAACTGACAGCCATTCTGATGACGATATGCCTGATCCTCGGCCTCGCTGCCTGCGGCAGCACGCCGGCGTCCACGGCAGACCCTTCGCAGACCGGGACCGAAAGCCAGTCTGCGAGCACCTCCGCCTCTTCGGAGGCGCCCACGGGACCGCAGGAGACCTACCCTCTGATCGCGGAACAGACCGAACTGGAGACCATAGCCGCCCATGCCGACCATTTCTCCTTTACGAAAGGGGAAATGACCTACTTTTTCGCCCTTACCTTCAAGGATTACTATTCCTATCTGAGCTATTTCGGTGTGGATCCTTCCGTTTCACTGAAGGAACAGAAGTATGACGAAGACAGGTCATGGTTTGACCTGTTTATGGAAGAAGTAAGGCGTTATGCGAACAATTACCTTCTCTTTGCCGAAGCCGCCCGTGACCGCGGCCTGGAACTGGGTAAGGAAGACCTGGACGATATCGCTGCGCACAAGGCAGAGATCGAAACCGAAGCGGCTGCCTACGGCTGGGACATGGATACCTACCTGGAGCAGCTGTTCGGCACAAACATCAACTGGTCGATCTACGAATCCGTCACGCAGAAGATGCTGCTGGCGAACAAGGGCTACGACGCCGTTGTTGCCGAGCTGAAGGAGACGATCAGCGAGGAAGACATCGCGCGGAAATATGAAGAGAACCCGCGGGATTACGAATTCATCGATTTTATCGACATTAATTTCCTTGACGGCGAAGGTCTTCAGGATGCCGACAGGAAGGAACTGCAGGAAGCCTTTTCCGAGGCGACCGACCGGGCATCCTACCTCAAGGCAATGATCCTGTTCGTGGATAAGACCGTTGATGAGGAGAAGATCAAGGAGGCCGGTTCCTCTCTGCTTTATGCCGAAAAGCTGCTGGAGGCGAACACGAAGACGAAACAGCAGTATGTTTCCGGCGAAATGATGGACTGGGCTTTCAGTGAAGACCGCAAAGGTGACGTATACGTTCAGTCCGAAGCCGAAGAAGGCAAGCAGCATGCCTATCTGCTGACGGCGGCGCCTTACCGCGACGAGTCGACCTATGTCGACGTCCGCCATGTTCTCTACCTTACCTCGACCTGTGGTTCAGCCGAGGCGGCAAGGGCGAAGGCTGAGGAGGCCTATGCCGAATGGCAGAAGGGCGATAAGACGGAGGACTCCTTTGCCGATCTCGCCGCTTCCGATTCGGAAGACCCGGGCAGTGCTTCGAACGGCGGCCTTTACGAGCAGGTCGCCCGCGGAGACATGAAGGAATCTTTTGAAAACTGGTGCTTCGACCCCGCGCGGAAACCGGCGGATACCGGCATCGTGGATACGGAATACGGCTCCCATATCATGTATTTCGTTTCCTCAGATACCGGCTGGCACATGATGGCACAGGAAGACCTGATGGCCGACGCCTACGAAGCGGCCGTCAGAAAACTGAACAGCGAACATCCGCTGGTATTCGAAGAAGCCGTTCTCGAATCGATAAACTGGTAAGAAGGCGATAAATGACATGAGCGACAAGATCCTGATCGTCGACGGATACAGCATCCTGAACCGTGCCTACTACGGCGTTCCCTTCCTGAGCAATAAGGAAGGCTTTCCGACCAACGGCATCTATGGTTTCTACGGGATCCTGCTCCGCCTTCTGGACGACCGGCAGCCGACGCATCTCGCGGTGGCTTTCGACGTCCACGAACCGACTTTCCGGCATCTGCGCTACGAGCAGTACAAGGGCACGAGAAAGCCGATGCCCGACGACCTGAAGCGCCAGGTCCCGATGCTGAAGCAGCTCCTGGAGGATTCGGGCATCCCGATCCTGACGCTGCCCGGCTACGAAGCCGACGATCTGATCGGAACGGCGGCGCTGAAGGCGCAGGAAAGCGGCATGGAAGTGCTGATGCTTTCCGGCGACAGGGACCTGTTCCAGTTGGTTTCCCCAAACTGCACGCTCTGCATCCCGCGGACACGGAACAAGGTCACCGTGACGGAATACTACCGGGAAGAGGAATTTACAGCGGAATACGGCGTAACGCCGGAGGAGTTCATCGCGGTCAAGGCTCTGATGGGCGATTCTTCGGACAACATCCCGGGCGTTCCGCACGTCGGGGAGAAAACGGCGCTGGACCTCATTCGGACGTATCACGGCCTGGACGAACTGTATGCCCGGCTGGACGAACTGAAATCCGCGCGCATCCGTACGCTGCTTGCGGAAAACGAAGCGCAGGCGCGGCTCAGTTACGATCTCGCGAAGATCGAACGGCACGCTCCCCTGGACTTCGACCCTGAAACGGCACGTTTTTCCACCCTGTATACGGCAAAGGCCTACGGGGACTTCGAAAAACTGCAGATATACTCCCTGCTGAAGCGTTTCCCGGAAAGCGCGAAAAACGCCTGGAAAGCGCAGCAGAATGCGGCGGCAGCCGGAGGAGCATCCGTGCATGCGGAGAAAGCACCCGAAAGCGGCAGCGGAAAGACCGTGATCGGCCTGACCGGCGGCGTCGGCTGCGGCAAGAGCACCGTTCTGTCTTTCCTGAAAGAAGATTACGGCGCTCTGATCCTGCAGGCAGACCGCATCGCGGAAGAAATGATGCAGCCGGGCGGACCGTCCTTTGACAGGCTCGTGAAGCTGCTCGGTCCGGGTGTCCTGAACGCGGACGGCGCAATCGACCGCAGCCGGATGAGCGAAATGGTCTTCGCCGACCCTTCGCTGCTTCTGAAGGTAAATGCGATCGTCCATCCGGACACGCTTGCCGAAGTACGGCGCCGCATCGCCGGCGCGAAGGAAAACCTGATCGTCTATGAAGCCGCGCTTCCCGAGGAAGCCTGCTTCGACGAGATCGCCGACGCCGTTCTGTACGTATATGCCTCCGAGCAGGAGAGGATGGAACGCCTGTTTTTCGGGCGCGGCTACAGCTTCGCGAAGACCGAGAGCATTATGCGCCGGCAGCTGAGTGAGGCCGAATTCCGCAGGATCGCCGATGCCGAGGTCAACAACAACGGCAGCGAAGAGGAGGCAAGAACTTCGCTTGCGGCCGCGATGGCAGCGCTGAAAGAGAAAGGGCTGCTTTCATGAAGCTCGTCTCCCTGGCCAGCGGCAGCAGCGGAAACGCCTTTCTGGTCGATTCCGGGGACGGGCTCCTGCTGCTTGACGTCGGGATCAGCTACAAAACGCTCAGGGCCGAACTCGCCGAGCTCGGCCGTTCGCCCGAAGAGATCCGCGCCGTGCTGCTCACCCATGAGCATGTGGACCATGTCTCTGGCCTTCCCGTATGGATGAAGCACCATCCGGACGTTCCGGTATTTGCTTCCTACGGGACCTTTGAAGGTCTGAGCCGCCAGCCGGTCTTCCCGCGCCTCCGGAAAGAGGCCTTCGAACTGATCCGTCCGCATGAGCGGCTGTCCGCCGCCGGCCTTGACCTTTTGCCTGTTCCGACATCGCACGATACGCCCGGCTCCCTTGCCTGGCGGGGCGGACGGGAGGGCAGCAGCTTCGCAGTCATTACGGATCTCGGCTGCTGGACCGAAGATCTGGCCCGGGACATGGAAGGCCTTTCCGTAGTCTGTCTCGAGGCCAACCACGATCTGCGCATGCTGGAAACGGGACCCTATCCCTATCCGCTGAAGCTGCGGATCGAAAGCAGCAGCGGACATCTTTCCAACGATGACGCCGCAGCCCTACTCATCCGGCTGTGGCACGGCGGCCTGAAGGAAGTTATTCTGGCGCACTTAAGCCGCGAGAACAATTATCCGGACCTTGCGGTCCAGACCGTGATCAGCGAACTGAAGAGCCGCGGCATCGACCCGGCATCCGTTCCGATCACGGCGGCGCCGCGCACCGGACTTTCCCATATCGTCAGTTTTTAACTGTTTCCTGCCCGGGAGACGGACCCGGAGACCCATATGAGGAGAACAAGATGAGCAATATTCTGGAACTGCAGCACGTGTCGAAAAAGTTCGACAATGACCTGGTCCTGGACGACCTCTGCCTGGAAGTCAAGGAAAACACGTTCATGACGCTGCTGGGGCCTTCGGGCTGCGGCAAGACGACGACGCTTCGGATCATCGGCGGCTTTACGACGCCGGATCAGGGCCGTGTCCTGTTTGAGGGTAAGGATATTACGAATCTTCCGCCGAATAAACGGCAGCTCAATACCGTCTTTCAGAAATATGCGCTCTTCCCGCACATGACCGTCGGCGAAAACATCGCTTTCGGCCTGAAGATCAGCGGCAAGAGCGACGAATATATCCGCGACAAGATCAAATACGCGCTGAAGCTCGTGAACCTCGACGGCTATGAACATGCCCGGGTTACGCAGATGTCCGGCGGTCAGCAGCAGCGCATTGCCATTGCCCGCGCTATCGTAAACGAGCCGAAGGTTCTGCTTTTAGATGAACCGTTATCCGCACTTGACCTCAAACTGCGGCAGAATATGCAGCGGGAACTCGTGAAAATCAAGCGGGAGCTCGGCATTACCTTTGTGTTCGTCACCCATGACCAGGAAGAAGCCCTGTCCATGTCCGATACCGTAGTGGTCATGAATCAGGGGTGGATTCAGCAGATTGGTACGCCGGAGAACGTGTACAACGAGCCGGAAAATGCGTTCGTAGCCGACTTTATCGGCGACAGCAACATCATTGACGGCATTATGGTGCGGGATAAGCTCGTACATCTTTTGGGCAAGGATATTCCCTGCATCAACACGGGGTTTGGCGAAAATGTCCCCGTGGATGTGCAGATTCGCCCGGAGGATATTCAGATTTGTGCGCCCGAGGAAGGACAGTTCACCGGCAGAATTAAGCAGGTTGTCTTCAAGGGGACGGTCTATGATATCACCATTGAAGCCGGCGGCTTTGAATGGCTTGTACAGACCATTACGGGCCATGAGCAGGGCAAAGAGGTGGGCATTAAATTGGCAGCCTCCAATATTCAGATTATGGCGAAGCCCGAATCGGAAGACGAGGAGGCGGTGAGCGATGAATGAACGCCTTTCCAGCCAGCGTTTCCTAGCCCTGCCGTTCGGTTTGTGGGCGGTGCTCTTTATCGTACTGCCGCTGTTCTTTGTCCTTTGGAACGGACTAAAAGACGTGGACGGCGGCTTTACGCTCGTGCATTTGCAGACGGTGCTTCAAGCTGGTAATTATCGGGGTTAAATTGAAACTCTTTCAGTTCGTCTACAGTAATTTCACCATACTTGTACTTTTCAAACATATCAGCATATTCCAAACCAGATTTATGTCCAAAATCAACGACACCTCTTCTTGGTTCACCCGGTTTCCAATCTATGATTTCACCCGTATTAGGATCGTGCAACAGTCCATCTTTTGATTTTGCAATTTGCTCTTCATAGATAGTCTGTTCAAATTCTAGTTTTTCATCACCTGAAAGCGCAGGTCGACCATTTGCTTTACCATCTTTAAT
>CACWLA010000042.1 GCA_902761665.1 uncultured Lachnospiraceae bacterium | reverse complement strand
CAGCCAATCTATACCCGCGACGAACTGATCATCGGCGACATCGCAGGGATCTCAGAAACGGAAGAGGAAACAACGACGGCAGCGGAGAGCACCGAAGCACCGGCTGAGAGCACGGAAGCGGTTCCTGAAAGCACGCAGGCTCCTGCGGAGAGCATGGTAGCGCCTACCACCGCCGCGAACTGACCTTACCGTTTGGACCGGAGCAGACGATGAGCCTGCTCCGGTTTTTCTGTTTGCAGGCCCGCGGCGAAAGCCGCCGCACTCCGCAAAAACTGTAAATTCTTCAGCGCCCGGAAAGGGTCCGGGACGAAAGGAGACGATATGGCAAATGACAAGAAACTGGTGAAAGCGATCACCGCCAGGGATGAAGATTTCGCGCAGTGGTACACGGACGTGGTCCTGAAGGCGGACCTCGTGGACTATTCGAGCGTGAAGGGCTGCATGATCTTAAAGCCCGCCGGCTACGCGATCTGGGAAAACATCATGCACGAGCTGGACGCCCGCTTCAAGGCGACCGGCGTGGAAAACGTGGCTCTGCCGCTGTTCATCCCCGAAAGCCTGCTGCAGAAGGAAAAGGATCACGTGGAAGGCTTTGCCCCCGAGGTGGCCTGGGTCACCATGGGCGGAAACGAGCAGCTGCCTGAGCGGCTCTGCGTGCGCCCGACCTCCGAGACGCTGTTCTGCGAACTGTTCCGCGACTCGGTGGAATCCTACCGCGACCTGCCGAAGCTTTACAACCAGTGGTGCTCCGTGGTCCGCTGGGAGAAGACGACCCGTCCTTTCCTGCGCACGACCGAATTCTGGTGGCAGGAAGGCCATACCGTCCACGCGACCGCAGAAGAGGCGAGAGAACGCACCGAAATGATGCTGAACGTCTACGCGGATTTTTGCCGCGACGTCCTCGCGATCCCGGTCATCAAGGGCCAGAAGACCGATAAGGAGAAATTCGCCGGCGCGGAAGCGACCTACACCATCGAAGCCCTGATGCACGACGGCAAGGCGCTGCAGTCCGGTACCAGCCACTATTTCGGCGACGGATTTGCCCGCGCGTTCGGTGTGCAGTTCTCCGATAAGGACAATCAGCTCCGCTACGTGCATCAGACCTCCTGGGGCCTTTCCACCCGCATCATCGGTGCCCTCATCATGGTGCACGGCGACGACAGCGGCCTCGTGCTTCCGCCGCACATCGCCCCGACGCAGGTCATGGTGATGCCAATCGCGCAGCATAAGCCCGGCGTGCTGGAAAAGGCCGCCGAGATTCGCGATGCGCTGAAGGCGGCAGGCCTGCGCACCAAACTGGACGATTCCGACAAGAACCCCGGCTGGAAGTTCTCCGAGCAGGAAATGCGCGGCATCCCGCTGCGTGTCGAGATCGGCCCGAAGGACATCGAAGCCGGCCAGTGCGTGCTGGTACGCCGCGATACCCGCGAAAAGACCGTTGTCGCGCTCGACAAGGCGGCCGAGACGGCTGCCGCGCTCCTGGAAACGATCCAGGCCGACATGCTGGCCCGCGCCGAAGCGCATCTTGCCGCGCATTTCTACGACGCCCTGAACTATGACGAGTTCAAGGACGCCGCGGAAAACAAGCCCGGCTTCATCCGCGCGATGTGGTGCGGCGACCTCGCCTGCGAACTGAAGATCAAGGAAGACACTACCTGCACGAGCCGCTGCATGCCGTTCGAGCAGGAGAAGATCTCCGACGTATGCGTCTGCTGCGGAAAACCGGCGAAGAAGCTCGTCTACTGGGGCAAGGCGTATTGATCAAAGAGAATAAGGAAAGCAGGGGGCTGCGGCTCCCTGCTTTTTTGATGCTGAGTTATAGGAGATTCTTGGACAGAACGCGTGACAGGAAGTGCAGCAGCCGCGGTGACTTTCAAGGGTTTCGGCGCTTTTTATCTTGTCTTGTGTTTTGCCAGCGTATCAAGCAGCCACAGGCCGGTCTCGGTGTAATCCTTCCGCACGAAACCGCTGTATTTCGGTACGGTCGAACGGACGGCGGCCGAGGCTTCGGCGACCTTGGAGAAGGACCACATGCAGTAGGAGATGTTTTCCTGCTCGAGGAGTTCGATCCATTTGTCGGCGCTTTCGAGGTCGCGCGGGTGGTCGCCGCTCGTTGCCGTGACGCCGTACTCGGTGACGAAGATCGGCAGGCCTCCCCTGCTGAGCTTTTCAGTCATGTCGCGGTATTCCTGGCCGTGCGACGCGGAATAGAAGTGCAGCGTGTAGAGGATGTTGTCAAAGTCCAGCGGGTCGGCGGCGACGCTGCGAAGATCCTTCGACCAGTCGGGATTTCCGACGATGATCACGGCCTTCGGATCCTTCTCGCGGATGACCGGGATGACCTCCTCTGCATAGCGTTTTACGGCGGCCCAGTCCACCCCGTTCGGCTCATTGCAGATCTCGTAGAGGACGTTGTCATAGTCTCTGTACGTTTCCGCCATTTCGGCAAAGAAAACTATCGCCTTATCGACATAGGTGTTCGGGTCGCCGTCCTTCAGGATGTGCCAGTCGACGATCACGTACATGTCCTGCTTTTTCGCGTATTCGATGCCTTTCGCAAGGTCTTCGTGGTAGCGCTCGCGGTTGCCGTTCGTGCAGTAGCCGATGATGCCGACGCCGTAGGTGTACATCGCCAGGCGGAAGAGGTTGACGCCGGCATCCCGCGACAGCTCTTCGAAAAGCGTCTCATTGATGAAGGACTCGCTCGCAATGAGACCGTTGGTGGAAACGCCGCGGAGCATGACAGGCTTTCCGTCTTCGCCGCAGAGCTTGCCGTCTTTCACCTGGAGCCTTCCGCAGGAGGAAGGGCGGGCACGACCGTCATCATAGACCTTCGGCGCGGACTCTGTGACTTCGGGTGCGGACTCTGTGACTTCGGGTGCGGACTCCGTGGCTTCGGGCACTGCTCCCGTGCTATCCGGCGCGGTGCTTTTCTGCACGTCCGATCCGCCGCAGCCGCCGAGCGCTCCGGCAAGAAGCGACAGGGCAAGCAGGATGGACAGTAGTTTTTTCATAGGGCGATCCTCCTCTCCGAACTGTTTGTATCCTAGCACAGAACTGCTCGGAATAAAAGATGCGGATGAGGCTCGGCTAAAACCGGAAAATGCCAAAGAAAAATTGAAAACTGAACCGAAAAAGAAACGGAAAAAACCGGAGGCGAAAAGGGAAATTTTCTTACCGAAAAAGATAATTATCATTTGGATATGTTCGTTAACAGGAAAAAACGGCAAAATAGCAAGAAAAATCCCCTGAAATAGGCAAAAAATGAACTTCGCCGAATGCCCGGAACACGATGAGCCCATTGCTCTTTACATTTTTTTTATATTTTTTGCAATTGCCCGAAATACGGTCTTGCAAAATTGATTTTTATGCCATATAATATGATAGTCTTATCATATCATACTGTATAACCATACGTATGCATAATAAGCACAAAGAACATTAACACCAGAACACAAACACAAAGAGGGAGAAAAAAGTGATGCGTGGACTGAAAAGAAAAAGAGTATTGGCTCTGATTCTGGTCGCAACCATGATTCTGACCCTGAACAGAGGCGTATCTGCAGAATCTCTGCAGGACCTCACAAAAGGTGATGCGACCATCGAATCACAAGTCGAGACCCAGCCTTCCGCAGAAACCGCGGACCCCGAAAAAGGGGATCCGGCGGCTGTTTCGGATGCTCCGAATGTGGAAGCGGAACCGGTAGAACCGGCTCCGGCGGAGGTCCCGGCTGACGATCCGGCACCTGTAGAGGCGCCGGCAGAAGAACCTGCGGAAGATCCTGCACCGGTCGAAGAACCGGCTGAAGAACCCGCTGAAGACCCGAAGGAAGATCCTGCCCCGGTTGAAGAACCGGCAGAGGAACCTGCTCCGGTTGAAGTTCCGGCTGAGGAACCCGCTCCGGTAGAGGAACCTGCACCGGTCGAAGAACCGGCTGAGGAACCCGCGGAAGATCCTGCTCCGGTCGAAGTTCCGGCGGAAGAACCCGCGGAAGAACCGGCTGAAGATCCTGCCCCGGTCGAAGCTCCGGCAGAGGAACCGGCTCCGGTAGAAGTTCCGGCGGAAGAACCCGCTCCGGTGGAGGAACCGGCAACGGTCGAAACTCCTGTCGAGGAAGTTCCTGTCTCTAATAATAAGGAAATAAGAATTAGCGTTACCGCAACCTGGGAGGATAACAATAATGCAGCAGGTATCCGCCCGGATTATATTGAAGTGCAACTTCTTGCTGGTGAAGTTCCGGCGAAGGGGGTTGAATCACTGATTCTTAATGCCAATAATGGATGGACGGGCTACTGGGACAATGTTCCTCGGTACTTTGAAGGAGAGGAAATTGATTATCATGTTGAGGCTGTGAGAAACGATGTCTTGACTGGCCTTGACAGTTTGGGAACGTATTCGTCCGAAGGCTTTGGGAACGCCAAAGATGGCTTCATTATTAAGAATGTACATGGTGGACAATTTTATTTCGTGCCACTGATTGAACCTCTTCCGCTTACGCCGTCTAAAGCCTCTCCACAAGCAATAGTACGCAGTGTAGGTAGTGTGCCTCCTCATACCAAAAATATTACTGACAACCAGGACGGTACTTTTACGATTTCTCTTGACATCGTCGGTGAATCTGAAAAGAAGCCAAACAATGTCAACGTTCTTGTAATCATGGACACGTCCGGCTCGATGAATTCAACACGTATGAGTGCAGCGAAGAACGCTGTCAACAGTCTGGCGAACTCGCTGTATGCTTACAACACCACCAGCGCGCCTGATACTGTGGAAATGGCTCTTGTCAGATTCGCGACGACAGCAACAGTTGCACAGAACCCGACCACTAACTCTACAACGTTCAGAAATGCAGTCAGCAATTTGGGCAACTCCGGTAGTGGCGGCACTAACTGGGAAGCTGCTTTACAGACGGCTTATAATGTGAGTTTCGGTGACGATGATCAGACATTCGTTATCTTTGTTTCCGACGGCAACCCTACCTTCCGTACAACACGCAACGGATACAACGATCAGTATCAGACCGGGGTCTATGGAACAGGGGGAGAGACCACACAGAACATCGCACGTTGCTATGCAACCGCGGTCGATGACGCACAGGCTCTTGCCACGAAAGTGACTCCGGCGAACTTCTTCACCATCGGCGCCTTCGGTAACGTCGACCGTATGGAACAGTTGACCGATGATGCCGGTTCCGACTCTGCAACGAACTATTACAGTGCGCAGGATACTGCCGCACTTAACCAGGCAATTTCAGACATCCTTGCCAAGATCGAGATGGTAGGTATTGCCAATGCAGAAATCGACGACGGCACTACCAATCAGGTGACCACGACATCCGGCGAGGTCGCTGAACTGCTTGAACTTGTCCCGAACTTCAAATACTATCGTTCGGGCGGCTCCTACGGTACTACCATGCAGCCTTGGGCAGATGCTCCTGCAGCAAAAGTCGTGAACGGGAAGGTTGAATGGGATCTTTCTTCGGTGGGCGTCCTTGAGAACGGTGTAAAGTACACCGTTACTTTCGACTGCTATCCGAGCCAGACTACATATGATATCATCGCCCAGCTGAAGAATGGCGATATTAAGTATGCTGATTTGGACTCCGAGATTCAGAAGTACATCGTTGACCACGAAGATGGTACATACTCTCTCCGCACCAATACGAATGCAGGAATCAGTTGGGATGACACCCGTGATGAAGCAGGGCAGCAGACAAGTGGTTATACTAACCCTGATCCGGTAGGAACCGAAGCTCAGACGCTGACCATTAATAAGGAATGGGTTGGCGATGATCCTGATGTCTCAAGCCTTCCCATCACGGTCATGATGGGCGATAAAGAGTTCCATACTGCTACCCTGAGTTCTGCCAACAATTGGCAAACCAACTCTTACATCTCTGTTGGTATCATTCAAAATGGCGTGGCACTTCCTGGGGCTCTGGGACATGACTTCTCATTTGCAGAACTTGATGATACCCAGTACCATTGGGAACTTGATGCGCCCACCGTGCGCCCGATGCTTGTCAATGGCGCTCTGACTATGCTTGTCAAGGTTGACGACAAACATCCCGCACCCTCTGGCGTGCAGACTTATTCCATTGAGGGCAACACCTACTACGTTGACTCCGCAGCAGGCGGGTTGACTGCGACCAACTACCGTCGTTCCAACCTGAACCTGACCAAGGTCGTCAACGGTGAGGATGCGCCTGAGGGCGTAGCTTTCCCGTTCACCCTGACGGTCAACAACATCAATGCGCCTGCGACTGAACCTACGGACGACCCTGAACATAATTCCGACTACTGGGTGTGGTTCTCGATTTATGATACCAAGGCTGGAGCGACCGTCAAGGACGCCACCGTCACTGGAGCCACTCCTGAGGAAGGTGACACTGGATATTACTATGCCCCCAGCGGCACGGCAATTACTGTCCAGATGAAGGATGGCTGGAACCTTCGATTCACCAACCTGCACTCTGGCACGACTTACACTTTCGTTGAAGGTAACCTTGAGGACGGCTTTGCGTTTAAGAGCGCCGTGCTGACAACCGGGACGGACACTACGTTCTCAGGCGGCAAGACAACGACAGGCACTATCCAGACTACTCGGACAAGTTACGTCGTCACTTACACCAACGACTACCAGCTTACTGACCTTGAAATCACCAAGGTCTGGGCCGACAACAATAACCAGGATGGCAAGCGCCTGACTGCTGACGAACTGAAAGCAAAACTGACGCTGTCACCTGCCGTTGAGGGTGCAGAACCCACTGTCGTAGACAATGGAGATAATACCTATACCATCACTTATACTGGTCTCCCTCGTTTCAATAACGGCCAGGAAGTTGAATACACCGTAACCGAGTCTACCATCGACGGCTATACTACCGTTGGCAGCCCGGCTAAGGACCACGGCACTATCACCAATACCCACACGCCTGAAGTGACTAAGGTCACCGTAAAGAAGGTTTGGAATGACTCCAACAACATCGGCAAGATCCGCCCGGCGTCCATTACGGTTCAGCTGAAAGCCGGCGATACTGCCTCCGGCGACCCCGTTACCCTGAACGATGGCAATGAGTGGACCTATACCTGGGAGAATCTGCCCAAGTACGCTGACGGCAAGGAGATTGTTTACACCGCTGATGAAACGGCTGTTCCGGCTGGATATACCAAGAGTGGTCCTGAGAAGACGACCGCCGATGACGGTACCGTCACTTTCACCGTGACCAATACCTACAGCCCGACGCCGGTCATCGTTGACCCGCCGGTCCAGAAGGTCATCACCGGCAACGACAGCCTCTACAACAAGGGCGATTTCACCTTCAAGATCGAAGCTGTAAGCCCGGCCGATGCACCGATGCCGGAAAATACCAGCATCACCAACAGTGCGGCTTACGAGCTCGAGAACAAGACCGGCTTCTACGAGTTCGGTGAGATCACCTTCACCATGCCTGGCACCTACACCTACAAGGTGACAGAGTCCGGCAGTGTCGATGGCGTCACCAATGACCCGGATGCTGAGAAAGGTAAGGAAATCACCTTTACCGTGACCGATGACGGCACGGGCAAGCTTACCGTGACTCCGACCACCGACCAGGTCCAGCTCTCCTTTACCAACACCTACAGCGCTGATGGCGAGGCGAGCATCGTCGTCACCAAGGCTATTGCCGGTGCGAAATGGCCGGAAGGCAAGACCCTGACCCTGACCATTGCCGGTGCGAACGGAGCCCCGATGCCTGAGACGACTACGGCCAGCCTTACCGCTGCCGGCAGCGTAACCTTCGGGCCGATCGAGTATGCTCTGTCCGATGCAGGCAAGACTTTCACCTATACGATCACTGAAAGCAGCTTCGGCGCTGGCTGGAACGGTTCACCGACTTCCATCACCGCCACCGTGAAGGTCACCGACAACGGCGACGGAACGCTGGAGACCAAAGTCACCTACGATCCGACAGATGCGACCATCACCAACACTTACAAGGCAACCGGCGAAGCTGTCCTTGAGGTCATCAAGGCCATCGAAGGTGCGAAATGGCCGGAACGCAAGTCCATCACCTTCACGCTTGCCGGCGAAGGCGGAACGCTGCCTCAGACCAAGACCGTGGAACTGACCGAAGAGGGCACGGCCACCTTCGGCGCCATCACTTATACTGAAGCAGATGCGGGCAAGACCTACACCTACACAATCACTGAAGATGGCTTCGGAAAAGGCTGGACCGGATCACCGGCATCCATCACTGCCACTGTTAAGGTCACGGACAACGGCGACGGAACGCTTAAGACTGAGGTCACCTACTCGCCTGAAGACAAGACCATTACGAACACCTACAAGGCAACGGGCAACGCTACCCTCGAGGTCACGAAGGCCGTTGAGGGTGCTGACTGGCCGGCTGGCAAGAGCCTTACCTTCACGCTTGATGGCGAAGGCGGAACGCTGCCTCAGACCCTGACTGTGACTCTGAGCGCGCCTGGCAAGGCGACCTTCGGAGAAATCACTTATACTGAAGCAGATGCGGGCAAGACCTACACCTACACGATCACTGAAGGTGAGTTCGGCGATGGCTGGACCGGATCCCCGCAATCCATCACTGCCACTGTTAAGGTCACGGACAACGGCGACGGAACACTGCTGACCGTAGTTTCCTACGATCCTACAGATGCGAAGTTCACCAACACCTATAAGGCAAAGGGCGAAGCTACCCTTGAGGTCACGAAGGTCGTAGAAGGTGCTCTGTGGCCGGCTGGCAAGACCCTTACCTTCACGCTTGCCGGCGAAGGCGGAACGCTGCCTGAAACCAAGACCGTGGAACTGACCAAAGCGGGCAAGGCCACCTTCGGTGCCATCGTCTATGACGAGTCTGATGCGGGCCAGACCTACACCTACACGATCACTGAAAGTGAGTTCGGCGCTGGCTGGACCGGATCCCCGAAATCCATCACTGCGACCGTGAAGGTCACGGACAACGGCGACGGAACGCTGAAGACCGAAGTCACCTATTCGCCTGAAGATGCGACATTCACCAACACCTACGAAGCAGAAGGCGAAGCCGTGCTCGAGGTCACCAAGGCCATCAAGGGTGCGAAATGGCCGGAAGGTAAGACCATCACCTTCACGCTTGCCGGCGAAGGCGGAACGCTTCCTCAGAACAAGACCACGACGCTGAGCAAAGAGGGCACGGCCAAGTTCGATGCCATCACCTATGACGAGTCCGATGCGGGCAAGACCTACACCTATACGATTACTGAAGACGGCTTCGGCGCTGGCTGGACTGGATCGCCGGAGAAGATTACTGCCACCGTTAAGGTCATCGACAACGGCGACGGAACACTGAAGGCCGAGATCACCTACTCGCCTGAAGACAAGACCATTACCAACACCTACAAGGCAACGGGTGACGCTACCATCGAGGTCACGAAGGCCATCGAAGGTGCTGACTGGCCGGAAGGCAAGTCCATCACCTTCACGCTTACCGGTGAAGGCGGAACACTGCCTGAGATCAATACCGTGGAACTGACTGAAGCGGGCAAGGCCACCTTCGGAAAGATCACTTATACTGAAGCAGATGCGGGCCAGACCTACACCTACACGATCACTGAAGACGGCTTTGGAAAAGGCTGGACTGGATCGCCGGATAAGATCACCGCGACCGTTAAGGTCACCGACAACGGCGACGGAACGCTGAAGACCGAGGTCACTTACGATCCGACAAACGATACCATTACCAACACCTACAAGGCAACCGGTGAGGCTGTCCTCGAGGTCACGAAGGCCATCGAAGGTGCTGGCTGGCCGGAAGGCAAGAAACTGACCTTCACGCTTTCGGGCGAAGGCGGAACGCTGCCTGAGACCAAGACCGCGGAACTGACTGCGGCTGGCACGGCCAAGTTCGGTGCCATCACCTATGACGAGTCCGATGCGGGCAAGACCTACACCTATACGATCACTGAAGACGGCTTCGGCGATGGCTGGACCGGATTACCGACTTCCATCACCGCGACCGTGAAGGTCATCGACAACGGCGACGGAACACTGAAGACCGAGATCACTTACGATCCGGAAGACAAGACCATTACCAACACCTACAAGGCAACTGGTGAGGCTGTCCTCGAGGTCACGAAGGCCATCGAAGGTGCTGATTGGCCGGAAGGCAAGAAGCTGACCTTCACGCTTGCTGGCGAAGGCGGAACGCTGCCTGAGACCAAGACCGTGGAACTGACCAAAGCGGGTAAGGCCACCTTCGGAAAGATCACTTATACCGAAGCAGATGCAGGCAAGACCTACACCTACACGATCACTGAAGACGGCTTTGGTAAAGGCTGGACCGGATCGCCGGAGAAGATCACTGCGACCGTAGTCGTGACCGACAACGGCGACGGAACGCTGGCAACCAAGGTCACCTACGATCCGACAGACGCGACCATCACCAACACCTACGAAGCAGAAGGCGAAGTTGTCCTTGAGGCAATCAAGGCTGTCGAGGGAGCTGCATGGCCGGCTGGCAAGACTATCACCTTCACGCTTTCCGGCAAAGGCGGAACGCTGCCTGAGACCAAGACCGTGACGCTGAGCAAAGCAGGCACAGCTACCTTCGATGCCATCAAGTATGACGAGTCGGATGCAGGCGAGACCTACACCTACACGATCAGTGAAGACGGCTTCGGCGATGGCTGGATGGGTTCCGGCGATATCACCGTGACCGTTAAGGTCATCGATAACGGCGACGGAACGCTGACCAAGGCCACCTTCGGCGCCATCAAGTATGACGAGTCGGATGCAGGCAAGACCTACACCTACACGATCAGTGAAGACGGCTTCGGAAAAGGCTGGACCGGCTCCGGCGCCATCACTGCCACCGTTAAGGTCATCGATAACGGCGACGGAACGCTGAGTACCGAGATCACCTACTCGCCTGAAGACAAGACTATCACCAACACCTACGAAGCAGAGGGCGAAGCTGTCCTCGAGGCCACCAAGGCCATCGAAGGTGCTGCATGGCCGGCAGGCAAGACCATTACCTTCACCAAGGCCACCTTCGGCGCCATCAAGTATGACGAGTCGGATGCAGGCAAGACCTACACCTACACGATCAGTGAAGACGGCTTCGGAAAAGGCTGGACCGGTTCCGGCACTATCACCGCGACCGTTAAGGTCACCGACAACGGCGACGGAACGCTGAAGACTGAGGTCACCTACTCGCCTGAAAACGCGACCATTATCAACACTTACAAGGCAGAGGGCGAGATCGAGCTCTTCGCAGGCAAGAAACTTGATGCCGATGAAGGACTGAACGCTCCTGACGTTTCCGGAAAGTACACCCTGACGCTTGAAGCCCAGAACGGCGCACCGATGCCTGAGGGCGCAGTCGGCGGCAAGGTCGAAATCAAGAACACTGACGGTAAGGGTACCATGGCCAGTTTCGGCAAGATCAAATTCACCGAAGCTGACGCTGGTAAGACCTATACCTACAAGGTGACTGAGTCCGGCACTGTTGACGGCGTCGAAAACGGCACCGCCGAGTACACGGTTACTGTTACCGTCAAAGACAATGGTGACGGCACGCTGACCGCGACGGCTACCCCGGATGACGAAACGCTCTTCACCAACACCTATAAGGTCAAACCGATCACAGCTGAGATCCCTGTTGAGAAACTGATCCAGGTTCCTGAGGGATGGGAAGAATGGAACGATCTGACTGGCAAGTTCACCTTCACCCTGACGGCTGAAGATGGCACGCCTCTGCCGGAGACGACCTCCTACACCAACCCTGATCCGGATGGCGGCAAAGTAACGTTCGGTGCGATCGAGTTCACCAAGCCCGGTACCTACACCTACACGGTGACTGAGTCCGGCGAGGTCCCCGGCATCACCAACGACGCCAAGGCCAGCCAGACCGTGACCATCAAGGTCGTGGACAACGGCAACGGCACGATGACGGCAACGGTCGATCCGGAAGCCGGCATCACCTTCACCAACAAGATGGATCTGATCGGCCTGACGGTCGAAAAGATCTGGGATGATAATGATGACCAGGACGGCAAGCGTCCGGAAAGCATTACCGTCACGCTCTTCGCCAACGACAAAGAAGTCGAGACCGTCGACCTTACTGCTCCTGACTGGGCACACGACTTCACCGACCTGCCTGAATATCAGAACGGTGAGAAAGTCACGTACTCCGTCAAGGAAGCGGATGGCGACTTCTCCGAATTCTACGAGGCAAGCTATGTCGGCCTTGTGATCACCAACACGCACGAGATCATCAAGATCGACGTGGAAGTGGAAAAGGTCTGGAAGGACAACGATGACGCTGCCGGCCTGCGTCCGGAAAGCATCACGGTCCAGCTGCTGAAGAACGGCGAAGCCTTCGGCGATCCGGTCAAACTGACTGGCGAAGAAAAGTGGAGCCACACCTGGACAATGCTTGACCGTTACGAAAACGGCAAGGAGATCGAGTACAGCATCGACGAGATCAGCGAGATCCCGGCTTATGTGACCGGCGAACTCGTGGTCGAGAAAGATGAAAATGGCAACTTCATGCTGAGCCTGACGAACACGCTGGTCACGCCGGTCACGGATGATCCGCCTGTACAGAAGGAAGTCACGAAGGATAAGCCTGAGAAGGAAGACGAATTCACGTTCGTGCTTACTCCGGTAAGCGGCCCGAACGACATGGCTCCGGAAGACATGCCGATGCCTGAAGGCAACGAAAAAGGTATTCTGACGATCAAGGCCAGCGACGGCAAGGTTGAATTCGGTGTGATCACCTTCTACTTCGCAGGAACTTACGTCTACACGATCACTGAAGATGCTGCGGATGCCCTTAAGAACTACAAGTACGACGACACCGTCTACACGCTGACCTACGAGATCACGCAGGAAGGCACGGAGATGAAGAAAGTCCTCACCGTAACCAAGGGTGATGGCGAAGTCGTTGAAGATGCAGTCTATGTATTCCAGAACGAATACACCGCACCGCCTATCGACATCCCTGTTGAGAAGGTGTGGAAGGGTGAAGTCGATCCTGAGAAGACCCGTCCGAAGTCCATCACCGTGGTGCTTCTGGCGGACGGCAAGGACAGCGGCAAGACGCTGGTGCTGACCGAAGAGACCGAGTGGAAGGGTGTCTTTGAAGATCTTCCTTCCCAGGATAACGGCAAGAAGATCGAGTACACCATCCAGGAAATCGAAGTGGAGTACTACACGAGCACGATCACCGGCAACATGGATGAAGGTTTCGTGATCACGAACATCTGCACCTACGTCGATACCGGCGATCACAGCAACCTGCTTCTGTGGTCCGCATCCATGGCAGCTTCGATGGCTGGCATCGGATTCGTCCTCAAGAAGAAACGCGAAGAAGAAGCCGAATAAGCTGATTCCAAGCGAATCTGAACAAAAAAGCAGAGCATAGCTCAACACAAAGCCCCTGGGCCGGATCTGATCCGGCCCGGGGGTAATTTTTTGTCCCCAAAGGGACTTGACAAATACCGGGGAGGGGTATATAACGAACTTAGAACAAAATACCCCCTTGGGGTATGTTCTGGGATGCGGCGATACGCTGCGGAGGACGAAGGAATGACGGATCGGAAAGAGATGACAGAGAGAAACGAGCTTCCGGAGGAACGGCTCTTTGCGGAGCCGGAAAAGGCGGACGGTGCAGCGACTGAAGACGCGGCCGGAGCAGCGCCTGACGACGCGGCACCGGAAGAGAACGTGTCGGCAGAGGCAGAATGCATTTACTGCGGACCGCGGCACAAGGAACGCTCCGAAGAAGATAAGAAGACGCTGCTGACCCGCCTTCGCCGCGTGGAAGGCCAGATCCGCGGCATTGAAAAGATGGTGGAAGGCGGTGCCTACTGCCCGGACATCCTGGTGCAGGTCTCGGCAGCGACGAGCGCGCTCAACAGCTTCAATAAGGAACTGCTGGCCTGCCACATCCGCTGCTGCGTGGCTGAGGATATCCGCGCGGGCAGGGATGAGACCATTGACGAACTGTGCCGCGTGCTGCAGAAGCTGATGAAGTAAGATAACGGGAATCGAACCCGCCTACCGAAGAAGAAAGAAGGACTCCTTCATGAAACAATACACCGTTACAGGCATGAGCTGCGCGGCCTGCCAGGCGCATGTCGAGAAAGCCGTGGCGGCCGTGCCCGGCGTCGATAAGGTCGCCGTTTCGCTGCTGACGAACTCCATGTCCGTGGAAGGCAGCGCAGACGATGCCGCCGTCATTTCCGCGGTCGAGAAGGCCGGCTATGGCGCGGCGGTCAAAGGCGGCGCAGACAAGGCCCTGAGAGGCGCCTCAGCGGCCCTTAAAGCCTCGGAAGAGGCTCTCATCGATAAAGAGACACCTAAACTGAAAAAACGGCTTCTCGCCTCGATTATCGTGCTTCTCGCGCTGATGTATGTTACGATGGGCCACAACATGGCCGGCTTCCCGCTGCCGGCATTTCTGGAACACAACCACATCGGCCTTGGCATCATCCAGATGCTGCTCGCGGTCGCTGTCATGATCATCAACCGGGCCTTCTTCATTTCCGGCGGCCGCTCGCTCATCCGTCGTGCCCCGAACATGGATGCCCTGGTCGCGCTTGGCTCGGGTGTTTCGTTCGGCTGGTCACTGTTCGTGCTCCTCAAAATGACGGTCATGGTCACGCAGGGGACGCCGAATGCGGACCTCATGGAGATCTATCACAAACAGCTTTATTTCGAGTCGGCGGCCATGATCCCGGCGCTCATCACCGTGGGCAAGACCCTTGAGGCGATGTCGAAAGGCCGCACCACGGATGCGCTGAAAGGCCTGATGAAAATGGCGCCGAAGACCGCTGTTCTGGAACGGGACGGCGCGCTTGTCACCGTGGATATCGACGAAGTGCAGCCGGGAGACATTTTTGTGGTGAAACCCGGCGAAGCGATCCCGGTCGACGGGATCCTCGAAGAGGGAAACGGCGCCGTGGATGAAAGCGCGCTGACCGGTGAATCGGTACCGGTCGACAAGGTCCCGGGGGATCACCTGAGCGCTGCGACCATCAACCGCTCCGGTTATCTGAAGGGGCGCGCGTCCAAGGTGGGCGAGGATACGACCTTCGCGCAGATCATCCATATGGTGGAGGGCGCGGCGGCGACCAAGGCGCCCATCGCGAGGATCGCCGATAAGGTTGCAGGCGTGTTCGTGCCCGTGGTCATCGGGATCGCACTGCTGGTCCTCGCCGGCTGGCTGATCGCCGGCCGGGAGACCGCCTGGGCGCTGGAGCGCGCCATCAGCGTGCTCGTCATTTCCTGCCCCTGCGCACTCGGCCTTGCGACGCCGGTCGCGATCATGGTCGGAAACGGCGTCGGCGCGAAGAACGGGATCCTTTTCAAGACTTCCGAAGCGCTGGAAAATGCAGGACGCGTGCAGATCGCAGCATTAGACAAGACCGGGACCGTTACCGAGGGAAAGCCGCAGGTGACCGGCGTTTTTGCGGCAGAAGGCGTACCGCAGCGTGAACTTCTGGTAAAAGCGTATTCACTGGAAGTAAAAAGCGAGCACCCGCTGGCGCAGGCCGTCGTGGAACATGCTGCGCAGGAAGGCATTACCCCTGAAGAGGTCACGGATTTCGAAGCCCTGCCCGGAAACGGCCTGAAAGCGCGGCGCGGCGGACATCTGCTGCAGGGCGGCTCAGGCAGGTACATGGCGTCGCAGACCGCGCTGCCGAAGGCACTTGCGGCGAAGGCTGATGCCCTTGCGGCCGAAGGCAAGACCCCGCTCTGGTTCGCGGAGGACGGACGGCTCCTCGGCTTCATCGCGGTCGCGGACGTCATCAAGGAAGACTCGGCTGCAGCCATCGCCGAACTGAAGAACATGGGCATCGAGGTCGTGATGCTGACCGGTGACAATGAGAAGACCGCGGCAGCGATCGGCCGCGAAGCAGGCGTGGACAGGGTCATCGCGGGCGTCCTTCCGGAAGGGAAGGAAGAGGTGATCCGCAGTCTCATGGCGCGCGGAAAGACCGCGATGGTCGGCGACGGGATCAACGATGCGCCGGCGCTGACGCGCGCGGACACCGGCATTGCCATCGGCGCCGGGACCGACGTTGCCATCGACTCGGCGGACGTGGTCCTCATGAATTCGAAGCTCAGCGACGTCTCCGCAGCCGTGCGGCTTTCGAGAAAGACACTGACGAATATCCATCAGAACCTGTTCTGGGCCTTCGCCTACAACGTCATCCTGATCCCGATGGCGGCAGGGCTGTACAGGGGCATTGAGATCAGTCCCATGTGGGGCGCCGCAGCCATGTCGCTCTCGAGCTTCACGGTCTGCATGAACGCGCTGCGGCTGAATCTCGTAAAGCTCCATGACGCGTCGAAGGACAGGCCGCTCCGCCGTCTTGCGGTGCCGGAAGCGGCACCGTTCGAAGCACAGGCGAATGCGGCAGAAGCGGTACCTGCAGACATCCCCGCCTGCGCATGCGGAACAGAAGAAACGAATGCGTGCCCGGCCGTGAGCCCGGACGAAAACGCTGAAGATATGAATCACATTTCCAGGGAGGAAGATACGATGAAAGAAACCATCAACGTAAACGGAATGATGTGCATGCACTGTGAAATGCACGTGAAGAAGGCGCTTGAGGCGCTGGACGGCGTGGAAGCTGCCGCTCCCGACCATACCGCGGGCAAGGTCGAACTGACCCTGAGCGCCGCCGTGGACGAAGGCGCGCTGAAGAAAGCCGTTGAGGATGCCGGCTACGAATTTGCCGGCAGAGCCTGAAACTGACAAAACGCGGCGCATGTCTCTTTACAGGACCGAAACGTGCGCGTACAATGAAAGAAAGTCTCAAGGAGGTAATTGAAATGGCAAACAAATATGCCGGAACACAGACCGAAAAGAACCTGATGACAGCGCTCGCCGGCGAATCCGAAGCGCGCAACAAATACACCTGGTTCGCTTCCAAGGCGAAAAAGGATGGCTTTGAACAGATCGCCGAGATCTTCCTGAAGACGGCGGACAACGAGAAGGAGCATGCGAAGCTCTGGTACAAGGAACTGACCGGCGGCGTCGGCTCGACCGCCGAGAACCTTGCGGCAGCCGCAGCCGGTGAAAACTACGAATGGACCGACATGTACGACGGCTTCGCGAAGACCGCCGATGAGGAAGGCTTCCCCGAACTCGCGGCTAAGTTCCGCGGCGTCGCCGCCATCGAGAAGACGCACGAAGAACGCTACCGCGCCCTGCTGAAGAACATCGAGATGCAGGAAGTCTTCGCGAAGAGCGAGGTCAAGGTGTGGGAATGCCGCAACTGCGGCCACATCGTGGTCGGCACCGCCGCCCCCGCCGTCTGCCCCGTCTGCAATCATCCCCAGGCCTACTTCGAAGTCCGCTGCGAAAACTACTGACTTTCCCCTGATCCGGAGGGCTGCGAGAGGCCTTCCAGACACGCCGGGCGGAGCGGACTGAGCTTTCGAGGAGCATTTGAACGAATGTGAATCGCTCCGAGAAAGCTTACGTCCGTCCGCGAGGCAGCAGGTGGACCGTGCCGAGCAGAGCGGACTGAGCTTTCGAAGAACATATGAACGGATGTGAATCGTTCTGAGAAAGCTTACGTCCGTCTGCGAGGCAGAATAAAAGTCAACATTATGCTTACCGACCTTCTTCAAAAAACAGGTATCATCCTGCCGGCGATCATCGTGACCGCAGCCCTCTGGATCATCTTCCTGATCCTGATGCTGCGGACCCGCGCACGCCTTCGGAACTGCTTTCTGTTCCTGCTGGCCCTCATCGCCACGGTCCTTCTCATCGGCGTGGTGACGAATGAAAAACACCCCGGCATCCTGGTCGGCGAACTCGTCGTGATCGGGTTCGTTCTTCTTGTCGTCCCGTTTTTCCTGATGGTCAACGGCATTGAGATGATGAAGAAAGAAGGCCGTTCAGCCAAACATGCGCTGTCCCTGATCCTCGGTGTCGTCATCCTGCTCGGCGAGGTCCTGGTCGTGCTGACCGTTCTCATGCTGGCATCCGGCACCGGGATCCCTCCGGTCTGGATCATTCTCTGCATGCTCGGCGGGCTGTCGATATTCTACGGTTCCCTGATGTTCCTGTCCTTCGTTTTGTACGTCGCAGTCATGCAGATCGTGCCGCATTCCCGCGACTTCGACTACGTGGTCATCCTGGGCTGCGCCCTGAAAAAGGACGGAACACCCGGAAAGCTCCTCGCAAACCGCATCGAGAAGGCCATGAAGGTCTACCGGAAGGACAAAACGCCGCCGTACCTCATCCCTTCGGGCGGGCGCGGCCCCGACGAAGCCTGTTCGGAAGCCGACGCGATGTATTTTTATCTGCTGCGAAACGGCATTCCGGCGGAGCACATCATTGAAGAAGACCAGTCGCGGAACACCTACGAGAACCTGAAAAATGCGAAGGCCATCATCGACGCGCGGAAGGGACGGAAGAAGTTTGCCTTCGTGACCAGCAACTATCACGTCTACCGGGCCTGGTACTACTGCCGAAAGCAAGGCATCGAATGTGTCGGGATCGGTGCGCCGGTGGCGTTCTACTACTGGCCAAGCGCGATGATCCGTGAATTTGCCGCGATCATCCTCGAAAAGCGGCATCTGAAGCTGTTCCTCCTTGGCTGGGCTGCCGTCCTGCTCATGCCTTTTGCCTTCATGGCGCTGCGGATGCTGCTGTAGACGTCCATAAGAAAAGACCGCCGTACGAGAGGCTTCCCTGTGAAGCGCCTCATGCGGCGGTCTTTTTTTGTACAAAACAGGAGGACGGGAAGGCCTGTCCCCGGCGGTTCCGGGCTCAGATCTCCGGGTCTTCCAGGATGAGCGGCGCGGGACCTTCCAGAAGGTGCGGGTCGTTCATGAACTGGCGGTAGCGGGCAAAGGCGTTCGCGAAATAGTGGCCGGAGCAGATGCGCTCGTCCATTACGACGCCGAGGGGGATGCACTTCTCGAGCACGATCTCGCCGCCCTTTTTATGCGGGATCTCGCGGGCGTTGCCGGCGGCCACCACCATGCTGGTCGTTCCGAAATCGTAGCAGTGGTGGTAAATGTGGTTCGTCCGGATGCTGGCGAGGTTCGTAAAGACCATGCTGCAGTGGAAGGGGCTCGCGTCGATGATCGATTTCGGCAGGAGGTTGTGCTTATCGGCCCATTTGAGGAAATTGACGGCAAAGCGCAGGACGCCGGGGATCGCGGTCAGTTTCTTCATCAGGTCCTCGGTCGCATTGTCGCCCCCGCGGTTCTTTCCCACGTATTCCTGGATCTTCCGCTCGATCTCGAAAATGTCGTCGCCGCGGTCGAAGAAGATCTTGGACATGGTGCCTTCGTTGGCCTTGCCCTGACCGGCTTTCGCGCCCATGACGACCATGCCGTAGGCCAGCTCATTGCGGGCATAGGGCTCCTTGTTCATGATGAAGCGGTTGAGCGCCGGAAATTCGGCCATCAGGCGCACAAAGCCGCCCATGAGGACCGCCATGTGGCTGATGGGGCGTCCTTCACGGCTCTTTTCGCGCAGATAGGTCTGGATCGGCGCTGCGGGAATGTTGAGGGTGATCATGTTCATGGAGTCGCTCCGCTTTGCCATGACATGGCTTGCGATGCGGTACATGACGTCGGCGTGTCTTAAGCGGATTCCGTCAGCTCGTTTCATTGAATGGTTCCCTTTCATGCTTCCTTCAGGACTTCGATCAGGCGGTCAACGTTTTCATCGGTCGTCGCCCAGCTGGTGACGAAACGGATGACGCAGCGGGTATCGTCGATGCTTTCCGTGAAACTGAGGCTGACCGCATCGGCGATCCGCCTCGCTTTTTCCTTATCCAGCAGCACGAAGATCTGGTTGGTCGGCGAAGGGTAGGCTTCCGTATAACCGTATTCCTTCAGCGCGGCGCGGATGCGGCCTGCGGCGTCGATGGCAGTCTTCCCAATCGTCCCGTAGAGACCGTCCGTAAAGAGGGCGTCGAACTGCAGGGCGCAGATGCGGCCCTTGGCAAGGAGCGCGCCGTGCTGCTTGATGATCGAGAAGAAGTGCGGAATGTAGCCGTGCTGCGGAATGACGACGGCTTCCCCGAAGAGGGCGCCGCACTTGGTCCCGCCGATGTAGAAAACGTCGCAGAGCCTTGCCAGATCGGCCAGGGTCACGTCGTTTTCGGGGCAGGCAAGGGCATAGGCGAGGCGGGCGCCGTCGGCGTAGAGCGGGATGCCGTGATCCCGGCAGACGCGGCTGATCGCCGTGAGTTCGGCCAGCGAATAGAGCATGCCGGTCTCCGTCGGCTGAGAGATGTAGACCATGCCGGGCATGACCGTGTGCTCCCTGGTTTCATCCTCTGCATAGGTCCTGAGGGCGGTAAGAACGGTTTCGGCGGAAAGCTTGCCGTTCGTGTGCGGCAGCGCCATCACACGGTGGCCGCCGAGTTCGATCGCGCCGGCTTCGTGCACGTTGATGTGAGCGCTTTCGGGTGCGAGAACGCCCTGATAAGACTTAAGAAGCGCATCGATGACAGTCGCATTTGCCTGCGTGCCGCCGACGAGGAAAAAGACGTCGGCTTCGGGAGCCATGCAGGCGGCGCGGACCTTGTCGCGCGCAGTTTCGGAAAATTCATCCGTGCCGTAGCCCGCAGACTGCAGCAGATTGGTTTCGGCAAGCCGTTTCAGAATGGCGGGGTGCGCCCCCTCCATGTAGTCGGAAGCAAAGGAAAGTTTGGGCATGATCGCATCAGCCCTCCTTTTTATTGATTTCAGCATTTTATACATTATAGATTGCGGGGCGGGGAAAGTCAAACATCCGGCAAAAGATGCAAAGCAGGGTTTGCGGAGCGGGAATTTTTGTGCTAAGATGGATCCGTAAGAGAAGGGAGGTCCGCCATGCAGTACACGCAGTTCTATGATTCGCCGCTCGGCAGGATCGTTCTTGCCTGTGATGACGTGGGCCTTACCGGGCTGTGGTTCGATGACGGCCGCGGCGGGAAAACGATTCCCGGAGAAGAATACGAAGAGGCACCGCATCCGCACCACGCCGCAGCCTCCAGATGGCTGGACGATTACTTCGAACGGAAGGATCCTGGCTTTCTGCCTCCGCTGCACCTTGTCGGTACGCCGTTCCAGTGCGACGTCTGGGAGGAACTCCTGAAGATCCCCTACGGACAGACGAGGAGCTACGGAGAGATCGCGGCAGCAGTTGCGGAAAAGCGGGGCATGCCGCAGATGTCTGCCCAGGCGGTCGGCGGCGCGGCCGGACGGAACCGGATCGTGATCATCGTACCCTGTCACCGGGTCGTCGGCGCGGACGGGAATCTGACCGGCTACACCGGAGGCCTGGAGCGGAAGATCGTACTGCTCGCGCTGGAAAGCGCGGATCTCGGCGGCCTGTACCTGCCTAAGAAAAAACCGGCGCCGGCTGATGCCGAAGCGCCCGTTCTCAGAAATCATATTGACGAAGAAGAGGATCCGGAAGGAGATGCGGACATGAAAATGAGGGAAGTATTTGCGAAGCTCAGGGAATGGGGGACCGGCCTGACGTTCAACAGGACCGTTCAGCTGACACCCGAAGAGGGGCAGGATCCGCCGGCTTTTGCCGTGCACATGACCATGTCCGCGGTAAAATGCACCTGGAAGATCGCGCGCAAATCGAAGTTTTTGTGGAAAGAAAAGTGGGCATTTACCGTAACGAACGACACGACGGGAGAACAGGCCGCGGAAGAGGAGTATCCTTCCTGCGAAGCGGCTGCGGAAAGACTGATCGCCGCCGTGACAGCTTTCGAAAACGGAGAGTAAAAGACCGCGCAAAAAGGCAGGCGCCGGAATGTTCCGGCGCCTGCCTTTTTTGTCTCAAATGAATTTTTCCACCGCTTTCTGGAACTCTTCCACGGCTTTGGTGTCGCCGTTTTCGATGGCATGGGAGATGCAGTGCGTCATGTGTTCGTTGATGATGGCCTTGCCGAGGCCGCGGAGTGCGGAATTGACCGCAGAAAGCTGCATCAGGACGTCCGCGCAATCCTCGTCATTTTCCATCATGACTTTGACATGCTGCAGGTGCCCGATCGCCTTGGAGAGGCGGTTGAGCTGCTTTTTTTTCTCCTCGGGAGAATGATAGTGCCCGTGCGCGTGATGCGCTTCCTCATGGAGCTCATGGGTATGGGTAATGACGTGCCCTTCGGCATCGACATGCGTATGCATGGAAATCGCCATGGCTGTGCCCTTTCGGATATTCGGCTGCGCCCGCCGGAACGGGTCAGCGTTTTCCGCCTCCTTCGGGAGGCGTATTTCATATCCTACCATAAATCGCCGCATTCGTCAAAAAAAGAATCATTCGTGCGGCAAAAGCGTGCAAAATTGGGAAAATGTCCTGATATTTTAAAGCGATAAATCTTTTCGAAATTCTACGGAGGTGATACAATAGAACCATAATCCAGTGGCGGCGGCCACTCCACTTTCTGGCAGCCGCTCATCACATGGGAGGAACGTGATCCCGGGCTCAGGGTGCGGCAGTGTGGAGACCTGCCGTAATGCGGTGCATCCATAAACGGATGCCGCGAGCCTGCTTTCTGCGGAGGCAGAGCAGGCGGAGCTGTACAAAATGGCAGAAGTTCAACTGAAGAACATCAAGAAAGTGTATCCCTTCGTCAGCGGAGAGGATAAGAAGAAAAAGAAAAAAGACGAAGAGCCGGAGAAGAAGGTCAATCTTCAGATCACCGATGAAGGCGTCGTAGCGGTGCAGCAGTTCAGCCTGGACATCAAGGACAAGGAATTCATCGTCCTGGTC
>CACWLA010000041.1 GCA_902761665.1 uncultured Lachnospiraceae bacterium | reverse complement strand
TATACTCTCTTTTTCAGATTTCGACCTTGATGGTATTAATACAGGCATAGAAAAAGGACCTGCGAAAAATGATCGCTCATTTTTTCACAGGCCCTTTTTCGCATATTTCCTTCAGGAAACGGGACGGCATGCATTTTCCGGCTCTGTCGCGGCGGATCCAGCCGATCCAAAGGTGATGCCGGGCTCTTGTCATCGCAACATAGAGCAGGCGTCTTTCTTCTTCCAGAGCGTCTCCGGACAGTGATTTTCTGTGCGGTATGGTTCCTTCGATCACGTCAGGAATAAAAACGGCGTCATATTCAAGCCCTTTCGCACCGTGCATCGTCAGAAGCTCCACAGCGTCCTCTTCCTGAGGAAGATCCTTCTCTGCGGCGGCGAGACCCCGGTTCACTGAAGAAGCCTCTTTCGCTGCAATGTTCCCGCTGTCCTTCAGGAACGCTTTCCATTCCGCATAGCTGTCAAAAGATGCACTCTCTTCCTGCAGCAGGTCCAGCGTTTCAAGAGCAGCGGCCGACGAATCGCCGTACTGCGTTTTCAGCCAGGCATCGTATCCCATCTCATTTCGAACATACGAAACGGCGGCATACGGTTTCATCTTAGCCGCAACGGCCAGACGGTAAAGAAGTTCTTCCGCAGTGTTTCTCTGTCCTGGGCGGCCGCGCAGCCCTTCGAGCAGCTTTGCCGGATCTACGGGGTCTTCCGCAAAAGCACTTCGCGGAAGAAAGCGCAGCGGCCGGTTGGCGATCCGCAGAAAAAGTCTGCGGCTTCGGTTTCCGGAGGCCAGTTCCAGATAAGCCATCAGATCTTTTGCTTCCGGCCTTTCGTGGATGTCCTGCACTTTTTCCCGGCTTCTGCAGGGAATCTTTTCGCGCCTCAGTACGTTGCGTATGCCTGCGAGACCGAAATTCGTGCGGCAGAGGACCGCCATATGCGCATATGGCATGCCTTCTCCGTGCAGTTCCAGCAGTCTTCTGCAGAGCGCTGCGTGTTCCGTTCGTCTGTCCGGAAACATCAGGATCTCCGGCGGTTTTCCTCTTCTTGCTGCACTGAAGAGCCGTTTGGGAAAGCGCTTCCGATTATGCGCGATCAGGGCTGCACAGGCTGACAGGATCTGCGGTGAACAGCGCCGGCAGGCAAAAAGTTCATACCGAGCGGCAGAGGGATAATCTTTCGGAAAACGCGCCATGACATCCGGCGAAGCGCCGCGGAATCGATAGATCGACTGATCGTCATCCCCGACAACGAAGAGATTGTTATCCGATGCAGCAAGCATTTTCAGAATCTCATACTGAAGGTCGTTGATATCCTGGAACTCGTCGACGAGAATATAAGAATACTTTTCCCGCCATACGTCGAGTACTGCCGGCTTTTTCCGCAGCAGGGCGAGCGTACGCACCAGCATGTCCTCAAAATCGACTCTTCCGCTGATGCTGAGCCGTTCTTCATAGGCAGCAAAGATCCGTCGGAACAGCTCCGTGCTGCAGGATGCAGCCTGATACTCTGCCGGATCTTTCCCGGACGCCTTGAAAGCGGATAGTTCCGCTGCCAGTTCCGGGAGAATATCTTCCTGCTTTTCCGCTTCCGCATTTTCACGGGTCAGCAGGTCCTTCAGCCAGGAGAGACGCTCTTCGCCGCCCAGTACACTGCCGGCGGGCAGTCCCTCTTCCCTCCTCAAAATCTTATAGAAGGCCGCGTGAAACGTAGCAAAATACACCGGCGCATCCGCTTCTCCGGGAAAAGCCTGAAATCGGCTTTTCATCTCTTCTGCGGCTGCCCTGGCAAACGTGATCACCATGATCTTCTCAGGCGGAATATGCAGTTGTTTTATCAGATGATCAATGCGGTGTGTGAGCACCGCTGTTTTGCCCGAACCGGGGCCGGCCACGACGATGGCCGGCCCTTCTGCATGCAGGACGGCTTCCTGCTGCTTCGGATCAAGTTGCATGAATTATTTTTCCAGTTTTTCAATACCTTTGCGGATGCGGAGCAGGGATTCCTCCTTACCGAGGATCTCCATGATCTCATAAGCGCCGCCGGGCGTCATCGCAAGGCCGGAAACGGCAATGCGGAGCGGCCAGAGGATCTTTCCGGCTTTCTCACCGGATCTCTCGATCTCAGCGCCGATCATCTGCCTCAGGCCTTCCAGCGACCAGTCTTCCTGCGCCTCAAGAAGCGGCAAATAGGCTTTCAGGACCGCAAGTGAGATCGCGCTGTCAGTCTTCATCTTCTTGTGCGTATAGATGGCAGGATCGTAATCCGGCAATTCCTCGAAGAAAGCAATGGGTCCGTCAATGTCAGGGAAGACCTCGATGCGGGTCTTCATCAGATCGGCGATCTTCTTCAGGTCAAGCGGCTTCGAAATGACCTTCCTGACCTCGGGGATCGCGCGCTCATAGTATTTCTCGGGATCCATCTTCTTGATGTACTCGCTGTTCATCCAGCGAAGCTTGGCCATGTCAAAGACCGCCGGAGACTTGTTGATCTTATGGTAATCGAACTTTTTCACGAGCTCTTCCAGGGAGAAGATCTCCTGATTGTCTTCCGGGCTCCAGCCAAGCAGCGCCACGTAGTTTACCACGGCTTCGTCGACAAAACCCTGCTCGATCAGGTCTTCGTAGGACGAATGGCCGCTGCGCTTCGACAGCTTATGATGCTCCTCATCCGTGATCAGGGGGCAGTGGACGTACTCCGGTTCCTTCCAGCCGAAGGCCTGGTACAGACGCGTGTACTTCGGAGCCGAAGAAAGATACTCGTTGCCGCGCACCACATGGGTGATGCCCATCAGATGGTCATCGACCACGTTGGCGAAGTTGTAGGTCGGGAAGCCGTCGGACTTGATCAGGATCATGTCGTCCAGCTCGGCGTTCGGGACCGTGATGTCGCCGTACAGGGTGTCGGTGAATGTCGTCGTGCCTTCGTTGGGGGTATTCTGACGGATCACGAAAGGCATTCCCGCAGCCAGATTCGCCTCGATCTCCTCTTTGGGCAGGTGCAGGCAATGCTTGTCGTAGACCACGATCTCCTTGCCGTCGATCACCTGCTTCAGGGATTCAAGACGTTCCTTGCTGCAGAAGCAGTAATATGCCTCGCCCTTTTCGACGAGGACCTTCGCGTATTTCATGTAAATGCCGGCGGCCACACGCTCGCTCTGGACATACGGTCCTACGCCGCCGTCCTTATCCGGTCCTTCATCGTGGATGAGTCCGGTCTTTTCCAGCGTGCGGTAGATGATATCGACAGCGCCTTCTACCTGGCGTTCCTGGTCGGTATCTTCAATGCGCAGCAGATAATCGCCTCCCTCGTGCTTGGCAATGAGGTAGGCGTAAAGAGCGGTTCTTAAGTTCCCTACATGCATGCGCCCTGTAGGGCTGGGGGCATATCTGGTACGAATGCGGTCCATCTGGCATCTCCAATTATGAAAAATTTGTTTTATATTTTAGTCTTTCGGCGGGCATTGCGCAAGTCTTTTTTATAAGATCCTGCGCTGCGGGGCAGGGTACCGTCTGTTCACAGCCGGCCGTTCTGTCAAAGCGTTTTATTCAGCAATTTTTTGACCGCAGCCGAGGCCGCGGCAAGTCCTGCCGCAGCCGGTACGAAGATCATTGATCCGGGCGTATCTTTTCTTCCCGGACCTTCCTGCGGCCTGTCCGTTTCCGCAGGTCCGTGCGGCATCGGAGCTTCATCCGACCATACGGCCGTCACGCCCGTAATACCTCTTTTCCGGCATTCCCTCCGCATGACTCGCGCGAGAGGGCACTCATGCGTTTCCTCAAGATCGGACACGTGCAGCCTTGTCGGATCCAGTTTGTTTCCGGTCCCCATGACGGAGATAAGCGGTATGCCGGCTTCCGCCGCTTTCCGGGCGATCTCGATCTTGCCGCTCACGGTATCGATAGCGTCCACGACGCAGTCCCAGACAGAAAAATCAAACGAATCAGCCGTTTCCGGAAGGAAAAAAGTCTTGCATTTCCTCACGGTGCACTGCGGTGCGATGTCGCGGATGCGTTTTTCGGCGAGATCCACCTTGTCTTCTCCCACCGTCGAATGAAGGGCGAGGATCTGACGGTTCAGGTTGCTCAAGCTGACGCTGTCGTGATCGATCAGATCAATTGCACCGATCCCGCTTCGGGCGAGAGCTTCCGCAGCATAGCCGCCTACGCCGCCGAGTCCGAAGACGGCGACGCGGCAGTTCTGAAGACGCGCAAGACCGTCCGCGCCCAGAAGCATTTCGGTTCTTGAAAACTGATTCTCCATGCTTCCCGCCTTATTCGTCATAATATTCGAAGGCATGACCGTAAAGCCTGACGGTATCGCCTTCTTTCAGTCCCTTTGCAAACAGGGCATCCATGACGCCGCGTTCTTTCATGAAGCGCTGGAAATACATGAAGCCGCGCTCCGACTGGAGGTTGGTATAGCCCAGCATCTTCTCAATGAGCGGCCCTTCGACCCGGTACTCTTTTGTCTTCTCGTCGAATTCGACGGTATACGGCAGGTTCTCCGGTACGGCGTCCAGCCAGTCAAAGGTCTTTTCAAAGATGACGGGCTTTCTGCCGATGCTCTGCAGCTTTTCGTACACCGCGAAAAGCAGTTCGTCAAGGCCTTTGTGCGCCGCCGCGGAAATCGGATAAACAGGAACACCGTGTTCCTTCGCCCAGGCTTTCACGCGCTCCATCGCGTCACTGTCAGGATCCAGAATATCGGTCTTGTTCGCCGCAATGATCTGCGGGAGCGAAGCCAGCCTTGCATCGTATTTTTCCAGTTCGGCGTTGATCTTTTCGATGTCATCCACGGGATCGCGGCCTTCAAAGCCGGAAATGTCCACGAGGTGTACCAGCAGCCGCGTCCGTTCGACGTGGCGCAGGAAATCGTGGCCGAGGCCGACGCCTTCCGCCGCGCCTTCGATCAGTCCGGGAATGTCCGCGATCACGAATCCGCCGCCTCCGGGCATGTCCACGACGCCCAGATTCGGCGTCAGCGTGGTAAAGGGATAGTCGGCGATCTTCGGCCGCGCATTGGTGACCGCAGCGAGAAGCGTTGATTTGCCGACGGAAGGATAGCCGAGCAGCCCCACGTCCGCGATGCATTTCAGTTCAAGCGTTACGAAGCGCTCCACGCTCGGTCCGCCGGGTTTCGCATAAAGAGGTGCCTGCATCGTAGGCGTTGCGTAATTCATGTTGCCGGTGCCGCCGCGGCCGCCCTTCAGGACGATCTCCCGGCGGTTCTCACCGCTCATGTCCGTAATGACCTTACCGGTCTCGAAATCCTTGACGATCGTTCCTTCGGGCACGCGGATGATCAGGTCTTTTCCGTCTTTGCCCGAGCAGCGGCGGGGACCGCCTTCCTGCCCGTCTTCGGCACAGAAACGGCTTCCGTGCCGGAAATCGGACAGCGTATTCAGACCGGTGTCCACTTCGAAGATGATATCTCCTCCGCGGCCGCCGTTGCCGCCGTCCGGACCGCCTGCCGGAACATATTTTTCCCGGCGGAAGCTGACGTGACCGTCTCCTCCCTTGCCGGATCTGATGAATATCTTTGCCTGATCGCTGAACATGTCCGCTCCTTTCCGACGATCATGAAATAAAGAAAGCCGGCGCTTATCGCGCCGGCTTTTCCCGAATCAGATCATTCCGCGGTTTCAAGGGCCTTTTCTTCAGTCCTCGGATACACCGAGACCTGCTTGCGGTCCTTGCCAAGACGTTCAAAACGAACCACGCCGTCTACCAGGGCAAACAGAGTGTCGTCGCCGCCGCGTCCGACGTTTTCACCGGGATGGATCTTGGTTCCGCGCTGACGGTAAAGGATGTTGCCGGCCAGAACGAACTGACCGTCGGCACGCTTCGCGCCAAGACGCTTCGCCTCTGAATCTCTTCCGTTTTTAGTAGAGCCTACGCCTTTTTTATGAGCCATGATGTTTCCTCCTGTACTTTTCCGCGATCAGCGAACGATTTCTTCGACCTTGAATTCGGTGAAGAGCTGACGGTGTCCCTGTTTCTTGTGATAGCCGGATTTGGCTTTGTACTTGTAAACGATGACCTTGCGGCCCTTGCCCTGCTTCGTGCAGGTCGCCTTGACGCTCGCACCGTCCACAGTCGGATTGCCGACCGTCATCTCGCCGTCGCTTAACGCGAGGACCTGATCAAATACGTAGGAATCGCCTTCCGCCACATCGATCTTTTCGACGCGCAGCAGGTCGCCTTCCTGCACCTTGTACTGCTTTCCACCATTGGCAATAATTGCGTACATAGAGTTCCTCCTTGATTCTATTCTCGCCGGTTTCGGTGGCCGGATGGCGCTTCAAACCCCGCCGTGCGGTATTGCGGATTTCCGCAAGCCTTAATAGATTACAACGTGAAGCATGGCTTGTCAAGCGCTTTTTGCCTGGAAATCACGTTATTTTGCGGTTTTTAACCGAAATAACAACGCTTTTCAGCATGTTATTCCTTTTTCGCGGAGGATACGGAGCATTTCCCGCAGGATTTCCTCATCACTCTCAAAACGGCTCTTATCGAGCCAGATGACATCTTTCTCACGGCGGAACCAGGTCAGCTGACGCTTGGCATAATGGCGCGTACCGAGTTTGACAGCGGTGCGGGCTTCGTCCATCGTGCATCGGCCGTCGAGTGCATCGATGACCTCCTTGTAGCCGATCGCCTGCAGAGCCGTACTTCCGCTGTCAAGGCCGCTTTCGCGCAGCCGCATGACTTCTTCAACAAGCCCTTCGGCGAACATTTCGTCCACGCGCCGGTCGATGCGGGCATAGAGCTCTTCCCGCGGCAGCGTCAGCACGAAGTAAGCAAAGTTGTACGGGGAGTCCGTCTCCTGCTGTTCCTTATTTGCTTCGCTGATCGAGCGGCCGGTCAGCCGGCGGTATTCGATCGCACGGATGACGCGCTTTAAGTTGTTCGGATGAAGCGCCGCAGCGGCCGCAGGGTCTTCCGTCTGCAGGATCTCATAGACTGCATCACGGCCTTCCCGCTCTGCGAGCGCGTTCAGTTCGTCCCTGAGCGCGGTATCGGGATCTCCTTCAGAAAAATCGATACCTTTCAGAAACGCCTGAAGATAGAAGCCCGTTCCGCCGACAAGGATCGGCAGATGTCCGCGGGAGCGGATGCCCTCTTCCGCCGCTTCAGCCAGCCGGACAAATTCCGTGACGTCGAAACTTTCCGAAGGATCCTTCACGTCCAGCAGATGATGGGGAATACCGCGTCTGTCTTTTTCCGGCAGTTTCGCGCTCCCGATATCCATTCCCCGGTAGACCTGCATCGAATCAGCGCTGATGATCTCGCCGCCTGCCGCTTCGGCAAGTGCGAGGGAAAGCGCAGTCTTTCCGGCCGCGGTCGGACCGGTCAGGATCACCAGGGGCTTTTTCATCATACGATCCTCTTGAATTTCTTCTCCAGTTCGGTCTTGCTGAAACGGATCATCGTCGGCCGTCCGTGCGGGCAGGCATAGGGATTTTCCAGCGTCAGCAGTTCCTTAAGCAGTGCTTCGGCTTCCGGGAATGACAGTTTCTGGTTCCCCTTGACCGCCGCCTTGCAGCTCATCAATGCGACCTTGGCTTCCAGCGTACGGTTGGGTACGCGGCTCCTGTCTTCGGAAAGTTCGTCCAGCATCTCCAGAAACAGATCCTGCTGGTCGAGGCCGAAAAGATTGTCGGGAATGCCGCTGACTGCGATCTCGCGTCCGCCGAGCGCTTCGATCTCAAAACCAAGTTTTGCAAAACTGTCTGCGAACTGCGAATATGCGAGCTGCTGTGCGGCGTTCAGGGTAAGGAGCATGGGCGGATACAGCTGCTGTACGGTCACGGAACGGGTCTCCAGAGACTTCATCGTCCGCTCGAACAGGATCTTTTCGTGCACGGCGTGCTGGTCGGCGATCAGCAGCCAGCCCTCGTATTCCATGAGCCAGTAGGTCTCAAAGACCTGTCCGATCAGACGGAAATCTGCAGCCTTCTGCGTGGCTTCCAGAATACGGTTTTCCGGTTCCGGAACGGGGACTCCGGTCCGGACGGGATATGCCGTATCCTCGCGGAGGAGCTGTTCCAGAAGACGGCGGTCCAGTTCTTCATGGTAAAGGCTCCGGTCATCGCGGATCGGCTCCGCAGGGCGTACACCTGCAGCCACTGACGGTTCCGCGGAAAGAGGTCTTTCCGGCGAAGTTTTCAGGCTTTCCGCTGCTGCGGCACGTTCCGCTTCCTCGATCACGCGTTCCTTCACCCTGGCAATGCCGCTCTTTTCGGGATCGGCTGACGCCGTTTCTTCCGCTTTATTCGAGGCTTCGGACGTTTCTGCAGCCCTGTTTCCTTCTTCCGGCTTATTCTCTGCCTTCTTCGGCACATCCGCTGCTCCCGGCGCATCTGGCTTCTTTTCGGCTTTCTCTTCTGCCTTTACCTCGGGCATCAGGTCTTTTGCGAAAAGAGTCTCGCGGATCGCGTGATAGATCACGTCGAAGATCTCTTTTTCCTGCCGGAACCGGACTTCCATCTTCGTCGGATGGACGTTCACGTCAAGGAGGGAGGCATCCATGTTGATCTGAAGCACGGCGACAGGGAACTTATGCTGCATCGTCAGGCCGTGGTAAGCCTGTTCGATCGCCCGCATGAGGAGCGGGCTCTTGATGAAGCGGCCGTTCACGAAAGTGAGTTCCATGCTGCGGTTGCCGCGGCACAGCGTCGGCAGACCGACATAGCCGAAGACGCGAATACCCTTCTCTTCATAATCAAGCGGGCGCATCATTTCCGCCGTCTCGCGGCCGTAGAGCGTGAACAGGACGTCTTTCATCTGATAGGATCCGCTGACGCGGAGTTTCGTCCTCCCGTCTGCGATCAGGCTCATGGAAACGCCTGCCCGGGAAAGGCAGAGCTGTTCCATCAGCGTCGCGACGTAGGACGTTTCCGTCTGCGCGGACTTCAGGAATTTGCGCCGCACCGGGGTATTGAAAAAGAGGTCGCGCACGATGAAGGTGGTGCCGACGGGCGCCGGCGCCGCTTCTTCGCTCAGCACGGCGCCGCCTTCGATGATATAGCGGCAGCCGCTTTCTTCCTCTTCGGTCCTGGTGATCAGTTCAACGCGGGCTACCGAAGCGATGCTGGAAAGGGCTTCACCGCGGAAACCGAGCGAATGCAGGGCAAACAGATCGTCCGCGTCGCTGATCTTGCTTGTCGCGTGCCGCGCAAAAGCCGTCGGTACGTCCTCCGCAGGAATGCCGCTGCCGTTGTCGCTTACGCGGATCAGCTCGATCCCGCCGCCGCGGATCTCCACCTCTACGGCCGTCGCGCCTGCATCCAGTGCATTTTCGACGAGTTCCTTGACGACCGAAACAGGCCGTTCGATCACCTCGCCGGCCGCGATCTGGTCTATCGTCTGGTCATCCAGTACATGGATCTTTGCCATTTATAAATCGACTCCTTCGGAAGTGAAATCAGGTTTTGCCTCATAGGAAGCCTTAACGCCGAGAATGAAATTGTCCAGGTCGCGGCTTCCCATCGTCTCGAAGCAGGAATGCATGGCCAGCTGGCCGATGCCGATGTCCACGGTATAGACCGGGGTCTTCGTGTCGGCGATCAGGCCGAGCGTGCCGCCGCCGGCAATATCGGGCCGGTTCGCATAGCTCTGCAGTTTTACGCCAGCGCGGGTACAGATCTCGGTAAACACGGCGCAGGATACGCTGTCGGTCGCGTAGCGGGGCGAATGCTTGATCACGATGCCGCCGTTAAGAACGGGATACTCGTTCGCATCGGCCATCTCCGGATGGTTCGGGTGCTTCGCATGGCCGTTGTCGCAGGACAGGAAGAAGGAATTGTCCAGCAGTGCGTAATGAGCATTTTCGGAAAGGCCGAGCCCGCGGCTGATGCCGAGAAGGATGCGCGGCAGGAAATCCGAGCCGGCGCCCTGCTTCGTGCCTGAACCGATCTCCTCATTGTCAAAGACGCAGAGGACCGGGATGCGGTCGGTCTTTTTCGCCGTCAGGAAGGCTTCCGTGCAGGCAAAGACGCAGGCCAGGTCATCCAGGCGGGGGGATGAAACATATTCACCCGCGGGTCCCCATACGGTCCCGGGCTGGTTATTGTAAAGATATAGATCGGAGCTGATGATGTCCTCCGGCCTGCAGCCGGCTGCTTCGGCGATCTCTTCAAAGAATTTCCCCTTGTTTTCGGCTTCGCCGTAGACCGCGACAAGATCCTTCGAAGGGTCGTACTTGACCGAATCGTTCATTCCGCGGTTCATATGGATGGCCACGTTCGGGATCACGGCCATGTCCTTCTTCAGGTCGACGAGGCGTATCGCAACACCTTTTTTCGTGCGGACCGTTACGCGGCCGGCAACGGAAAGCGGCCGATCGACCCAGCTCGCGTTGATCATGCCGCCGTAGCGCTCCGCATCCAGCCTGACATACAGGCCGTCCAGTTCAGCCTTGTTGCGGATCTTCAGGCAGGGAGAATCCGAATGCGCCGCAGAGATCACGAATCCCTTTGCTTTTCCTTTCGGCACGCGGAAAGCGATCACCGCTGAGTTGTTGCGGGTCATGAAATACTTACCGCCGGCCTTGATGCCGTCCAGATCGGTCAATTCGGCATATCCTGCTTCCAGCAGCCTCTTTTTTACATTTTCGGCAGCCAGAAAGCACACGGGGCTTTCGTGGATGAAATCCAGCATTTCCTGAAGTTTGCTGCTCATGTCGTTTTCTCCTCTTTCTTTTTCAGTGAATGTATGTCAGATCCGGTTCCGCAGGTCGTTCTGCAGGCGGTACAGCGTCGTCAGGGCTTCGATGGGCGACATCGTTTCCAGCGGCAGGTTCTTGATCTCTTCGACGACCGCATCGTCCGTGACCGCGCCAAAGAGGCTCATCTGGCCGCGGTCGACTTCGTCCGGGCGTTTCACAGTCTTCGCCTTTGCGGTCTTTCCTTCCGTCTTCGCGATCTCCTTCGCCCGCGCCGTGATGTCCGCGTCGGACAGTTCGTCGACCAGTTCCCTTGCGCGTTTCAGTACGCTTTCGGGAACACCGGCCAGTCTTGCGACCTGTATGCCGTAGCTCCTGTCGGCGCCGCCGGGAATGATCTTCCGAAGGAATATGATGTTCTCGCCCTGTTCCTTGACTGAAACACAGTAGTTGCGGACGCCCTGCAGGCTCCCCTCCAGTTCGGTCAGTTCGTGATAATGTGTCGCGAAAAGTGTCTTCGCGCCGAGCAGTTTCGGGTCGGATACGTGCTCCACGACCGCCCAGGCGATCGCGAGGCCGTCGAAAGTGCTTGTCCCGCGGCCGATCTCATCCAGGATGATCAGGCTCCGCTTCGTCGCATTGCGCAGGATATTGGCAACTTCTGTCATTTCAACCATGAAGGTGGACTGCCCCGCCGCCAGGTCATCCGCCGCGCCGACGCGGGTGAAGATCCGGTCGACCAGGCCGATATCTGCGCTCTCTGCCGGCACGAAGGAGCCGATCTGCGCCATCAGCACGATCAGCGCCGTCTGGCGCATGTAGGTGGATTTGCCGGCCATGTTCGGACCGGTGATGATGCAGCAGCGGTTTCCGCTGCCGTCTAGAAGCGTATCGTTCGCGATGAACGCTTCGCCCTGCAGCATCTTTTCCACGACAGGATGCCGTCCGCCGCGGATGTCGATCAGGCCTTTCTCATTGATCTTTGGACGGACGTAGCGGTTCCGGTCGGCGACCAGAGCGAGGCTCACGAGGGCGTCTAGAGTCGCCACGGCTTCAGCCGTCCGCTTCAGGCGCAGCATCTCGGCGGCAACGGTGCTTCTGATCTCACAGAACAGATCGTACTGCAGCGCAACGCTCCGTTCCTCAGCACCGAGGATCGTGCTTTCCAGATCCTTCAGTTTCTGCGTGGTATAGCGCTCCGCGCCGACCAGGGTCTGCTTGCGGATATAGTCCTCAGGGACCATGTCCTTAAAGGAGTTCGTCACCTCGATGCAGTAACCGAAGACCCGGTTGAACTTGACCCGCAGCGTCTTGATGCCGGTGCGTTCGCGTTCTTCCTGTTCCAGGGACAGCAGCCAGTTCTTTCCTTCCGTGGAAGCCGATTTCAGGCGGTCGATCTCCTCACTGTATCCGGCCTTGATCACGCCGCCTTCCTTCGGGGAAAGGGGCGGATCGTCTTCGATCGAAGCCTCCAGCAGGGAGGCAATGTCCTCCAGCGGGTCGATATCGTCATTCAGTTCCTTAAGGAGGTAAGCGGAGAAAAGTCCGAGCGTCTGCTTCAGGGCCGGCAGCATTTTCAGCGAGATCTTCAGCGCGATCAGGTCGCGCGGTCCGGCTGTTCCGAAGGCAACCCGCCCGATCAGGCGCTCCAGGTCGTAGATGGGTCCGAGATACTCGCGCAGTTCCTCTCTGTCCATGAGGTTCCGGCAAAGGTCTTCCACGGCGTCCTGCCGTGCCACGATCATGTTTCTGTCCAGCAGAGGCTGTTCAATGAAGCTCCGAAGGCGCCTTGCCCCCATCGCCGTGCTTGTCTTATCAAGGATGCCAAGCAGCGACCCGCGTTTGTTCTTGTCCCGCATGGTCTCGACCAGTTCTAGGTTTCGTCTGGTCGCGCTGTCGATCAGCATGTAGTTGCCCGGGCGGTAGCATTTGACGGCCGTGATGTGCTGCAGGCTGTTCTTCTGCGTTTCCTGCAGATACAAAAGAAGCGCACCTGCCGCTTCCGCGCCGGCGGGATAATCCTTCAGTCCAAGCGCTTCAATGCTCGCGACCTTGAAATGCTCTTTCAGGACCTGATTCGAAGCAGATTCCTGATAATGCTTTCCGGGCAGGCTGTTCAGGACGGCGCCGAGCCGTCCGGTGATCTCTTCGGTATCCGCACCGCTGATGAGGAAGGCGTCGTTGCAGACGATCTCTGAGGGCCCGTACTTGCTGATCTCGTCCATGAGCGCGCCGGTCCCGTTCACCTCCGTCACGAAGAATTCACCGGTGGAAACGTCAGTCACCGCCAGGCCGAAGCTGCGGTCCATGGCTGCTGCGCTCATCAGGTAATTGTTCTTGGTCTCTTCCAGCGCCGCAGCACTGATATTCGTTCCCGGCGTGACTACGCGGATCACGTCACGTTTCACGATTCCCTTTGCCTTTTTCGGATCCTCAAGCTGCTCGGCGATCGCAACCTTGTAGCCCTTTTTCACGAGTTTGTCGATGTAGATGTCCGCGGCGTGCCAGGGAATGCCGCACATCGGCGCGCGCTCCTCCATGCCGCAGTCCTTTCCGGTCAGCGTGAGTTCCAGCTCCCGTGAGGCCGTCAGGGCATCGTCAAAGAACATCTCGTAGAAGTCCCCGAGACGGTAAAAGAGAATACAGTCCTTGTATTTCTCCTTCGTATCCAGATAGATCTGCATCATGGGTGAAACCATGCGTTAACCTCTTTCGTACCGTATGTTTGCGGCGCAGCGGTCAAAGTACCGCCGTTCCGATGTAGTAAAAACCGTGTGCCTGATCCAGCCGAACATTCACGATGGTTCCGATCAGGCTTTCGTCCCCTTCAAAATGCACGCAGACGTTGTTGCTGAGCCGACCCGTAACACGCCCCGGCGTTTCAAGATCAATACCTTCGACAAGTGCCGGCATGGTCCGGCCGACGTCCCGAAGGCTCTGCTTCGAACCGATCGTCTGTACGAGGTCAAGGAGCCTTGAGAAACGTTCCTTAATGATTTCCTGCGGCACCTGGTCCGGCATGGAAGCTGCCGGTGTGCCGGTCCGCGGGCTGTAGATGAAGGTGAACGCACTGTCGAAGCGGACGCGGCGCACCACGTCGAGCGTTTGTCCGTCGTCAGGGAAATGTCGGGCATTGCCGCACGGATACGTTCCGTGAGAGCCAGATATCCTTCCTTGTCATACCTGCGGTTCATCGCATTCAGGATGCGGCTTGAACCGCTCTGAAGGGGCAGATGCAGATGCCGGCAGACCTTCGGATTCCGCGCCATTACTGCGATCAGCTCATCCGAAAGATCTTTCGGGTGGGAAGTCATGAAGCGCACTCTTTCGATGCCGGGGACCCTGCAAACTGCTTCAAGCAGTTCGGCAAAGCTCATCGGCACGTCAAGCGTCTTTCCGTAGGAGTTGACGTTCTGGCCGAGCAGCATGACCTCGATCACGCCGTCTTTTGCCAGGCTTTCGACCTCTCGGAGGATGTCTTTCGGCTCGCGGCTTCGCTCCCGGCCGCGCACGTAGGGCACGATGCAGTAGGAGCAGAAATTGTTGCAGCCGAACATGATGTTGACACCCGATTTCCAGGGAACGTCCCGCTTTACCGGCAGGTCCTCAACGATGCCCTTTTCCTTATCCCAGACTTCAATCACGCGCTTTCCGCTCACCATCCGCTCATTCAGGACCGCCGCCAGCCGGTAGATGTTGTAGGTTCCGAAGACGATGTCCACAAAGCGGTATTTCGTCCGGATCTTCTCGACCTCGTCCTTTTCCTGCATCATGCAGCCGCAGATCCCGATGATCTTGTCCGGATGCTCACGCTTCATGCTGTTGAGGTGCCCGAGGTGGCCGTACAGGCGCGTATTCGCGTTTTCGCGCACCGTGCAGGTGTTGAAAATGACGATGTCCGCTTCTTCGCTGTCCGAGCCTTCAAAGCCTGCCGCAAGAAGTATGCCTCGCAGTTTTTCGGAGTCCCGCTCGTTCATCTGGCAGCCGAAAGTGACCACGCAGGCCGTCAGCGGATGCCCGCGGCGCTCCGTCTCCTCCCGTATGGTCTTTCTGAGTTCTTCCAGTGCGATCCTCTCTTCCGAAAGCATGCGGCTCCTTTCCCGGCATGGCGTTCTGCCGGCTGTGCATTTGGAACAATTATACTACGGCACCCGGTCTTCCGCAAGCAAAAAGAGCCGCCGGACGGCATCGGAGAAGCCCTGCGGAGCGGATCATGACCCTGTAAATTCATGGAGAAAATCTGATAAGAATATGGTATGATACAGAAAGATCCGGGAAGGAGAAAGAGCACGGCCATGGGTTTTCTGAAAAAGATCGATATGCGTTTCGGCGACAGCGCCCTGTGGCAGTTCGTCAAAATTCAACCTGGTAAGCCTCAGCATATCACTGCTGCAGCTGCTGCTTGCCAACCTGCTCCCGCTGGTCTTTGACGGCGTTACGGATATGCTTCCTCTGTTTCTGCGGCACGTTTTCGACCCAGCTGCACTTTTTGACGGACCTTCAAAATATGTGGTGGACGGTGTCGTGACCTGGGGCTATGTCCTGCCGTTCTTTCTTTCCAATTTCATTGCCAACATCTACGGGTATTTCATGAACATGAAAGCCACGTTCCGCGGGAAAGGGACCCGTGCAGGGCTGATTGCCTATCTGGTGATCCTCTGCCTCCTTATCCTCTTCTCCACCTGGCTTCAGGGCTTTTTATTCGGCAGGCTTCAGGGCACCTCTCTTGCCGCTCTCGGCCGCACGGTCGCCGCAATGGCCGCCGGACTCGTCCAAATGCTGGTCCTCTTTCCTCTCGAAAAATTCGTTCTGTTCCGAAAAAGGAACTGATCGCAGCAGCCGATCCGGCATACAAGGATCCGGCGGGAAACCAAAGTTTTGTGTTTGGTTTCTCCGCCGGATCTTTTTGTCCGCAGTATTCTCTTACTGCCCCAGTTCCTTCCTGTAGCCGTCGATCTCAGGCGTATTGCCGTAGACGAAATGGCCGGGCAGGATCTCGACCCACTTGGGGCCTTCCTTCTCATAGTGATGGATACTGGGATCGTAGACCAGCAGTTTCTTGGCCCGTTCCAGATAAGGATTGGGATTGGGCACCGCTGAAAGCAGAGCCTTCGTGTAAGGGTGCAGCGGGTGGGCAAACAGCTCTTCCGCTTCCGCCAGTTCAACGATGCGTCCTTTGTGAATGACGGCAATGCGGTCCGAAATGAAGCGCACTACGCTCAGGTCATGAGCGATGAAGAGGTAGGTAAGCCCGCGGCTCTTCTTCAGGTCATTCAGCAGGTTCAGCACCTGTGCCCGGATGGAAACGTCAAGTGCAGAGATGGGCTCGTCCGCCACGATGAATTCCGGTTCCATGATCAGGCTTCGGGCTATGCCGATACGTTGACGCTGGCCGCCGGAGAATTCGTGAGGGAAACGGCTTGAGAACTCGGTCAGAAGGCCGACTTCCTGCAGTGCCTTCCGCACCTTGTCCTGACGATCGTGATCATCCTTGTACAGATGATAATTGATGAGGCCTTCGGAAACGATATAGTCGACCTTGGCGCGCTCGTTCAGGGAGGCCATGGGATCCTGGAAGATCATCTGCATGGAACGGATCACCTTGGTATCCATTTCCTTGCTGATCCTGCCGCTGATCCGCTCGCCCTTGAACAGCACCTCGCCGCTCGTGACGGGGTTGATACGGACGATGGCACGGCCGATGGTGGTCTTGCCGCTTCCGCTTTCGCCCACAAGAGCAAAGGTTTCGCCCTTGTAGATCTCAAAGTTTACATCATCCACAGCCACGAATTTCCTCCGGCCTGTGCCGAAGGTGACCTGCAGGTTCTTCACCTCGACCAGCGTCTCCCTGTTGGGATCCAGATGCGGATGATAGGCGTTCGGATCGGTGCCCTTGCTGGTCAGATTCATTTCCGAAAGGCGCTGGATGGCCAGAGGCTGTTCCACCTTGGGGGCACGGGGATCGTGCAACCAGGATTTGACGGTATGCGTGCCCGTGACCTCATACGTGGGCGGTTCTTCCAGGAAATCGATGTTCAGGGCATGCTTGTTGCGCGGGGCAAAGGCATCACCTTCGATCTTATTGAACAAGCTGGGCGGCGTACCGTCGATGGCCGGCAGTTTTTCACCTTTCACGCCCAGCTGAGGCAGTGCGGAAAGCAAGGCCCAGGTATAGGGGTGCTGCGGGTTGAAGAACACTTCGTTGGCCATGCCGATCTCTATGATCTGGCCGCCGTACATCACCGCCACCCGGTCCGCCACGTTGGCAACGACGCCCAGGTCGTGGGTGATGTAAATGATGGTCATGTTCTGCTCTTTCTGCAGGCGGCGGATCAGGTCCAGGATCTGGGCCTGAATGGTCACGTCAAGAGCGGTCGTCGGCTCGTCGCAGATCAGGATCTGCGGACGGCAGGCCACGGCGATGGCAATGACCACGCGCTGGCGCATGCCGCCGGAGAACTCGTGCGGATACTGTTTGTAGCGGCGCTTCGGATCGGGAATGCCCACCGCTTCCAGGATGCGGTAGACCTCTTCCCTGGCTTCCCTGCCCTTGAGGCCCTGGTGCAGTTCCACGCACTCCTGGATCTGAAAGCCGATGGTTTTCAGGGGGTTCAGGCTGGTCATCGGGTCCTGCGTGACCATGGCGATCTTCTTGCCGCGTATCTTCAGCCAGTCTTTCTCTTTGTATTTGGCCAGGTCCTCTCCCTCATACATGATGGAGCCGTTGGTGATTTTGCCGTTCTTGTCCAGCATGCCGACGAAGCACTTGGTGAACACGCTCTTGCCGCTGCCGGATTCGCCCACGATGGCCAGGGTCTCGCCTTCATACAGATCCAGAGAAGTCCGGCGGATGGCCGTCAGCATCTTGCCGCGCAAGGAGAAGGTCACTTCCACGTCCCGTGCGGAAAGGATCGGTTCCTGTGCCAGGATCTTTTTGGCGCGTTCGCTGAAATCAACGGAATTCAGCTTGTTGACAGCTTCATTCATTTTCGCGCCCTCCTTTACACATGGTTCCGGGGGTCACACGCGTCGGAGAACGCGTTGCCCACCAGGTAGAAGGTGATGGAGATGAAGGACACGATGGCCGCCGGGAACCACAGCGTGTAAGCCGCACGCGGGAAAACCGCGCTGGCCGCGGACAGCAGGTTGCCGAGCGAGGGGACCATGATATCCATCAGTCCCAGGTAGGTAAGGGTGACCTCGTACGCGATGGTCTGGGGAATAGCCAATGCCAGACGAAGGATGATCACGCTGACCAGATACGGGAAGATGTTCCGGGACAGGATGCGTCCCAGCTTCGTGCCCAGACAGCGCGAAGCGAGGTTATATTCGCGGTCGCGGTACATAAAGACCAGGTTTCTGACGTTCCGGGCGGTGGCCAGCCAGCCGAAGGCGATCATGGCAACCCCCATGGTCAGCATGGTCTTGCCCACCATCAGCGCGATCAGGGTCATGTAAATGATGGTCGGCACGTTGTCGATCAGGTTGTACAGTTCCGTGAAGAAACGGTCAAGCTTGCGGACATACCCCCACACGAGGCCGATGATCACGCCCAGGGTGATCTGGCCGATGGAGACCAGCACGGCCAGCAGGATCGAGGCGCGGGTGGCATACCACACCTGGGCCCAGTAGTCCTGACCGATGGCGTTGGTGCCGAACCAGAATTCCTTGTTCGGCGGGATGTACATGCGGTTCATCGGATCGGGCGCCATGTAGATGTCGTACTTTCCGATCGCGCTGGCGATGAAAGTAAAAACAAACATGAGGAGGAAGGAGATGCCCAGTATCACGGCGAGCTTATTTTTCAGGAAGTTCGCCCATACGCTCTTCCAGTAGGAATAATTTGAATAGCCGATCTTCTCCGCTTCCTGCGCGTTGTATTCCGCAAAGGCAAAAAGCTGCTCTTCCGGCATCTGGCTGCGGGATTTCAGATATTCCCGGCCCATGGGACGGGTGCGCTCGGGATCGGTATCCACCTTGCCGAAGTCGACCGTCTTGTTGACGACCGGCGCTTCAGCTTCCTGAACGGTTTTCTGATGTTCCTGTTTATTCATCAGCGCACATCCCCCTTTCCGATCAGTTTGATTCTCGGATCGATTATCGTCATGAGCAGGTCGCCCAGGAACACGCCGAAAATACCCATGGTCGCATACAGCATCACGATGCCCTGGACCAGGTTCAGGTCATAGCGGCTGATGGCCGTGGTCAGTTCGGGACCCATGCCGGGCACGGCGAAGAAGCGCTCCACCAGAAGGGAACCACCGACCGTGAGCAAAACGGAATACGGCAGATACTGCGCAAGCGGCACGAAGGCGTTCTTCAGCACGTGGCGGAACATCACCTTCCGGTCGCTGAGGCCTTTCAGCTTCGCCAGACGGATGTAATCCTTGTTCAGCTCGTCCACCATGTAGCGGCGTGTCCAGAGCATGTAACCGGCAATGGAGCCGATGGACAGGCAGATGACGGGCAGCACCTTGGTCAGCCATGGCTTCGCCGCAGTGGCGTCGTATCGCAGAGGAAGGTTTAACAGCGACGCCCCGACGATCATGATGACCGTATACATCACGAGCTTCGGCAGTGCCTGCACGACGACCGTAAAGCCCATTCCGATGTGATCAAAAAGTTTATCCTTATAAACAGCCTGCAGCACGCCCAGAACGACGCCTAAGACCAGCGAGACGGCAAGCGAAAGCAGGCCGATCTCCATGGAAACGGACATCTTCGATGCAATCACATCGGTGACGTACTGGTTCTTCTCCAGTCGGATGCTCTTCCCCAGGTTGAACATCACCTTCGTGTAGTAGCCTTCTTTCAGTTCACCGAAGGGGTTTTCCCCTGTCTTCGACTTCTCGGACAGGTATTTGATCAACGACATGGGTTCGATGGATTTGACCTCCTTGCCCTTGGCATTGAACACCCGTACCTGCAGCATGTCGCCGAAGAAATCGCCCAGCTGGGCCAGAATGGACCGGTTCACATAACCCGTACCCTTGACCGCGACCTCATTTTCCCGGCAGGTATGGCAGGCCTCGTCGTTCACCAGACCCGTTCCTCCGCAGTCCGGGCACAGCTTCATCAAGCCCAGACGCTCAAGCTTCGCGTACTTCTGCGTCTCGGTGAATTTCATGAGTTCATCTTCGGTAAAGAAATAATCGCTCGGCATGAGTCGCAGCAGGGTAAAGACCACGCAAACGACCAGCAGGATTACCAGTATCGATTGAAATATGCGTTTTATGATATATTTTACCATGTACTTCTCTCCGTTTTCTATCGATATTGCACACAGATAATTGTCATCTTTTAATGAAAACTTCCGGGACAGTCCAGAGAGGGGCTGCCCCGGAAGTGTCGTTCAGGCCTTATCGCGTTTCTTCATGAGGAACGCGAAAGCCTTACCCGGCATTTACCGGATATTGAGTGCTTTACTCAGCAGCGTAAGCAGCGGCAAAGGCATCCATCTGCTCGGTGGTATAAGGAACCGTGCTGGTCTCCCAATCCACATAGCGATAGGCCTGCATGCCGTACATGCTGTACACCTTGGAGTAGTTGTTGATCTTGGTCAGCTCCCAACCGACTTCGTAGGAGCAAGGGATGACCAGAGCGTGTTCAAGGAAGCAGGCTTCAGCCTTGGCAAAGGCAGCATAGCGGGCATCCATGTCGTTGGTGATGGCCTTGGCCTTGACAACAAGGTCAGTGAACTCCTGGTAAGCCGCGATCAGATCAGGATCGTCGTTGTCGTTGCAGTTGCTGTACGCGTTGGAGTAGTAGGCCTGCTCATCATTGTAGGTTTCCTGACCCAGGAAGTTGATCGGGTCGGCGAAGTCAGCGCCCCAGCCGTTGATGAAGAAGGAAGCCTTGCGGGGCTTACGGACTTCATTGGCCAGAGAGGAAACGTAGGTGTTGGTCTTAAGCACGACATAGTCGCTGCCCAGGCCGTCGGCGAAGACCTGCTCAAGGACCTTGGCGGTCTGAGCGGCAACGTCGGAAGAACCGGAGATGTAGTAGTCAATGGTGACCGGGAAGGTGACACCCTTGGCGGTCAGCTCTTCGATGGCCTTGGCCTTGAACTCAGCAGCCTTTGCGGCATCGACACGGGTATACTTGCTGGAATCATACTGCATGCCGAGTTCTTTCAGGACCAGGGAGGTGTAATCGGTGCCGTCAGAAGTGAAGGCAACGCCGTTGCCGGTGTAGACGAAGTTCTGGCAGGACAGAGGGTTGATGGCGTTGGTGCGGGCGAAGTACGGGGTCAGATCAAGACCGTAGTACAGGCTCTTGCGGAAGTTCTCGTTGGCAACGGCCTTGTTCCAGTTGTCATCCGGAGTTTCGCCGTCTTCAAGATTCTTGCTGTATACCAGGTGCATCTGGTAGGAGTACTTGGTCGGGCGGGATTCAACCAGATTGGCCTTCAGTTCGGCATCGCTGGTTCCGTTGTAGATACCCTGCAGGGTAGCCTGGTCCAGGGACACGTGATCGATCTCGCCGTTCTTGAACAGCTGGAAGGCGACGGAAGCGGAGTCGACCATCTTAACAGTGACGGTGTCGAAGCGCTTGCAGTTGGCATCGTTCCAGTAGTTCGGGCTCTTGGTGAGCACTTTCTGGTTCTGGGAAACGAAATAGGTCACGGTGTAGGCTCCGCTGTACCACATGTTTTCCCAGGTCACGTCACGGTAGCCATCAACGCCCAGTTCTTCGATCAGGTCAGCAGACAGAGGATACAGGCAGTTGTAGGTGGCGACGGAAGGGAAATAAGGCAGAGCGTCAACCAGGGTGTAGGTGATGGTGCCGGCTTCATCGTCGACTTCGATGCCGACCATTTCAGCGAACTTGCTGCCTTCTTCGGCAGTCAGGGCCTTCGCAGCATCAGCGCCTTCGGTCTCGGTCAGCTTCATGGTGTATTCGTAGTAGTCATTCGCGCCGGCGATCATTTCGGCGGGCATGGAGACGTTGTACGAATCGTTCTTGGCATAGTTCAGCACCCATTCAAGGCCGGTAGCCCAGTCAGAGGCGAGCACGTCAGCCTGTTCTTCGCCGTCCTTGTTGAACCAGGTCATGCCATCGTTCAGCGTGAACACCCAGGTCTTGCCGCCGTCAGGGCTTTCATAGCTCTTCGCAGCGTTCGCCTTCAGGTTGCCGTGGTTGTCGTTGGTCAGCAGACCGTCGATCAGGTTGCACAGCACGTTCAGGTCGGCCGCGGCCTGAGAATAGTGAATATTCCAGGTCTCCAGCTCACGGGCCTTGGTCTCGTAAGTGTTCAGGTTCTTCAGCTCTTCGACAGCCGGTTCAGGAGCAGCAGTGCTTTCCTGAGGGGCAGCGGTGCTTTCCTGAGGAGCAGCAGTGCTTTCCTGAGGAGCAGCAGTGCTCGACTGAGGAGCCGCGGTGCTCGACTGAGGGGCTTCCGTCGACTTGGCCGGGTTTCCGCCGCAGGCAGCAAGCGAAAGGACCATTGCGAGCACAAGCAGGATCGCTAATGTCTTTTTCATCATTCTTCCTCCTTCTTCTTCATTTTCCCAAATGAGAAAACGCGTTATAGTGATGAATTGCGAGTAATTATACTATCTGTCAGATGCCGTGTCAACCTGTTTGCACTTGAAATACCGCATAAGTTCGTCAGAATATGCTTTTTGCGTCATGATATAAGGAAAAAGCCACTGAAAGCAGCTGTATCTTGTGGGTTCTCAGGGAACGTGCTATAATCTTCTTAGACTCAATTCGGAGGAAATGCACATGATCCGTTGGCTGAAAGAACATGTGGACCGGAACATGATCCGCCCGCTGATCTATAAAATCTTTACGCGCGCCGTACTGGCGCTGTTCGCGGCTGAGCTCGTTCACTTTTTTGCACCCGAAGGCTGGCCGCTCGCCCGCTTCTCCAATCTGGCTCTGATCCTGGCCATACTGTTCCTTTTGGGCGCCGTCATTGCCTGGCTGCGTCTTGACGGCATGAAGATCCCGCATTTCAAACTGCCGCGGCTTAAACGGATCGATCCCGCTTTCCTCACGAGCGACATTGCCGACCATATCGACGACGATATCGTCAAATTCGATGACCTGGACAAGGAGGAGCAGGATGTCTGCGTGCTCCTGACCGATATCCTGCTGGCTGCCGTCTGCCTGCTGCTTGCTCTTCTCCTCTGATATGCCGGACGCCTCGCGCCCCTCTGATAAAAACGAAAGGACAATGATGTTTCGGCTTCCCGAAATATCCCGGAATTCATCATGACTGCTGTGAGAGCGATGTATTTCAGTGCCACCGGCACCACGAAAAAGATCGTTACCAGGATCGCCGACCAAATGGCCGAGCTGGGAGGTTTTTCCCGCATCGATACCGATTTTACGCTGCCGCAGGGACGTACCGAAGCGCCGCGCTTTGCTGCTGACGAGATCGTCGTCTTCGGCGTACCTGTCTATGCCGGCCGGGTACCGAACGTGCTGCTTAAGTTTCTGGCGACGGTGAAGGCGGAAGGAACGCCTGCCGTCCCGGTCGTCCTCTACGGCAACCGCAACTACGATGACGGCCTGATCGAACTGCGGAACATCCTCGAAGAAAACGGTTTCCGCACCTTCGCTGCTGCCGCCTTCATCGGTGAGCATTCCTTCTCCCGCGTACTCGCTGCCGGACGTCCGGATGACGAAGATCTCCGGATCGCCGACATTTTCGCTGCCGGCGCCCTCAATAAGTACCGGATCTGCGAGCCCGACATCCCCCATCCCGTCACCGTCAAGGGGAACGATCCGATCCGTCCGTACTATACGCCCCGCGACCGGGCGGGCGTTCCCGTCAACATCCTGAAGGTCAAGCCGAAGGTCGACCCGGAAAAATGCATCCGCTGCGGGCACTGTGCCGCCGTCTGTCCCATGGGTTCGATCGATCCTTCCGACATCACGCAGTACACCGGGATCTGCATCAAGTGCGGCGCCTGTGAAAAAGGCTGCCCCACGGGCGCACGTTTCTTTGACGATCCCGGCTATGTCTATCACCGCACCGAACTGGAACTCGGCTATGCAAGACGCGCCGAGCCGGATCTTTTCCTCTGACTCCTCTTCTGCCGCAAAAAAAGGACGGACCCGAAAGTCCGTCCTTCTCTTTGTCTGTTCCTCTCCGCTTATTCCTGCGGCGTTTCCGGAGGTTTCTGCGATGCGGCTTCTTCCCGCGCTTTTTTCCGCGCTTCCAGTTTCGTAATGAAGAAATCCTTATACATCATGTCCAGGATGGCCACTGCGGGGATCGCAAGAAGGATGCCGACAACACCGAACATCCTGCCGCCGACGATGATGCCGATCAGGATCAGCAG
>CACWLA010000040.1 GCA_902761665.1 uncultured Lachnospiraceae bacterium | reverse complement strand
GGCGAGATCTACGGCTTCATCGGCCACAACGGCGCGGGCAAGACCACGACCCTGAAATCGGCGGTCGGTATCCTGAACTTTGACGAGGGAGAGATCTTCATCGACGGCGTTTCGGTTAAGGATGATCCGCTGGAGGCGAAGCGCCGCCTTGCCTACATCCCGGACAATCCCGACCTCTACGATTTCATGAGCGGGATCAAGTATCTGAATTTCATCGGCGACGTGTTCGGCGTCGCGCCGGACGTCCGGCAGGAGAGGATCCGCGACCTGGCGGAACGCTTCAAGCTGACGGCGGACCTTGCGCAGCCCATCGCCTCCTATTCCCACGGCATGAAGCAGAAACTGGCCGTGATCAGCGCGTTTCTGCACGAGCCGCGCCTGATCCTCATGGACGAGCCCTTCGTCGGCCTCGACCCGACGGCTTCGCATCTCCTGAAGCAGATGATGCGCGAGCTCTGCGACCGCGGCGGTGCCATTTTCTTCTCCACGCACGTGCTGGAAGTGGCGGAAAAGCTCTGCGACAAGGTGGCGATCATCAAGAACGGGCGCCTCATCCGTTCCGGCACCATGGAAGAGGTCAAGGGCGACGATTCCCTTGAGGAGGTCTTCCTGGAACTGGAGGAAAAATAAATGCTGGGCTTACTGATCAAAAAGCAGCTGTCGGAGATCTTCCGCAGCTACCTCTACGACACGCGGAAGAACAAGGCGCGCTCCAAAGGCGCGTCGGCCGCCATGATCGGGCTCTTCGCGCTGATCATGGCCGTGTTTCTCGGCGGTGCATTTTTCTCCATGGCAAACGGGATCTGCAGGCCGCTGACGGAGGCAGGCCTTGGCTGGCTGTATTTTGCACTGATGGGCCTGCTCGCGATCTTCATCGGGGCGCTCGGGAGCGTTTTTTCCACCTACGCGGGCCTGTATCTGGCTAAGGATAACGACTTCCTCCTTTCCCTGCCGATCCCGGTCCGGACCATTGTGGCTTCGCGCCTCTTTACCGTTTATCTGATGGGCCTGCTGTTTTCCGGGCTCGTTGCCCTGCCTGCGGCGATCGCCTACTGGATCGCGAAAAAGCCCGGACCCGGAGAGATCGCCGGCGGCCTCCTCTTCGTGCTCCTTGTGAGCGCGATCGTCCTCGCACTGTCGTGCCTGCTCGGCTACGGCATCGCCAGGCTCAGCGTGAAACTGAAGAACAAGAGCTACATTACCACGATCTTCGCCCTCCTCTTCATCGGCGTCTACTACGTGTTCTACTACCGCATGATGCTGCGGCTCCAGGATTTCCTCGGGAACATCGGCAGCTATGCCGGAAAGATCGAGAAGAGCCTTGGCTTCCTGAAGACTTTCGGGGAAGTGGGAGAGGGCAAATGGCTGCCGATGCTGCTTTCGGCGGCTGCCGTATTTGCCCTCTGCGCCCTGGTCTGGATCATCCTGCTCCGGAGCTTCATGAAGATCGCGGCAGCATCCGGCGAGACCGCGAAGGTCCGCTACCGTGAGAAGACCGTAAGGCAGCGGAGCGTGCGGCAGGCGCTGGAAAGCAAGGAGTTTGGACGCTTCACCTCAAGCGCGAACTACATGCTGAACTGCGGCCTGGGAACGGTTTTCACCGTCGCTGCAGGCGTTGCCCTGCTTGTGAAAGGCAGGGATGCTTCGGCAATCCTGGGTTCCGTTTTCGGCGCGCATCCAGGCGCGGCGATCGTGCTGTTTGCCGGCGCGCTCTGCACGCTTGCCGGCCTCAACGATCAGGCAGTCCCGTCCGTTTCGCTGGAAGGAAAATCGCTGTGGATCCTGCAGTCGCTGCCGGTCGATCTTAAGGACGTCATCCGGGCAAAGATGGCGCTGCAGCTGAAGCTCACCCTGCCGCCTGTCCTTTTCGCCTCGGCCGCAGCCGGGATCGCCCTGCGTCCGGACGCCGCGGGATGGTTTTTCATCATGGTCCTTCCGGCACTCGCGGCGCTCTTCTTCGCCGCCTTCGGCATGCTGACCGGCATCCGGCACGCGAACCTTAACTGGACGAACGAACTCGTTCCCATCAAGCAGAGCGCGGCGGTATTCATCTACCTTCTGATCGGGATGCTTTACGGTCCTGCGCTGATCGGACTTTTCTTCCTGACCGGATCCGCCCTGCAGCCGACCGTCTTCCTTGCCGCCGCCACCGTTCTTACCGCGGCGCTCGCCTTGCTCTGCCTCATGTGGCTCCGGAAAAAAGGCGCGGCGAAAATTGCGGAATTATAAAGGAATTATAAAAAAAGACTGTCGTTTCCGCGCGCGCGGGAATTGACAGTCTTTTCGTGATTTGGTAAAATATACGCCGTAAAAAACAGGAAAGCCCTCGGAAACATCAGGGGTTCTGTTAAAGGAGGAACAAAAATGAAGAAACTGATTGCCTTACTCATGGTGATCGTCATGGTCATCGGCCTGACTGCCTGCGGCGGTTCCGATACCAAGAGCTCTGCCGCTCCCGGCGCCAGCACCGAGGCTTCCAGCGGCAAGGGCCTGACCAAGGAACAGCGTGCCAAGGAACTGATCACCGTCGGCACCGGCCCTACCTCGGGCATTTACTTCCCGATCGGCGGCGCTTTCGCCACCGCTCTGCAGAACTACGGCTACAAGACCTCTGCTGAGGCCACCAACGCGACCGGTACCAACATTCAGAACATACTGAAGAAGGACTGCGAGATCGCGATCGCCATGCAGGACGCCGTCATGCAGGCCTACACCGCGACCGGCGCCTATGAAGGCAAGGAACCGGCTAAGGATCTGGTTGCCCTGATGCGCCTGTGGCCCAACTACGTGCAGCTCGTCACCACCGAGAGCACCGGCATCAAGTCCGTTGAAGACCTTCGCGGCAAGCGTGTCGGCGTCGGCGCTGCGAACTCCGGCGTGGAGATCAACGCCCGCATGATCCTGGCTGCCTACGGCATCACCTACAACGACATCACCCCCGACTACCTGGCATACGGCGAAGCCATCGACAACATGAAGAACGGTCAGTGCGACGCCGTGTTCGTGACTTCCGGTCTGCCGAATGCGACCGTCATGGAACTGGGCACCCAGTACAACATGGTGGTGGTTCCCATCGACGGCGCCGGCCGCGACAAACTGGTTTCCGAGTATCCTTACTATGCGAAGTCCGTGATCCCGGCCAACACCTACAACAACAAAGCCGACGTTGAAGGCGTTTTCGTGTACAACATCATGCTGGTCCGCAAGGATCTGAGCAATGCGATGGTTTACGACATGCTGGAAGGCATCTTCGAAAACATCTCCACCATCAAGGCTTCCCACAACGCCGCTGACAAGAACATCGACATGAGCTTCGGCATCAGCGACATCCAGCTGCCTCTGCACCCCGGTGCCGAAGAGTTCTGGAAAGATCACGGTTTCAGCAAATAAGCTGACACTGTCGTACGAAGGCGGGAGGACATTCTCCTCCCGCCCTTCCCGCTTTTATCGGCAACTCTCATGAAAAACAAGAAAATCGTCCCGGGACTTATCCTCCTGGGTATCGCCGCCGGCCTTTTCCTCTATCTGGGCTTTTTCGTGCCCCGGGGAAAGCGCTTTCAGCTCTACGACCGGGTCAATGACAAGGTGGTCTTCTCCACCCCCATCAGGACCGGTGACAAGCTCAGCCTGGAGATCGAGCATTCCTTCGAGCACATTCCCTGGTTTGAGTATTACACGGTAACGGCGGATAACGGTTTCAATCTGGACGCCATAGCGGTGGCAGGCTACGGCGCAGGCATCCCGGCGGAAATGGACGTGCCGACCCGGATAGAGGACGGCATGGTGTGGATGGAAGACATCAACAGCTATTTTCCCGTTTTCACCTGGACCACATCTGCCACGTACATGAAAGGTCTCTGCCTGAACGGGACCGAGATCTTTGACTTCCGAAGCCTGCCGGACGCAAGCAGGATACGAGGAGAAATTATTACAGTAAGGGGGTATCTCACAGGTGTCCGATAATACTAAAAAAGTAAATCAGGCTCCGGAAGAAGCCGCGAACGTCGGGGCTGAAAAAAGCGCAGAAGTCCTCGAAAAGTTCGAAAAAGAGTCCCGCACCCGTACTTTCGAAAAGAAGTGGCTGCGCGTGACCGTTTACGTGCTTTGTCTCTTGTTCACCCTTTACCATCTGGCCTATGCCTCCGGCATCCGCCTGCTGCAGATGGTGAACATCAAGCACCATGCCATCCACGTCGGCATGATCCTCATGCTGGGCTTTGCCCTTTATCCGGCCTTCAAGAAATCCAGCCGGAAGAAGATCGCCTGGTATGACTGGATCGCCATTCTGATCTCGATCGCCATGCCCATCTATGTTTTCATCCGCTATCCGGTCTTCATTTCCACCGGTTTCGAGGGTGAGACCATCGATATCGTCTACGGCACGATCCTGATCGTCCTGGTCCTGATCGCCTCCTGGAGGCTCAGCGGCTGGGCTCTGCCGACGCTGTCCGTCATCTTCCTGATCTACGCGCTCTTCGGGCGCAGCTTCCCCGGCATTTTCATGCACAGAGGCTACACCTGGCAGAGGATCGTTGTATACCTGACCACCGACATCTACGGAATCTACGGCACCTCCATCAAGGTCGCCGCCACCTATATCGTCCTGTTCATCATCTTCGGCGAAGTCATGAACAAGTGCGGCATGGGACAGTTCTTTAACGATATCGCCAATGCCCTGGCCGGCCATACCAAGGGCGGCCCCGCCAAGGTGGCTGTTCTCGCCTCCGGCTTCCTGGGCTCCATCAACGGCTCCGCCGTGGCCAACGTGGTCACCACCGGTGCCTTCACCATCCCGCTCATGAAGAAGACCGGCTACTCCAAGGAATTCGCCGGCGCCGTCGAGGCGACCGCTTCCGTCGGCGGACAGCTTCTGCCGCCCATCATGGGCGCCGCTGCCTTCGTCATGGCGGAAACGCTGGGCGTCAAATACCCGGTAATCATCAAGTGCGCGGTCATCCCGGCCCTGATCTACTACCTCGGCATCATCATTCAGGTCCAGATGCGGGCGACCAAGGATAACCTGCTGGGCATTCCGAAGGAACGCCTGCCGCGCGCGAAGCAGGTCTTCAAGGAACGCGGCCATCTGCTGATCCCCATCATCTTCCTGCTTTACATGCTGATCTTCAGCGGCAACACGGTCATCATGAGCGCCTTCTGGACCATCATCGTGACCATCGTGATCGCCGAACTCCGGCCGATCAGCCGCATGAGCCTTAAGGACATTGCGGATGCCTTCGTGGCCGGCGCCAAATCCACCGTTTCCGTGGCCATGGCCTGCGCCTGCGTCGGTATCATCGTCGGCGTTTGCGGCATGACGGGCTTTGCCCTGAACGTCGCCCGCTCCATCATCAGCATCGGCCAGCACAGCCTGTTCCTGACCCTGCTCTTCACCATGGTCACCTGCATGATCCTGGGCATGGGCCTGCCGTCCATCCCGTCCTACCTGATCACCGCCACCATCGCCGCTCCGGCTCTGGTGGAACTGGGACAGCCGGACATCGCGGCGCACATGTTCTGCTTCTACTTCGCTATGTTCGCGAACCTGACCCCGCCGGTCGCTCTTGCTTCCTTCGCGGCAGCCGGACTTTCCGGAGGCAGCCCGATGAAGACGGGCTGGCAGTCGGTGAAGCTGGCCCTGGCAGGCTTCATCGTACCGTTCATGTTCGTGTACAACAAGCAGCTGCTGCTTGAAGGCGTTACCCTTCTTTCCGGCATCCAGGTCGTCGTTACGGCCTGCGCGGGCGTCGTCCTGATCTCCGCGGCCGTCGAAGGATACCTGTACGGAAAGATGAACATTATCCTGCGGATCATCGCCGGCGTCGGCGCCTTCATGCTGATCGACAGCCGCCTGGTCACCGACCTTATCGGCCTTGGCTGCCTGGTCCTGATCATTCTGGCGCAGAAGTTCGTCTTCAACAAAGACAAAGGCGGAACGCCCAAGCCTGCTTCGGCAGCGTAAGCTGCAGCAGCAAAAAAGACCCCGGTCACCGATCGGGGTCTTTCGTTTTATAGAGAAACGGCGGAGAGGAGAGCAAGGCTTTCTTTTCCGGGAAGACCGGGAGGAGTGCAGCGATGAGCCAGCGGGAAGAAGTTTTCGCATATGTGAAGAAAAAATACGGGGCGGAGCCGGAGTACCTCTGGCGCAGCTACCCGGATTACGCGGTATTCCGCCATGCGGAGAACCGTAAGTGGTTTGGCATTGTCATGGACGTGCCGGAAAGCGTCGCAGGACCGAGAGAATACGCGCCGGAGGCTTTGGAACTCCTGCCCGAACTTTCGGACGGAAAGCGCGGCGCCCGGGACGGTGTGCGCGTCGACATTCTGAACGTCAAGGTGGATGATCCCATCCTGCTCGACATGCTCCTGCGGCAGCCCGGATACCTCCCGGGCTGGCACATGAACCGGCGGAACTGGATCTCCATACGGCTCGACGGAACGGTGCCGCTAGAAGAGATCTGCGGCATGATCGACGCGAGCTTCCTCGCCACCGCGCCCCGCGAAAAGAAACTGAAGAACCGTCCGGCGAAGGAATGGATCATCCCGGCAAACCCGAAATACTACGACGTGGAAGCTGCGTTCGCTGCCTCCGACCTCGTCGACTGGAAGCAGGGAAGCGGCATCAAAGCCGGCGACACGGTCTACATGTACGTGGCGGCGCCGGTCTCGGCCATCCTCTACAAATGCCGCGTGACGGAGACGGACATCCCCTTCGAGTACGCGGACAAAAACGTGAAGATGAAAGCACTCATGAAGCTCCGCCTCCTGCGGCGCTACGGGCGCACGGCCTTCACCTTCGAGCGGCTCAGGGGTGAATTCGGCGTCACCGCGGTCAGAGGTCCGAGAGGCGTACCGTACGGACTGAGCGAGGCGCTGAGGGAGTGAAGAAAGCGACAGAACAAAAAAAGAGCTCCGCCGATCGAGCTCTTTTTTTGCGTCTGAGTTTGGGCAATATGATTATATCGTGCTGACACTAAAACCTCAAAAACTCATCTTTGTGCAAATGAATGAAATCGACATATGCCTTCGTATCCTGCTCAAATAATGTTTGATCAAGTTCATCAAAGTATTGTATCGTCTCCTCATCCATCTGATCCATGAGATCATTGCGCACTTCACGGTCTTTTGGCGCGATACCGTTGGGGAAGCGGTCCAATGCCTTGAGCAGGGTTTCTGCAGCATTGGCATCGATCTTTTTCAGAGCGGAAACGGTCTCGCTGCACATGTCTCCGGAACTGTTCGATAAAAACTGACTGATACCGCCGTTCTCGACCTCATTCTGAAACAGCATGCTCAGCAAAAAGTCTCTGACGTTACTGTCAGGCAGCGTGGCCGGATCCCAGCTGCATTTTCGCATGCAGTATTCATAGGCATCGACCAGAACATCATCAGAATAATCTTCGGATAGGATTTCACGGATGTCCAGCTTCCGTTTTTCATATTCCTTAAAAGATTTTATGATCTGCCTGAAATTGATGCCATGGCTTCGTAGACTTTGCCGAAGCTGACGGTGGGTTTTGATCTTCTGCGTAATATTTCTGATGACTGACATATGATTCCTCCCGGATCATAAGTGAGGACTGTGCTTTATCCTTCTATTCCCCCACACTATTCACGACCGCATCGTCGATCTTTCCCCATGCGCCGTTTCCGTCGCCGGCGCACTGCACGTAGATCCCAACGGCAACTTCCTGCCCTTCGGCAACGTCAAACTTTTCGATCTTTGCGGTGTGCCAGTCGTTGTAGCTCGTGATGACGGTGGAGGCTTTGGCGGCTTCTTCGCCGTTTATCTTCACGTAGGCGTAGACGTCGGTATTGCCGGCATCGCCGCCCATGATGGAGATCTCGAAGCAGTAGCTGCCGGCCGGCAGATCCTTCAGGGTCTGTTCCAGCGTGAATTTGACCGTGTTCTGACCGCCGCTCCAGAAGTGGTAGTGTTTCGTGCCGGTCAGGGAGTCGGTGGCCTTTTCTTCCACGTAGAGCTGCTCGGTCTTACCGAGGTCGGTTGCGGTCCAGGCTTCGCCGCCTTCTTCAAAACTCCAGTCTTTCAGGAAATTGTACTTGATGAGGGAAAGCTGCAGATGCGCGTCCATCCCGCCGGCCTTGCCCGTGATCTCGTATTTGGCCGGGCCTTTCGCGCGGTAACTTTCGAGTTCCTCAGCCGTGATGTTCCAGGTGACGGGGACGGCCTGTTTCGTGTCGTCGGTCATGACTGCGTTCACGGTCTCGGGAAGGCTGTATTCCCCGTTGATGTCGAGCATGAGGGTAACGTCTTCAATGGCGTCCGGCACGGGCGTGATCTCGTTGCCATAACGGACGAGGTTCCAGACCTTGAGCGATTCCAGCGCCTTCCCTTCTGCGTCAAAGAATGCCTGGTTGTCGACTGCGCAGCCGCCGTAGTACTTGCCCGCATCGTTCGGGTCGTAAGCCGCAGCGTAGCTCGAAGCCCAGCCGGAGCCGTACTTTTCCCAGATCTCGTGGTTCTTTTCCCAGCTTTCGGTACCTACGCTGATCCAGGCGCCTTCCCAGTAGACCACGCCGATGCCGTTCTTCGTGTCGTTCGCGATCGTCCGGATCACGGCCTGCACTTCGTTGGCCTGGCCTTGCACGGTGTAAGGCCAGTCCTTTACGACCGCGCTGCCTTCGCCGATGGTGTTGCCGGAAAAGTCAGTGTCCTCGGGGGTGTAGGCGTAGCTGGTCTCCATGACCATGACCTTCTTGTCATACTGTTCCGCGATCTGACTGAGCACGGTCGAGAGGTTCTCAAGCGTGCCGTGCCAGTAAGGATAGTAGGAACTTGCGAACACGTCGTAATCGATGCTGTAGTAAGCGAGCTTGCTGGCGTAGCTGAGGTACTGGTCAGCGTTCTCGGGATTGGCAAAATGCACGGCGACGAGGGCTTCGGGGCAGACCTCGCGCACCGCCCTCGAGCCGGCGGCCATGAGTTCCTGGATGTCCATCCAGCGCTTGAGGCCGCACATGGCGCCGTTCGTTTCGTTGCCGAGCTGGACCATGGTGATCTTGACGCCGCCGGCTTTCAGCTTCTCAAGGCTTTCTTTCGTAAACTGGTAGACCGCTTCAGCCTTGGCCTCGACGTCCATGTCCTTCCAGGCCTTGGGCGCCATCTGCTTGCCGGGGTCGGCCCAGAAATCGGAGTAGTGAAAATCAACGAGGAGGCCGATGCCCTGAGCGGTGGCGCGCTTTCCGATCTCGAGGGCAGTATCGACAGTGCAGCTGCCGCCCCCGTAGCCATGGCCGTCCTTGTCAAAGGGATCGTTCCAGACACGTACGCGGACGGTATTCACGCCGACCTCGGCGAGGAGCTTCAGCAGGTCGGTCTCCTGGCCGTCAAAGCCGTAGTATTTCACGCCGCTCGCTTCCTCGGCGAGCAGGGAGGAAATGTCCATGCCCAGAATGAACCCGTCGTCCAGGCCGTCGATCTTTCTGACGTGGAGCGTATCGCTCGGCAGTTTTTCGGGAATCTTGAATTCCGGATAGGCCGGCTCAGCCTTTGTTTCGGGCTGTGATTCAGCCGTGCTTTCAGAAGGCTCGGCTGTCGTTTTTTCCGGCTCCGCGCCGCAGGCGGAGAGGACCAGAACGAGAACGAGGATCAGGGCGGGAAGATAGGATCTGCTGTACATGGCGTACCTCTTTTATTGAGATTTTCGGTGGTTCTTGCTGCGGAAACTATAGCACAAAACAGGCGTTTCCGCAAGAAAGCGGAGGAGATTTGCGGGATAAAAGGCAGGATGCAGCCGTGGAAAAGTGCGGCAGCGGACGGGATAAAGGCTTGCAAAAGCGGCGGATCACTGCGATAATGGAAAAGCCCGGACCTTCCGGGCGGCATGACCGATAACACACAGCAGGAGGCTGATAATGAAAAAAAGAATTCTGCCGCTGCTCCTTGCAGCGGTGATCATCATGGCATTTGCCGGCTGCGGGAAGAAGCCGGATACAACGACAGCTGAACTCGCGCCGGAAACGACAGCTGCTCCGTCGACCGCACAGACGCCGGAAACGACGAAAGCACCGGAAACTGCGGCGCCGGAAACCACTGAGCCTGCGCCCGTGAGCACCGCAGCGCCTGAAACCACCGAGGCTCCGGCCGAAAGTTCCGCAGACGTCCCTGAAACCGCGGAGGCGCCCCTCGAAGCCCTCGACTACTCCCTTCCGGAGAACTGGGCATACTATTCCGTGGGGGACAACAAGCCTGTGGACGTTTTCCTGATCTGCCCTACGGTCGATACGCGAAGCGAACGGAACGCCCTCGATCTCAATGAAAAACTGAAAGGGCGCTTCGTGAATGCGCTCGACATGGAAAAGGGCATCTACGAAGAGACGGCGCGCATGTTTTCGCCCTACTACCGCCAGATGTCGATCAATGCCTACAAACTTCCGGCTGAAGAGCGGGAAGCGGCTAGACAGATCGCCTACCGCGACGTGGCGGACGCGTTCCGCTGGTATCTGGACCACGAAAACTATGAGCGCGGGCTGATCCTGGCCGGCTTTTCGCAGGGCGCGGAGCTGTGCCTCGACCTGCTGAAGGAATTCTACGGCGGCGATTCCACTGAGGCCGTGAAACTCAGGGCGAATCTTGTTACCGTCTACGCCATCGGATGGAATCTCACGAAGGAAATGACAGAGGAATATCCGCAGATCATTCCCGCGGCGGGAGAGCGGGATACCGGCTCGGTCGTCTGCTTTGACTGCGAAGACGGAACGCTCTCCGGAACGGTCATCATTCCCGAGGGCATCACCACCCTCTCCATCAATCCGCTGAACTGGATGACCGACGGGACGCCGGCGGATAAGTCCCTGAACCTCGGCGCGGTCATGAGTACCGGCGCGGCGCCGCAGCCCGGCCTCTGCGGCTGCTATATCGGTTCGCGCGGGGAACTGGTCGTCCCGGACGTTTCGCCGAAGGACTATCCTCCGGGACTGGACATCTTCCCGGAAGGCGCCTATCACCTCTACGATTACATGTTCTTTTTCGAAAATCTGAGGCAGAACATCGAAGCACGCACGGACAAGTGGCTGGCGGTGTGCCCCGGCTGAGGAGGCGGCATCCGCTGCGGCCGGCGGCAGCCCTTCCCTTCCCCTGAAAGGGGAAGACAGGGGAGAAATTTGTGAAGCTTCTGTGTGTTTGTTTGCAATTTTGCAAAAACGTGCTATGATTTATACGGCTGAAACTGACAATATCCGTCAACAATGATTTTACAGTAAAGAAGGAGGCATCCATGGCAGATTTACCTTCGGGCCGGAAGAAAAACGTATCCGGAACGGGCAGCGATGTCCGCAAGAAAGGCTCCGGTCTGGGTACCGGACCGGTCGGCCAGAACTCAGGCAGCAACCAGATCCGCCACGATAACAACAAGCCTTCGGGCTCCTCGGGCAGCAGTTCGGGCAGCTCGGGCGGCGGCGTTCCCAGCCGCGCGGTCAAGGGCGGCGGAGGCCTGCTCATCGTCATCATCCTGTTCTTCGTCCTGAAAAGCTTTTTCTCCGGCGGCGGCAGCAATCCGCCGGCGACGCAGCCCGCGACCCAGCCGGCTCAGCTTTCGCAGACGATCAACTACAACCTGAGCGGCTCCTCGCTGTTCAGCGGCTGGGGCTCAACGACCGCGGCCACGAACACCGGAACGAGCAGCGTTTCACCGGTAAGCTCGGCTACGGTCTCGTCCAACAGCGCGTCCAACAAGAAGAAACTGGATACGACGGTGGCGAGCGGCTCGCGCAGCAAGTATACGGCGATCAGGGGGAACGGCAGGGATACCGTTACGCTGATGGTCTACATGTGCGGCACCGACCTTGAATCCAGCTACAGCATGGCCACGAAGGACATGCAGGAGATGGCATCGGCGAATCTCTCCGACAATGTCAACGTCATCATTTACACCGGCGGCTGCAAGAAGTGGCAGATCAGCAATATCAGCACTACAAAGAACCAGATCTGGAAGCTGACGCGGGGCAGCCTGACGAAGCTCGCGGAAGAGAACGCGCGCTCCATGGTGGAGCCTTCTACGCTGAGCGACTTCATCAAGTTCTGCGCGAAGAACTTCCCGGCAGACCGCTATGAGATCATTCTCTGGGACCACGGCGGAGGATCGGTTACCGGCTACGGCTACGATGAGAAGTATCCGAAGTCTTCCATGACCCTGCAGGGCCTGGACAAGGCCTTCAGCGACGGCGGCGTGAAGTTCGACATGATCGGCTTTGACGCCTGCCTGATGGCAACGACGGAAACCGCACTCACCATGGCGAAATACGGCGACTACATGGTCGCTTCCGAGGAATCCGAACCCGGCATCGGCTGGTACTACACGAACTGGCTGAGCAGCCTGTCGCAGAATACCTCCCTGAGCACGCTGGAAGTGGGCAAAGCCATCTGCGATGACTTCGTTACGGTCTGCGGCCAGCAGTGCCGCGGTCAGAAGGCGACCCTTTCCGTGGTCGACCTTGCGGAACTGTCAAATACCGTTCCGGCTGCACTGAAGGCTTTCTCGACCTCCACTTCGAACCTGATCAAGAACAAGAATTACGCGCAGGTCTCGAACGCCCGCAGCGGCGCCCGTGAATTTGCCGTTTCCTCCCGCATCGATCAGGTCGACCTGGTTGACCTTTGCAACGGCATGAACACCACCGAAGCGGCGGCATTGGCGAAGGCGATCCGCGGCGCGGTCAAGTACAACAACACTTCGAACGACATGACCAACGCCTACGGGCTGTCCATCTACTTCCCGTACAAGAACGTCCGCACCGTGGATACCGCGGTGAAGACCTTCCAGGCAGTGGGCATTGACGCCGATTACCGTGACTGCATCCAGCAGGTCGCAGCCATGAGCACCAGCGGCCAGGCCATTTCCGGCGGTTCCGCAAGCCCGCTTTCGACCCTGCTTTCCGGCTATTCCGGCGGCGGCACCACGGCATCCGGCCTCGGCGACATCACGTCCATCCTGGGCGGCCTTCTGGGCGGCAGCAGCACCTACAACGTCTCCGGCCTGTCAGGCGGCGCCATGGACTTCCTGTCGAGCGCCCTGGGCGGCGGCCGTGCGCTGAATCTTAACGATACGGCGGCCTACCTGAACGATAACCGCTTCGACCCGAGCCAGCTGGTCTGGAAGAAGGACGGCGGCGACTATGCCATCGCGATGGATCAGGCAAACTGGAGCCTCGTCCAGGATATCCGGCTGAATATCTTCGTGGATGACGGTGCCGGCTACATCGACCTCGGCCTGGACAGCGTGTTCGACCTGACGGAGGACGGCAAGCTCCTTGCAGAGCAGAATAACAGCTGGATCTACATGGGCGACAAGACCGCGGGCAAGGAAAAGTACCAGCCCATGGCCTACTACTACACCGATTCCAATAACGAGAACGGCAAGATCACTTACTACGGCTATACGCCTGCGCTGCTGACCGACCTCGGTCTGGGCCTGCTCGATCAGCGCGTCGAACTGCGGCTGAGCTACAATGACAGCGACGGCTGGCAGATCGTCGGCTTCCGGCCGGTATACGCGGACGGCGAGACCGAAGCCGTGGCGAAAGAAGCCAGGGAAGAAGAGGCAACGGCGCTGAACGAAGGCGCGCAGCTGCAGTTCATCGCTGACTACTACGACTACAGCGGCAAGTACCAGGATACCTTCCTGATCGGCAGCAAGGTCGAGGTGACAAAGAACACGGAGATCGTCGATCTGGTCATTCCGTCGACGACCAAGTGCAGCGCCGCCTACGTCCTGACTGACATCTATCAGCAGGAATACTGGACGCCGGTCGTACCGAAGTAAGAAGTTTCATACCAAAAAACAGCGGTCCCGCGGGGCCGCTGTTTTCTTTATGCTTTGCGGGGAAGAACTGTTTACTGCAGTTCAGCGCTGCCGGTACCGATGAGTTCGCCGCTGCCCTTGTCGAAGAGCATGATGCCGCCCTCCTTGAGGGCGATGCGAACCTTCTCGCCAATCTCGTAGGTCACGCCGCCGAAGGTCACGCCGGTCAGCAGATAATTGCCGATTTTCACGCGGACCGTGGTCTCCATGCCGGTAGGCATGGCGCTGTAGATCTCGCCTTCGATGCCGCCTTCCTTCACGATCTCAATGAATTCGGGACGGATACCGATGACGTAGTCGTTTTCCGTGATCTCGGCTTCTTCTTCGAGGACGTCTTCCACACGGGCGATCGGGTATTTGAACAGGGCGTCCTTGTTGCCCTTTTCAACATGCTTCTTGTCTTTCTTGCGTTCGGCGTCGACCGCAGCCTTGGCGGCTCTGCGTTCCGCAAGACCCCTGCGCCATTCTTTGATGTCGGTCGCATTGCCGAAGCGGAACAGAGCTTTGTGGCCGTCCAGGATGTCCAGCTTCATCGTGCCGTTTTCCTGTACGCCGTTCGCTTCCACGAAGTTGATGGAAGGGCTGCCGACGAAGTCAGCGACGAAGGTGTTGTTCGGGAAGTTGTAGACCGTCAGCGGCGCATCGTACTGCTGCAGCACACCGTTTTCGATCAGGCAGATGCGGGTCGCGAGCGTCATGGCTTCCATCTGGTCGTGGGTGACGTAGACGAAAGTGGAACCGGTGGTCAGATGCAGACGCTGCAGTTCGGAGCGCATCTCCAGACGGAGCTTGGCGTCCAGGTTGGACAGCGGTTCGTCCATGAACAGGACCGAAGGCTCGGGCGCAAGCGTACGCGCGATGGCGACACGCTGCTGCTGGCCGCCGGAAAGTTCGGACGGATAGCGGTCCATGAACATGCCGATCTTGACGATCCGGGAGACGCGGCGCACGGTCAGGTCGATCTCTTCCTTGGTGTACTTCCGGACGGAGGTCTCGGGCTTGCCGTTCTTCAGGACTTCGTACTTCTCATTCAGTTCGAGTCCCTGGGCTTTCAGGGCTTCACGCTCCTTCGCTGCCTTTTCACGGTAGACCTTGGCCTGGCGGGCAGCTTCTGCGGCGGGATCCGCGGCCTTGTGCACGCCGAGCTTCAGCAGTTCCTTCGCCGCGAAGCCGGAGAGGATGTAGCTGTCGATGAGCTTCACTTCCAGGCGCTTCTCGTCGAGTTTGCCCTTTTTGTCGCGGCAGTCTTCCACGACGCC
>CACWLA010000039.1 GCA_902761665.1 uncultured Lachnospiraceae bacterium | reverse complement strand
GGGGGAGAATCACCGCACCGCCAATTTTAGAAATTTCTAAAAATCTGCTAATATCCACACCGGATTTCTAATGAAAATAGCGGATTTCAGACGTACATAGCGGCATTCGAACACATGAAAAAACCGTGTAATTTCTGCACACAAGTGTACTTAGGGGACCACAACGGGCATGTTCAGGGTCAAGACTCCTAAAGAAATGTTGTCCGTTCGATTTCAGTCTGACTTATCGGCATTTTCTAAAAGCCGTTATTTATCTTCCTCCGGCACGAATTCCATGATGTCGTCAATCATGCAGCTCGGCGCCTCACAGATCTTGCCTAAGACCTCGGTGACGGTGTTTTTGGTAAGTGCTTAATGCGTAATAAATGATCTGGGCTTCATGAACAACCCTCTCATTTTTCCCACGCCAAAAAGCCATCATTTCTGATGGCTGAAAATAGCTAGTACGAATCCCTTCCGTTTAGTCATCGCCCAGACATCTCCCCAGATTATTATAACATGTTTAAAAGCGAAAAGGAAGTAGTGAAGAATAAGCAACTCATTAATTCCGTCAGACTCAACGCCCCCGATAGGGTATAAATACAACGTATATTCAAAAAATATCCCCTTTCGGGATTATTATTAGAACTTCCGCTTGCAATTATACCCTTAAGGGTGTATGCTGCTATTATCTCTTTCCAAAGGAGTGGTTTTATGAATAAAATTGCCGAATTCATCAAAACAAACCGCCGGGCAGCCGGACTTACGCAGCAGGAGTTTGCCATGCGCTCCGGTCTGGGGCTCCGTTTTGTTCGTGAACTGGAGCAGGGCAAGGAAACTGTTCGAATGGACAAGGTCAATATCGCTCTTGCTATGTTCGGTATGGAAGCCGTCCCCGGCAAATGCACAGGAAGGGATAACAATCAATGAGCACATTTCGTAAAGCGTTCGTATATATACGGGACCGTTATGCCGGTCTGCTTGAGGAAACTGATGACGGATACCGTTTTCAGTATGATACGGAGTATCTGCAGCGGGATCCGGTACCCGTTTCGCTTACGCTGCCGCTGACAGACGAACCGTATACTTCGAAGACGCTCTTTTCCTTTTTTGATGGGTTAATTCCCGAAGGCTGGCTTCTTAATGTTGTAACACATAACTGGAAGATAGACAGAAGGGATCGTTTTGGTCTTCTTCTCATTGCCTGTAAAGACACGATCGGAATTGTTACGATTCAGGAGGAACGTTTATGAACTGTCTCTGCTGTGGGAAACCGCTGAAACACCCCTCTGAATCGGGGTGGCATAGAAACTGCATAAAGCATTTCTTCGGCACGAGTGTTTTGCCCGAGATCGATATCACGGCATCAAATCTAGAAATAATCGCCAGCGAAACCGTCAGGAAAGGCCTGACTGTTCCTGGTGTCCAGAAAAAGATCTCTCTTCATCTTTTTTCGGAAGGAAAGCAACCCCGGCTGACTCTGGTAGACTATCCGACCGGTTATATTCTTAAGCCACAGGTCGATGAATATCGCTTCATGCCGGAATCTGAACATCTCGTAATGAGCATGGCCGATGCCTGTAGAATCATCACTGTCCCCCATGCCCTTATTCAGAACGGTGACACGGTAGCCTATATCACAAAACGAGTCGACCGAATCATGCAACGTGAACATGTTTTTCGCCTCGCTATGGAAGACTTTTGTCAGCTCGATCTTCGTCTGGCACAGGACAAATACCATGGATCCTATGAACGCTGTTCTAAAGTCATCAACCGTTATTCCTCCCGTCCGCAGATGGATCAGACTGAGTTGTTTCTACGTTTGGTTTTCTGCTTCATGACTGGGAATTCAGATATGCATCTCAAAAACTTTTCGCTGATAGAAACTGCAGAAGGGTCCCGTGAATATATTATATCTCCTGCCTATGATTTACTTCCAGTTAATCTCATCATGCCGCAGGACACAGAGGAATTTGCCCTTCCCATGAACGGCAAGAAGACCAACCTTCGGAAAAAAGACTTTCTGATTTTTGCCAAGTCCTGTGGCATTCCCAGGGAAGCGGCTCAGAAAATGATCACATTCCTTTTGAGCAAAAAAGCCATCCTGCTTTCTTTGTGCGCCGAATCATTGCTGCCTGAGGATATGAAAGCGAACTTTGCAGACTTGATTGAAAGCAGATGCAAACGACTGGCCGATTGAGTATCTGTACGTAAAAACAAGGCACCCCAGCCGGAAATAGCTGGGGTGCCTGCTTTTCTCGCGCAGCGGGAGGGATTCGAACCCCCGTGCGGTTGCCCGCAAACTGATTTCGAGTCAGCCCCGTTATGACCACTTCGATACCGCTGCTGAAAACTAAAAAAGAACAACTTCCGTCGTTCTTCCTTAGCGTAGTCCGTAGGGGAATCGAACCCCTGTTTCCGCCGTGAGAGGGCGGCGTCTTAACCGCTTGACCAACGGACCAAATGTGCCAGTCGAGGCGACAGGATTTGAACCTGCGACCTCTGCGTCCCGAACGCAGCGCTCTACCAAGCTGAGCCACGCCTCGATGCCTAAACGACTATACACGCTTAATTGAGGTTTGTCAACTGGTTTTTTTCAGGAATTATTGCTTAACCTAATCCGGCGCGACGCAATGCCTTTCCCCGGCGGGGAAGTTTTTTAATAATGCCATCTTTTCTGCCAGAGGAACGGACTTTTTCTGCCTCGTCATCTCCACGAGGCCGAGCTTCGTCATGCCCTCCACCGCGGTATGGACCGGGTCGGCTGAAACCGCGTCCGCAAGCGCATCAAGGAGTGCCTTCCTGTGCGATTCCTCTTTCATGTTGATGAAATCCACGACGATGATGCCGCAGACGTTCCGGAGGCGCAGCTGTACGGCGATCTCTTCTGCCGCTTCGCAGTTGGTCCGGAAGACCGTTTCCTCAAGATCCCTGCGGCTTTCGTTCTTTCCGGTGTTGACGTCGATGACGGTCATGGCTTCGGTCGCTTCGATGACGAGATAGCCGCCGCTTTTCAGCCATACTTTCTTCTGCAGAGCCTTTTCCAGTGCAGCCGGCAGGGCATACAGCGCCTGCAGCGGCAGCCGCGGATCGTCGTACAAACGGAGCTTTCCGGCGTCGCCGGGCTGATAAGCGGCGAGCCACTCTCCGATCTCCCGGAAAAGTTTCGGATCGTCCGTCACTATTTCCTGCGCTTCGCCTTCCCGGAGGTCGCGCAGCAGGGCAAGATACGGTTCCTCTCCGCGGGCAAGCAGCGCCGGCGCGAGACTGTGTCCCGCCCGGACGAGCAGCTTTTCGGCATGGCTTTTCAGGCGCGCAGCTTCCTCCCGGATCGCCTCCGGCTGCGCCGCAGCAGCATTGGTCCGCAGAATGAAGCCGCAGCCCGCCACGTAAGGGTTGAGGACTTCTCTTACCGTCTCCGGAATGTCTTCCGTTTCCAGCTTATGCGAAAAGTGGATGCCTCTTCCTTCCGGCAGCAGCACCAGATATTTTCCGGGAAAGCTCAGCCGCCTTGTCAGTACCGCGAGTTTTGTCCCGCGGGCTTCCTTTTCGACCTGTACGGTGATCTCATCGCCGGGCTTCACGAATTCGCCCTCCCGGAGCGCGAGGTAGCCGTTCACGCCGCCGAGGTCGGCAAAAGCCGCCTGAATGTTCCGGCTGACGCTGACGATCTTCGCGCGGAAAACATCGCCGCAGCGGATCCCCGCTTCCGGCGCATTCCAGTCGAGCAGGCGCACTCTCCCACCGTCATGCAGAGCGCTGAGGATGCCTCCTTCATAAGGCGTTACGATGAGTTTGCCCATCACGCCTCCTCCCCGCATGCACCGAGCGGGCGCAGTTCATGGTCCAGCAGATCCATGCGGCGGATCTGCCAGCTGAGGCTTTCCGGTTCCGTTCCGAGTTCCTTCGCAATGAGGTCCAGCACCATGTCCGGCGAAAGGTTCGCACGGCTTCCGGCCGCAAGCGTCATCACGACGGCTCCGTCTTCAATCCCGGCGGAGTGGATCATCGGGCGGATATCCAGTTCGATTTCGCGGGTTTTCGTTTTTTTCGGGAGAATGATCGCCTCACGTGCCAGAATGGCTTTAAGGGCCGTTTCAGCGCCTTCCAGGGGCATGTTTGCCGGCAGGGTCGCCTTCCACACGGCGCCGCCCACGGCCGCCATGGCATTTTCCGCCTTCTCCGGAAGTACGCGCAGGGCATAGACCGGCAGTTCCTTCGCAGTCGCTGCCTGCAGCGCGGCCAGCATTGCCTCCGGGTCGGTCCCGTCCTCGACGGCTGCGTCCAGGTATTCGCCCTCGCTGGAAAGACCGAGGCCGAGCGGCAGCGCGAAGCTCATGACGGGATGCGGGCTGTAGCCTTTCGAGTAGACCATCGGCACGCCTGCGCGCCGGAAGATCTTCTGGAAGGTCCGGAGCACGTCGAGATGACCGATGAAGCGCATCATGCCTTCCTTGCCGAAACGGATGCGGACGTTCATGCGTTTCCTCCTTCCGTTCCGGGTGCCGGGGACTTCTCATCGCCGGCCGGCGTTTTCACGCGGGGCAGGCGGCAGATCCCGCAGCCGTAGGATGCGGCGCCGCAGCCGCTGCAGGCTTCCCGGCAGTTCGGGGTCACCCTGGCCGCCATCGCGCGCTCCCATTCGCGGCGCAGGAACGCTTTCGTCACGCCGATGTCGATATGGTCCCAGGGGAAGACTTCGTCCGCACTTCTTTCGCGGAGCGTATAGAAATCAGGATCGACGCCGCTCTCGGCGAAGGCCTGCATCCACAGGTCATAGCGGCAGCGTTCGCTCCAGGCGTCAAACATGCAGCCAAGCTCATAGGCGCGCAGGATCGCCTTCGCGACCTTTCTGTCGCCGCGCGCAAGGATGCCCTCGAGCAGGGTCACTTCCGCGTCGTGGTACTCGTAATGAAGCGACTTGTTGTTCTTCTGCGCACGCATGGTGTCCTTGACCAGGTACGCCCGCCGGAGGTACTCTTCGCGCGGCAGCATGGACGCCCACTGGAAGGGCGTAAACGGCTTCGGCACGAAGAAGGATGAGCTTGCCGTGATCTGTACGCGGCCGTTCCGCTCTTCTTTCGGGATCTCCGCGAAATACAGTTCGGAGAGCCGCTCGCAGAGGTCCGGGATGCCCTTCGCGTCTTCGTCGGTCTCGGTCGGCAGGCCCAGCATGAAATACAGCTTCACCTTGTTCCAGCCGCCGTGGAAGGCCTCGGACGCGCCGCGGAAGATATCCTCTTCGGTAAGGCCCTTGTTGATGACGTCACGCATGCGCTGCGTACCGGCTTCCGGTGCGAAGGTCACGCTGCTCTTCCGGACGTCCTGCACCTTGCTCATGACGTCCAGCGAGAAGGCGTCGATGCGGAGGCTCGGCAGGGAGATGTTGATGTGCTGCCGCCCGCATTCTTCGATCAGATGGTCGGTCAGTTCCGGAAGGCCGGTGTAGTCACTGGTGCTGAGCGAACTTAAGGTGATCTCATCGTAGCCGCTCGCCCGCAGCATCTTCTCCGCCTGGGCTTTCAGCCAGTCTGCGCTCCGTTCACGCAGCGGCCGGTAGACCATGCCTGCCTGGCAGAAGCGGCAGCCGCGGATGCAGCCGCGCATGACCTCGAGCGTTACACGGTCCTGGAAGGAGCGCACGTAAGGCACGATGAGCTTATCGGGATAAACGGTATCGTCCAGGTCATTCACGATCACCCTTCTGATCTTCCCAGGTGCTTCCGGAACGAGCGGTCTGGTCGCTGCGAGCGTTCCGTCTTCGTTGTAGACGGCTTCGTACAGGGCAGGGACATAGATGCCCGGCACGCCGGCTGCGGCTTTCAGGAAGTCCATCCGGCTCCCGCCGGCAGCCTTATTGGCCTTGTATCTGTCCAACAGTTCGCCGTAACTGACTTCCCCCTCTCCCATGTAAAAGAGGTCAAAGAAATCCGCAAGAGGTTCCGGGTTGTAGGAGCAGGGACCGCCGCCGATGACGAGCGGGTCGTTCTCCGCGCGGTCCTTTGCAAGGAGGGGGATCCCCGCGAGGTCCAGGACCTGCAGGATGTTGGTGTAGCCCATCTCGTACTGGAGGGTGAAGCCGAGGAAATCAAAATCCTTCAGCGGATCCTGGGACTCCAGCGCAAACAGCGGGATCTTCTTTTCCCGCATGATCGCGTCAAGATCCGGCCACGGCGAATAGACCCGTTCGCACCAGGTGTCCTCCCGGCGGTTGAACAGGTCGTAAAGGATCTGGATGCCGAGGTACGACATCCCGATCTCGTAGACATCCGGGAAGCACATGGCAAAGCGGATATCGATCCTGTCTTTATTCTTGATGACGGCGTTCAGTTCGCCGCCCACGTAGCGGGCGGGCTTTTCCACGCGCATCAGTATCTCATCTGTGAGTGCCAGCTTACGCATGCATGGCTCCTTGTCGTATTTATTCTCCGCGTTCGTCCAGGTCCTTCTGCAGCAGATCCAGGAAGGGGACGGGTTCGCCGGCGCCGGGGAAGATCCGCCAGGCCTGATCCAGTTCGTCATAGGTAAAACTCTTCCGTCCGCCCGCTTCCGCCCTGTCCCAGAAACGCTTCATCGTACGGTAGGGGATGTAGAACAGTTCGTCCCGGTGCGTCAGCAGCAGGATGAAGAACGCGATGCCGTCCTGCTTTTCGAAATCGTCCATGAAGGCCATCTGGTGCTCGTGGACGTTTGCGAGCGGGACCGTATCGATCTTGCTCTCCTTAGCGTCAAAGCAGACCGGGATGCCCTGTACCGCGCCGATGTAGTCGACCGTACTCTTCTGGTCGAAATAAGCCAGCGTGATGTGGCGGCTTTCCTGTTCGATCTCAACAGGCGTTATGGGCGTCGGGATCTTCTGGATGAGGGCGAGGCCGTCTTCGCGGTAGCGGTCGACCGTCATGTTGATCAGGGCTTCCAGCGTGGAGCCTCTTAAGCCGTGATTACTCGCCATAAGCTTCACCTCCGAGGATCCTGAGGCAGGTCAGAAAGCTTGCGGGAAGAGGCGCAGATACCGTCTTTCCGGCTAGCGCCCGCCACTCCGCAGCTGCTGTCTCCGAAAGGCCGAGGCGTTCCGCCGCGCCTTCTTCCGGCGCCGGGAAATGCATCTCCCGCGCGTGAAGGAGCTGATGGCGGAGCGGGTAGGCATGGGCTGCCGAGAAGGCCTGATTGATCCTGATGTCGCCGTATTTGCCGTCACCGAGGACGGGATGGCCGGCTGCGGCCAGCTGTGCGCGGATCTGGTGCGTACGTCCTGTGATGAGGTGCACCCGCAGCAGGGTGAATCCTTCTTTCAGCGGGGCAGCGGGAACCGCTTCCAGTTCCGCCGTCAGTGCCCCGGGAAAGGGCTTGTCCGACAGGCTCGCCGTGTTGGACGCTTCGTCCTTTGCGTAGTACTGCTTAAGGTGCAGCGGCGCGGAAAGCCTGCCGCTTACGATGCACCAGTAGTATTTTCCGATCAGCCGCTCACGCAGCAGCGCGGTCAGCAGCTGCTGGCCGGCGAGCGTTCTGCCGGCGGCAACGAGGCCGCTGGTACCTCTGTCCAGGCGATTGGCTGTGCCCGCGGAAAAGGTCAGCGCTCCCGTATTCTTCCCGGCCAGATAGGCTGTGATGAGATCATTCAAAGAAACGTCGTCAGCCTTCGCCTTCTGCGTCAGGAGGCCGGCAGGTTTATCCGCAAAAAGGACGTGCTCATCTTCGAAGACCACGCGAAGCTTCGAAAGTCCCGAAGCGGGCACGGCTGCTGTCTTCGGTGCCGGGGAAGCCGCCGCGTTTTTTTCCTTCACGGCGCCGGCCGGACCTGACGGGCCGGCCACGGTCGGTACCCCGCGGAACTTCTCAAAGGTCTCCCTGGCAAAGAAGAAGGTCAGTTCGTCGCCGGCTGTCAGCTTTTCACTGCCGTCCGCCTTTTTGCCGTTCAGGGTGATGTTCTTTTTGCGCAGCATCTTATAAAGGAACCCCTTGTCGGCCTCCTTAAAGAACTTCAGCAAAAATTTGTCCAGGCGCTGGCCGGCATCCGGCGCGCCGACGATGATCTTCTGCATCTTTCCGTCCCGCTGCGTTTTTTTTACAGGCAGAGGTTCAGGAACTGTTCCTCAGCCTTCTCTACCTTTTTCGCCTCATCTTCCGGCACTGCATCTTCGATCTGGGCGATGCGCGCGGCAAACTCGTCCCAGTCGGTGTAAAGTTTCAGCCGCAGCGAGGTGCCTTTTTTCTTGAGACGCGTGATGCAGTCGGATTCGATATCGGCCTTGCGCTCTGCCTTCAGTTTCGAGCAGTAGGCCACGATGCCGCCCTGGTAAAAGACGACGCAGTCCAGAAACTGGCGCTTGCCCTTCTCATCACAGTACATCAGGTGATAATAGAGCATGCCGGCGTCTTCAAAGCGCTGCACGGCGGCGCGTTTTTCCTCCGGCAGATAGGATGCCCCCGCCGACATCGCGATCAGGGCTGCCACGAAGTTCGCGAAGGGGATCACGCAGAAGAGCGCCGGCAGGACCAGAATGGTCTTCCTGGTATGCGCGATCAGAAAGCCCAGCAGCAGAAAGCCTGCGACGCCGACGGCGCAGAGAACGGCATAGGCAATGTACTGGCGCTTTCTCGCTGCCAGGTATTCATATGAACCTTTATAGTTGGGATTCTTAAAAATCTTGAACATGATCCTTTCACTCCGGCAGGTCTTCTGCCGTTTCCTTCATCCATTCTTCCCAGGACGCGGCGTAAGCATCCGCCATCGCCCTCTTCCGTGCATCGACCGCTGCTGCCGCAGGATCGTAGACCGCGACTGTCTTCATGCCCGCGCGCTTTCCAGCGAGCAGCCCCGCAGGCAGGTCCTCAAAGACGACGCAGTCCCCGGGGGAAAGCCCCATGACCTGCGCGGCCTTGAGAAAGATCTCCGGATCGGGTTTGCCTTTTTCGATCTCGGCCGAGGTCACGACCGCGTCGAAGAGGTCCAGGATCCCGAGCCGCAGGAGGCAGGCTTCGGTTAAGTCCCGGTAATTGGTCGTCGCGATCCCGAGCAGGACGCCGCGCCCGTGCAGGCTTCGCAGGTACGCCTCTGCTCCGGGTTTCAGCTGCAGGACGTACAGGTACTCTTCCCGCGCCATTTCGTTCCAGTCGGCGATGATCTTTTCCGTGCTGTCCGGGATCCCGAAAGTCTCCTTGAAATAGCGGGCGGTCTCCGGCACGCTGAAGCCTTCGATCCGGCGCTGCAGATCGGCCGGCGCTTCCTTCCCGAAACGGGCCAGATACCGCCTGTCGATGTCCTGCCACATGCCCATGGAATCGAGGATCGTCCCGTCCATGTCGAAGACCGCGCCGCGCGCTTTCCGAAGATCAGTCATGGCGCGTTCCTCCCGGATAAATCAGAAGGGGGAACGGTGTTCCGTTCCCCCTCGCGTCCTCATTCCTCTTCATTGCTTTCCGGGGAATCTTCATCGGACCCGGAGACTTTGCTGTGCAGTTCCTCCCGGTTTGCCGAAACGACCTGATAGCTGGCGTTCATCTGATTGTAGAAGGCGGTGAAGCGCGTCTGCATGCTGTCCATGGAATGCGCCAGGAAATCCTGAAGGCCTTCCAGCAGGGAATCGGTGTAGTTCATCGCGTTCTGGCGGATCTCATCGGCTTCGACGGTCGCGTCGTTGACCAGCTTCTGGGCTTTCGCTTCGGTGTCGAGCATCAGCTGCTGGGCCTGGGCATAGGCTTCGCGCATGATCTCGCTCTGGCTGACCATCTCTTCCTTCTGCTTGCTCGCCTCGTAGATCGTATTTTCCGCAGTCTTCTTCGCTTCGCTCAGGATCTCATCCTTGTTGGCGATGATCTTCTGGTACTTCTTGATCTCCTCGGGAGTCCGCATGCGCAGTTCCACAAGCATGTCGTCAATGACGTCCTTCTCGACGACGATGCGCTTGCTGTTGGAAAAAGCCTGCGCCTTGCAGCCGTCCAGATATTCTTCCATTTCATTGATGATTTGTTCGATTCTGCTCATAGTAGTTACTTCTCCTGAATTTCGCGGTACTTGTTCCGGTATTATTCCTTAAAATGATCTCTGACCTCTGCGATCAGTTCTTCCGGCAGAAAGGCTTCCAGGTCGCCGCCGTACTCCGCCAGCTGTCTTGCCGAGCTTGAGCTCACATAAGACACGGCGGGATCGGCGAACAGGAAGACCGTATCGATCCTGCCGTCCAGTGCCCGGTAGCCCTGCGCGAGCTGCATCTCGTAATCGAAATCCGTCACGCCGCGGATACCGCGGACAAGGGTAAAGGCTTCGTATTTCCTGCAGCAATCCACAAGCAGGCCGGAAAACGAGATCACCTCGACGTTGGGGAGGTCTCTCGTCACACGTTCCAACATTTTAACACGTTCTTCCGCAGAAAACAACGTTTTTTTCCCGAAATTGACCAAAACACCGATGTAAAGCTTGTCAAAAAGGGGTGCGGCGCGGAAAATGATGTCCAGATGGCCCAGCGTGACGGGGTCAAAGCTCCCCGGATAAAAACCGATCCGTTTCGTTTTCTCCATTTCAGGCCTCCTCTTTCCGTTTCAGGAAAATGTGCTTGTTGTTTTTGTATTCCTTTTCCCTGGTGATCACGAACCCCGTCTCTTCCAGGCCTTCCAAGGTCTTGCCGACTCTGGCCTCCACGATGATGAGGCCGTTGACCGCGAGGATCCCGGACGCATCCAGCGCCCGCAGCACGGGCATCTCAAGACCAGCGTCGTAGGGCGGGTCAAGGAAGATGATGTCGAAGCGTGCGCCCTGCAGCGAAAGCCGCCGGATCGCGGCAAGCGCGTCGGTATCCATGACCGTCGCTTCCGTCTCCATATGCGTGTGGGCAAGATTCTCGCGGATGCAGACAACGGCCTTCCTTGCATTGTCAACGAAAACAGCCCGCTGCGCGCCGCGCGACAGGGCTTCGATCCCGATCGCTCCGGTACCTGCAAACAGGTCCAGAAAACGGCAGCCGGGCACGTCCCGCTGCAGTATGTTGAACAGGGTCTCCTTGATCCGGTCCTGGGTGGGACGGGTATCCGTACCGGGGATCGTTTTCAGGAGCAGTCTTCTGGCTTTTCCGGCTATGACCTGCACGTTTTCGCCTCCTCTCATCTTACGCCTAACATACCCTCTGGATGCGTTTTTGTCAATCTTTCGGGCAGTTTTGTCCCGTTTTCGCCCCAGGCAGGTGCCGTCCGGATCGATATTGTTAATTTTTTGTCTATATATAATAGGAAATACCGTTTCAAAATGATATTTTTCATGCAAATTCAACTTGCATTTTTGCCAAAAGAATGCTATATTGTTTCCGTAACTGTTTCAGGAAAGGAGCGTGTCATGTATTCCGTAAACGATACAGTCCTCTACGGTGCTGACGGCGTCTGCACCATCACGGACATCGTTGAGAAGAACATGCTGGGTACCGCCCGCCTGTTCTACGAACTGCATCCCGTCAGCCGCAGGGACGCCGTGCTGTTTCTGCCCACCGACAACGAAAAAACCATGGCGAAGCTCCGCCGGGTGCTGACCCGGGATGAGATCATCTCCGCCATCCGCAGCATGCCCGATGAAGAGAACATCTGGATCGACAAGGAATCCGAACGGCGCGAGGCCTATTCCCGCATCATCAGAAGCGGCGATCACAAGAAGGTGATCCGCCTGATCAAGACCCTCTACGAGCACCGTGAAAGCCTCACGGACAGCGGCCACCGGATGCACGCGGCCGACGCCAACTTCCTGAAGGAAGCGGAAGGCGTGCTCTACGAGGAGTTTGCCTACGTGCTGAACATCAGCCGGGAGGAAGTGATCCCGTTCATCCAGCACGAGATCGAACAGACGCAGGGGGCATGAGCCTCCTTCAGAACCGGGCACGAAAAAAGACGGCAGCTGCCGTCTTTTTTGCTGTGTAAAACGCTTCGCTTACCCTTCTGCCGGCGGGGCAAACCGTCGGATGATCTTTTCCGCCTGCTTCATTCCGTCCACGGCAGCGCTCGTGATGCCTCCGGCATAGCCGGCACCCTCTCCGGCCGGGTACAGGCCGCAGACACTGCACTCACCGCTTTCGCTGCGCGGGATGCGCAGGGGCGAGGACGTGCGGGCTTCGAAGCCGTCGATCAGCGCTTCCGGAAAGGCGTAGCCCGGCATGCGGCGGTCAAACTGCGGCATCGCTTCCAGGATCGCCTTCCGGACGAAGGCGGGAAGCGCAGAGGCAACGTCAGCGCGCGCCCAGGCGCCGCAGGTATCCGGCAGAACGGACAGCGGGGCTTCAGCTGCAGGCTGCGCCTTATGATCAGTTTCTCCGGTGCCTTCTGCTTTCCGGTCTGCTGCGGCAAAGTCCGCAAAGCGCTGCACCGGGATCCTGCCCTGCGCAAGCCGGAAAGCCGCCTCCTCATAAGCGCGCTGAAAACGCAGTCCTGCGAAAACGTCAGCTTCTGCAAAATCCTCCGGTCCCACCTGGACGACCAGGGCAGCGTTCGCGTTTCTCCCGTCGCGCGCATGCCGGCTCATGCCGTTCACGCAGAGGCGCCCTTCCTCGGAGGACGCATTGACCACCTGGCCGCCGGGACACATGCAAAAGGAATAAACGCCCCGGCCGTCCGCAGCTTTCGCAGTCAGCTTGTAATCCGCCGGCGGCAGGTTTTCCGGCCGTGCGGAGCCGTACTGGATACGGTCGATCAGTTCCTGCGGGTGCTCAATGCGGACGCCAACGGCAAAAGGCTTGGGTTCCATGGCAACCCCCTGCTCATGCAGGCGCAGGAAAGTTTCCCGCGCACTGTGACCGAGGGCAAGGATCAGGACGGAAGCCGGGATCTCCTCTTCCGCTCCCGTTACGGTATCTTTCACGCGGACCGCCGTCAGCGCGTTGTCTTTGCTGATGATGTCCGTCATTCTGGCATGGAAGCGGAAGCTTCCGCCCATGGCGGTGATCCTTTCCCGCATGGTCCGGACGACCTTCTTCAGAACGTCCGTCCCGATATGCGGCTTCGCGTCATAAAGGATCGAAGGGTCCGCGCCGCAGTCCGCGAAAATGCGCAGGACTTCGCCGATGCGGCCTTCGGGATCCCGGATGCCGGTATTGAGCTTGCCGTCTGAGAAGGTCCCCGCGCCGCCTTCACCGAACTGAACGTTGGACCAGGGCTTAAGCCGGCCACCCTTCCAGAAGGCCTCGACGTCGCGGTCTCTTTCCTCAACGGACGCTCCCTGCTCGAGGATAAGGGGCCGGAAGCCTGCTTTTGCCAGCACCCACGCGGCAAAAAGCCCCGCAGGCCCTGCGCCGACGATGAGCGGTCTGTGCGTGAGCGGTCCCGCGCCGCTCTCCGGGAGTGCATATTTCACGGGTTCCGTCCGCTCCGCCTTAAAGCCCTTCGCGCGCCGCAGCAACTGGTTCTCCGCTTTTTCGTCCAGTCCTTCCAGTGCAAGCGTATAGACATAATGAATGTCGTCCTTCTTCCGCGCGTCGACCGAACGCCGGAATATTCTCCACGCGGGCAGAGCCCCGCCGGCAAAGCGGCGAAGCTTCTTTTCCAGGATCGCCCGCCTTTCCTCTTCGGGCAGCGGCGGGACGGCAATGTCGTGGATCAGGATCATGTCAGCCTCTATTTGTGGTAGGGTTCTCCGCGCATGATGCGGAAACTGCGGTACAGCTGTTCCAGCAGGATCACCCGCATCAGCTGGTGCGGGAAGGTCATGCGGGAAAAACTGAGAAGTTCGTCCGCGCGGGCAAGGACCTTCGGGGACAGCCCGAGCGAACCGCCGATGATGAAGCACAAGTGGCTCTTTCCGGCGACGCCGAGCGCTTCGATCTTCCGGGAGAGTTCGACGGAATCCAGCGCCTTTCCTTCAATCGCGAGGGCGATCACGTACGCGTCCTCCGGCAGGCGGGCAAGGAGCCTTGCGCCTTCCTTTTCGCGGATCGCTTCGTTTTCGGCCGCAGAAGCCTTATCCGGCGTCTTTTCGTCCTCGACCTCGGCGATCTCGAGCTTCGCGTAGCGCGACAGGCGCTTTGCGTATTCGCGGACGGCTTCGGCAAAATAGTTCTCCTTGATCTTTCCGACGCACAGGACCGTGATCTTCATGGCTTATCCCGCTCTCCTTCTTTTTCCGGATCAGCACGGCTGTCCTCCGGCCATTCTACCGCAAGTTCCGTCTTCCGTAAAGACAAAAAACACCGCCGCACGTTTCCGTGCGGCGGCTTTTCGTCATCGGGCCTTATTTGCCGTAGACTTCCTGCAGTTTCAGCAGGTGTTCGTATTTCTCCTTCGCGAGGCCGGCTGCCTTATCGAACAGCATCGCGGCGCGGTCAGGATTCTTCAGGTTGAGCGAGGTGTAGCGGCTCTCGCCCATCAGGAAGGTCTTGTAATCTCCGGTAGGAGCCTTGCTGTCAAGCTGGAACGGGGCTTCCTTGCGCGGATCGAAGCGGAACAGGTGCCAGTAACCGGCCTGGACCGCGTTCTTCTCTTCGGTCTGAGCCTTGCTCATGCCGGCCTTGATGCCGTGAGTGATGCAGGGCGCGTACGCGATGATGATGGACGGGCCGTGGTAGCTTTCCGCCTCGGTCAGGGCCTTGACGGTCTGGTTGTAGTCGGCGCCCATGGCGATCTGCGCAACATAGACGTAGCCGTAGGTCATGGCGATCTGTGCCAGGTCTTTCTGCTTGACTTCCTTGCCGCCCGCAGCGAACTGTGCCACCGCGCCGACGTTGGTCGCCTTGGAGGACTGGCCGCCGGTATTGGAATAGACTTCGGTATCGAAGACCATGATGTTGATGTCACGGCCGGAAGCGATCGCGTGATCAAGGCCGCCGAAGCCGATGTCGTAGGCCCAGCCGTCGCCGCCGAAGATCCACTGGGACTTCTTGCCCAGGAATTCCTTGTTCTGCAGCAGGAACTTCACGTCGTCGCAGCAGCCGTTCTGCGCTTCCAGAGCGGCAACGAGCTTCTTCGTCGCAGGTGCATTGGCCGCGCTGTCATCGAAGGTCTCGAAGAATTCGCCGATGGCTGCCTTCAGGTCTTCGCTTTCGGTGCGTTCGCTGATCGCCTGCAGTCTCTTCGCAAGGCCGGCACGCAGCGTGGACTGTCCCAGTTCCATGCCGAGACCGAATTCCGCGTTGTCCTCGAACAGGGAGTTGTTCCAGGCCGGGCCTCTGCCTTCCTTGTTGACGGTGTAAGGCGTGGACGGCGAGCTGTTGCCCCAGATGGAGGTGCAGCCCGTGGCGTTCGCGATGTACATGCGGTCGCCGAAGAGCTGGGTGATCAGCTTCGCGTAAGGCGCTTCGCCGCAGCCTGCGCAGGCGCCGGAGAATTCCAGCAGCGGCTGCTTGAACTGGCTGCCCTTGACGGTGCTGACTTTGTATTTCTCGATGACTTCGGGCTTCTCAGGCAGGCTGACGCCGAAATCGAAGTACTTCTGGCAATCCTTGTTCTCTTCCATCGGCTGCATCGTGATGGCCTTGCCGGGGGCAGGGCATACGTTGACGCAGGAGCCGCAGTCCATGCAGTCCAGAGCGGAGACGGTGATGGAGAACTTGTAGCCGGGCATCTGCATGAGATCCTTCATCGGCATGCCTTCGGGGGCGTTCTTCACATCTTCTTCGTTCAGGGCGACGGGACGGATGACCGCGTGCGGGCAGACGTAGGAGCAGAAGTTGCACTGGATGCACTTCGCGGGATCCCAGACGGGGATGTTCACCGCAACGCCGCGCTTTTCGAAGGCGGCAGCGCCGGACGGCGTGGAGCCGTTCATGTAAGGCAGGAAGGTTGAAACCGGCAGGTTGTGGCCGTCATGCGCGTTGATGGGCTTCTGAATGCTGTTGACGAAGCTGACGACGTCTTCGCGGCTGCCTTCGGCGAGTTCGAAGAGCGGTTCATCCTTCGCATCCTTCCAGGAGGCGGGCACTTCGACCTTCACGAAGGCCTTGGCGCCGGCATCGATGCCGTCGTGGTTCATCTTCACCACGTCTTCGCCCTTCTTCAGGTAGGACTTGGTTGCCGCATCCTTCATGTAGCGGATGGCGTCTTCCTGCGGAATGACGCCGCTGATCACGAAGAAGGCTGCCTGCAGGATGGTGTTCACGCGGCCGCCCAGACCGATCTCCTGGCCGAGCTTGATGGCGTCGATGGTGTAGAGGTTGACGTTATGTTCCGCGATGTAGCGCTTCATCTGGCCGGGCAGATGCTTCTCAAGGCCTTCCAGATCCCAAGGGCAGTTCAGCAGGAAGCTGCCGCCGTCGACGACTTCCTGGACCATGTTGTACTTGCGTACGTAGGAAGGATTGTGGCAGGCCACGAAGTTCGCCTTGTTGATG
>CACWLA010000038.1 GCA_902761665.1 uncultured Lachnospiraceae bacterium | reverse complement strand
CGAAAACTTCTGTTCCGTTCGACTTGCATGTGTTAAGCACGCCGCCAGCGTTCATCCTGAGCCAGGATCAAACTCTCATGTTGAAAATTGATCACAGACCAAGAATCCATTGCTGACTTCTCTGTCCGTTATTTACCTTTGTATTAGGTCGTTTTTTTCGTTCCTTGAATTTTCTTCCTTGCCGCTCAGAGCGGCTCGGAAATAAGAATCTTCAGGGTTGGATTGCATCATTTAATTGTCAAGGTGCGGTGCCTTTTTCGAGGCGCATTGAGTACTCTATCACGTTGCCTCTTCCTTGTCAACGACTTTTTTCACGTTTTTTGAAAGTTTTTTTTGCCTTGTGGATGGGCGTCCGGCAGACCACAAAATGTAGTGGTCGGACTTTGGAAGAAGCAAACAGGCAGAGGTTTTGCCCCTGCCTGTTTCGGTCTTTTGATCTTTAGTCCCTGCCGCTTCGCGGCCGGCGGCGGGATCAGACGATGTATTTGGTCTTCAGGATCAGGCAGCCTTCCTTATTATATCTGCGGGCGAACAGCCCTCCCTTCTTTTCAGAAAGGTCCGCAGCGGCTTCGATGATGTTCTCGGCCTCCTCCTTGGTCAGGGCAGTGCCCTCGTTCAGGCGGTATTCTGCCGCGTTCACGAGTGCTTCCTCGCCGCCTTCCTCCAGGACACAGTCGATCGAGGTCAGATAATTCTTCGCATAGGTCACGAAGTTTTCCGGAACCATGCTGCCGGGAATGGAAAGCGCTTTCCGGCGCAGGGCTTCCTTCGGATCCTCCGCTTCTTCGGTGGCTTCGGCGGCGATCTCCTGTTTTGCTTCTTCAGCTGCGGCAGCCACTCCGGCGGCGACGGCGGTCCCGGCAGCTTCCGCTGCTTCTTCAGCCTTCTCTTCTGCCGCCTCCTTAAGCGTTTCCGCCTTTTCTTCCGCGGCAGCGATAACGTCTTCCGCCTTGTCTTCCGCAGCAGCGATAATGTCTTCCGCCTTCTCATTAACGGCAAAGGTTATGCCCTCAAACTTCTCATCGATCTGCTCAAAAGCATCTTCTGCATTCACTTCGGCAAAGGCAGCCGTCTTTTCTTCAACCGCCTTCTTCGCTTCTTCGAGAATGCTCACCGCACTCTCGGCCTTCTCTTCGGCGGCTTCTTCGGCTCCGGCCACGGCTGCTTCCGCAGCTGCCTCCGTTTTTTCTTCGGCAGCTTCCGTGATCTCCTCAGCCTTTTCTTCGGCGGCTTCCAGTTTCTCTTCCAGAGCAGTTCTGATCTCTTCCGCCGGCTCTTCCAGGGCTGCACCGCTTTCGTCGGTCTTTCCCTCGACCGCCACGATCACGGCTTCGACCTCCTGCCCGGCGGCTTCAGCCTTTTCTTCTGCGGCAGTCACCTCTTCCTCCAGCTTTTCTTCCGCCTTTTCAGCGGCCTCGTCCCGCGCCTTGAAGAAGTCTTCGATCGTCTCCTGGCGGTAATCATTGTCATCCTCCGGAAGAACGATGGCGGGTTCAGGAAGAACGGCGGCAGGTTCAGCAGCAGGTTCGGGAAGAACGATGGCTGATTCAGGAAGAACGTCTGCGGGTTCATCAGCGGATTCGGGAAGAACGATGGTTGATTCGGCAGCAGGTTCGAGAAGAACCACAGCGGACCCGTCGTTTTCAGGAAGAACTACGGCAGGCTCGTCGGCTTCGGGAAGGACGGCAGCGGCTGCAGCCGCAGCCACGGCGGCACCTTCGGCCACGACCCCCTTGTCGAACTTCACGGTATCGGATACGGCAGCCCGTTCATCCAGCACCGGTTCGTCATTTTCACCGAGCGCCGCCTTGACCTGCGGTACGATCTCCTTGGTGGTCCCGCCGAGATCCACGGCCGGTTCGTCATCCATCACGGCATCGATGTCCAGATTCAGTTCAGGCGTTTCGGACGCAGCGGTGTCGATGTCGGGGAGTTCATCCTCCTTGATGATGGCGCCGAGTCTGTTGTCCAGATAGGCCAGTTCGGTAGGCGTATCGGTCAGCGCGAAGACAGTCTTCGTATCGGGTTCCTTAACATAAGCCAGGATCTCCCGGAGGAGTTCTTCAGAAAGCGCCGCGGCGCCGTCTACGATCAGGTCCTTTTCGGCAATATGCGGGCGGGAAGCCTCCATGCCCAGTTTGTTGAACTTGACCGCGGGGATGCGGGTGACCGCCATTCCGGTCCCGGTCTTTTCATGGTAGGCATTCAGCTGAGAAAGGATCTGCGGGACAGCCTTTTCCAGCGCATCGGCCCCAACAAAAAGGATCCTCTCGCGCCAGGCATCGGACTTCGGTTCAGGAAGGAGCGGACCTCCGGCAGGCTTATCTTCTTCCTGCTCCGTTTCCGGTTCCTGCTCCGGCTCAGATTCCTGTTCCAGTTCGGATCCGGGCTCTTCTTCCCCTTCTTCATCCTCTTCCTCTGCAGGTTCTTCGGGGGCTTCATCCTTTTCCCTGTATTCGTCAGCGACTTCCTGATAGCGCTGCTCATAGAATTCGCGGTTGTCCAGCTTATCCTGCTGCTCCGCGCTGAGCGGCGCATACTTGCTCTTCAGCTTCAGGGCAGCGTCCACATATTCGCCGACGCCGAACCAGAGGATGATCTCGTCGCAGAGCTTCACGCAGGCATCGCCGATACCGGCTTCGTCGTACAGTTCCGCGAGACGCAGAGCCCACTCCTCTTCGAATTCGTACTTCCGGTACGTCTCAAGGATCGCGATGCGCTTATCCAGCGATTCGCCCTTGAGTTCCGCCAGCAGATAGCGCAGCAGGTAGCGGCCGTTCTCCTCCGGCGCTTCCTGCAGATACATCTCATAATAATTCTGTGCCAGCTCCACGTCGCGGTCGGCGATCGCAAGGCCGGTCAGCTTATACAGGATCCGCTTGCCGACAGCCGACTCGTCGTAGGCCATCTGCAGCAGTTCGATCGCGCCCTTGTAGTCACGGACACGCTCGTAGGCCGCTGCCGTAATGGTCAGCAGGCGGACCGAATGGACTTCTTCCCAGTCCACGGTCTCGGCGATCTTCACAGCCGCCGCGTAATCGCCCTTCTTGACCAGCTTCTGGATCTTTTCCGCTTTGACATTGTAGGTGTACTTATCCATGACATTCTCCTGTTACAGCGCCCGCCGTCCCTCAAGGGCTCGAAGCAGGGTGACTTCGTCTATGTATTCCAGATCGCCGCCGACCGGCACGCCGCTCGCGATGCGGCTCGTCAGGATGCCGGTGGGCTTGATCAGCTTGCTGATGTACATGGCGGTGGTCTCGCCCTCCAGCGTGGAGTTCGTGGCGATGATCACCTCCCGGACGTCTTCGGTCTGCAGGCGCTGCATGAGTTCCTTCAGCCGGATGTCCGAAGGGCCGATGCCGAGCGCCGGGGAAATGCATCCGTGCAGCACGTGGTAAAGGCCGTGGTATTTGCCGGTCCGTTCGTAGGCGGCAAGGTCGCGGGGATTCTCGACCACCATGATCTGTGACTGATCCCGCGCACCGCTGCGGCAGATGGGACAGAGTTCCTCATCCGTCAGCGTCTGGCAGCGCCTGCAGAAACGGACGTTCCGCTTGGCGTTCATGATGCTGCCCGCGAGACGCTCCACGTTTTCTTCCGGCATGCTGATGATATGAAAAGCCAGTCTTGCCGCGGTCTTCGCCCCCACGCCCGGCAGGCGCGAGAGTTCCTCCACCAGCGACTGGATATGGCTGCTGAAATACTCCATTTAAAATCCGAATCCTCCGGTCAGGCCGCCCATGGCGCTCTGCTTTTCGGACGAAACTTTCCTTAAGGCTTCGTTGAACGCGGCCACGAGCAGATCCTGCAGCATCTCAACGTCGTCCGGATCCACGATCTCGGGCTTGAGCGTCACTGCCTTGATGACGTTGGAGCCGGTAATGACAAGTTCCACGGCACCGCCGCCGGCCGTCACCGTGTATTCCTTCTCCTCCAGTTCCTTCTGCATCTCTTCCATCTGCCTCTGCATGCGCTGAGCCTGCTTCATCAGATTGTTCATGTTGCCGGGCATGCCGCCCTGAAATCCGCCGCGTTTTGCCATAAGTCAGTCCTCCGTCTCTATTTCCATATGGATGGCTGCCAGATCCTCGTCCGTGACGAAGCGGGGCTGTGTTTCCCTGTTTCCCGCTGCGCGCACGTCGAAACTGACGGCCTTCCCGTAATCCTTTGCCATCGCCGCCTCAAGGAGCGGCACGGTCTCAAATCTCACCGCCGCGTTGTATTTGAAGCGGTCCTTGAACACGATGCTCATCACACCGCCGTCCTTCGGTTCGATCCAGGCCTCTTCAAGCGGCCAGGCTGCCTGGCGCGGCAGCCGCCGCACGACCTGCTTCCAGCGTTTTCTGATCTCGTTTAAGGTCTCCCAGTCCGCTTTGCTGAGAACGCGTTCCGGCGCTTTCTCCTCTTCGGCAGGCTTCGTTTCGGGCTTTCCGCCGGCAGGTGCGGACGGCGCCTGTACGGTGAACGCCCCGTTCTTCAGCTTCTGTTCCAGGTCCAGCACGCGGGCCGCAAGGCCGGAAATGTCGCTCTCCATGGCCGGGTGCGTCGCCTTGATCGCCGCCACTTCAAGCAGCACTCTCTTGTCTGCCGCCGTCCGCATGTCATTATATACGGAAGAAAACAGGCGGATCAGGCGCATCAGATCGGCCGGATCGGTCATTTTCGCTTCCGTGGCCAGGCGCTGCCAGTCTTCCTCCGACATTTCCAGCAGATCGCTCGTCGCGTCCGCGGTCATGAGCAGAAGGAGGTTCCGCAGATACCAGATGAAGTCCTGCACGAACTGCCCGAGCTCGCGGCCTTCCATGCGCACCGCCTCAATGACGGCTAACGCCTCATCCGTGTCGTCGGCCAGCATCGCGCGCAGGAAGCGGGACAGCATGTCGCTGTCGACCGTCCCCAGCGCCTCGAGCGCCTTTTCGTAGGTCAGCTTGCCCGTGCCGCGGAATGCCGCGCACTGGTCCAGCAGGCTGATTGCGTCGCGGAGGCCCCCGTCGGCTTTCCGCGCGATATAGGCGATTGCCCGGTCATCCGCCTCGATGCCTTCGCCTGCCGCCAGTTCCTTCAGCCTTCCGATGATATCCTCCGTCGTGATGCGGCGGAAATCATAGCGCTGGCAGCGCGACAGCACGGTCAGCGGGATCTTGTGCGGTTCAGTGGTCGCCAGGATGAAGATCACGTATTCCGGCGGTTCCTCGAGCGTCTTCAGCAGGGCGTTGAACGCGCCGGTCGAAAGCATGTGCACTTCGTCAATGATGTAGACGCGGTATCTGCCCTCTGCCGGACGGTACTGCACCTCGTCCCGGATCTCACGGATGTTGTCCACGCCGTTGTTGGAGGCGGCGTCGATCTCGATCACGTTGACCGAATTGCCGTCGTCCACCGCGCGGCACATCGCGCATTTCCCGCAGGGTTCGCCGTGTTCGGGATGCTCGCAGTTGACCGCTTTCGCGAAGATCTTAGCCACGGAAGTCTTGCCGGTGCCGCGCGAACCGCAGAACAAATAGGCGTGCCCGATGCGGCCCGTTTCGATCTGATTGCGGAGCGTTTCGACGATGGCTTCCTGTCCTCTGACTTCGTCAAAGGCAGCCGGGCGCCATTTCCGGTAAAGTGCTACGTATGCCATGGGTAATACTGTCCGTTTCCCTTCGCGCTTTAGTCAACAGAAAACAGGTCTTCCGAAAAGACCTTTGGGGTTATGATAGCATATCAGCCGCCGCTCCGCAATAAAAAACCGACATTTCCGTGAAGGAAATGTCGATATGAAGATCCGCGCGCCTCCGTTCGAGACGAACCGCGGCGGCCGCGGCGCCCGGCACCCTTACGGCACCCAGAGAGGCTGTTTAGTGCTGCTTCGTTCCCGACCTGACACGGTTCGCAGTTCTCTGTCGCGTAAGACCAGACACCGTAACCCGGCTCATCCGCCGCCCGCCCCTCCCGGAGGCATCACCCCTGCATCGCTTCAGGTTCAAGGCACGCTGCGGCCCCGGCTGCGCGGAAAGGTGAAATCTTGGTTACCGGCTCATTATAGTCTGCGCCGCTTTTCCTGTCAATCGGTAAAAACGCGCAAATAACTGTCGCTGCGGAGGATCGCTTCGTCGAACTCCTCCTGCGAAAAAAAGGCCGTTTCCTTTTCTGCAGGATCGTACACGGCCGCGCCCTGCTGCCCGTAGCCGACGATCCAGCGTTCGCCGCCGGCAGGACTGATCCAGCGGACCGGGATGCCGGCGTCAAGAAAATACAGCAGGCTCCGGTAATTGACGCCGCAAAGATCCAGGCTCCGCGGAAGATCCGTGCGGATGGCACCGGGCGAGATCTCCGCCTTATCCTTCCTGGCTGTCCAGCACCAGACAAGCCGTCCGCTCTGCGCGTCTGTCACATAGCCGTAATCGGCCGCCGCTGCAGCGATCGCGCCGCCGGCCGTCTCAAACGAACCAAGGCAGTTTCCGCCCCCGTAGGCGTAGCAGCCAGCGAAGGCATCGTCGGCATCCGCCGGTGACTGCCGCCTTCCCTCGCGAAGAAGGAGGCCGGTCTCCTCCGTGATGCGCTGGAAGGACGTCATCCGCTCCATCGGGAGCATCAGGACCCGTTTCAGGGTTTCGTGTTTATAGGAAGTGACCGGTGACGCACCGGTTCCTGTTTCGCTGTCGCTCCGCAGCAGTATGTCATCCGCCTTCGCGGCATACTCGCCGTTTTCCGTCAGCGCATAGCGGCGGACAGTGATCTTTTCGCTGTCGATGCCGATCCCGCTGATGTAAATGCCCGGATAGGCATAGGTCATAATGGTCTCCAGTTCTTCGTCCAGGATCTCGAGGCTGTTCAGCGGGAAGACCCCGCCCTCGCCGTCATCCAGCGGTACGGCATCCAGCCGGCCGCGGCCGATGATCAGATCCTCGCGGATGTAGCCGAAAGTGCGGAGGAAACCGCCTTCTTCTGCCTGCACGGTAAGATTCTTCCCTTTTTTAAGGTTCATGACGTGAACGGCGCCGGGAAGATCCCTGTCATTTCCGGACTGCCAGGCAAAGGCATTCCTGTCATCGCTCTGCACGAAACTGTCAAATTCCCCGCGGCTGACAAGGACCGCTGTCTCGCCGGAATCCGGATCCATGGCGATGATCTGCCGGTCCAGGCAGTAGTAAAGGAAGCCGCCGTCGCCGCGGACAAAAAGCCTCCCGATATCCTGCTTCACCATCTCCGGCGATCTGCCCGAAGCGATCGTTACGCTCTCTGCAATGCTCCCTTCGGCGGGCTTGTACGTATAGCAGGCCGCACCGGACGTCCCCTCGCGGCTGCCGCCGTTCATGTAGCCGCTGACGGCAAATTCGATCTCTCCGCTCTCCCGGTCCACGGACATGATCCGGATGCTGCAGTCCGACCGCAGGGTCCGGAGTTCATGTTCGCTCCGCCGGCGGAAGGAGAAAACGCGGGTCAGTTTCCGGGCTTTTGCCTCGTAGGCATAAAGGTCGCCGTTTACCGCAAATGCCGTGACGTCTCCCGCGGAGACCGACTGGACCGAATCCGTCTCCTGCACACCGAAGAGGAAGCCTTTCGCCGTTACGGTATCGTCCCCCGGCTCCCAGAGCTGGTTCACGTGCCGCTCGTATCTGAGCAGATACATCGCGTCGCGGTTCTTCTGCAGCGTCATGGTCTCCCGGCAGCGCAGTGTGACAGGTCTCGACCCGGCAAAAGCTGCCCTTGCAAGATAATCAAAGCGGAAATAGCCGTAGCCGCCGTGCACTGCCTGGACCGTCATCCAGGTCTTCGAACTCTGTTCTGCCCCGGAATCGCCCCACGACAGCTGGTCGGGGGAACAGTGGATGTCCACATAGGCGAGCGTCCCGCGGTCCGCCTGATCGTTCGGCTCCAGCTTGGCAGAATAGGCCGCAGCCGCTTCCTTGTCGAACTGGGCGTCATGGAAAGCCAGGGCGTATTTCGTGAGCGCTTCGAGATTTTCCGCGCTCACCTTGCGGATGCGGGTGTAGTACCTGGCCGTAAGGCCGTTCATTTCGACCCTGAAGCACAGGCGGTAATAGGTCTCGTCTTCATAAAGATCCTGCAGCGGGAAACTGAAGCTGCATTCGCTGCGGCTGCCCCGGAAGGCGGAGGCGCTGCCCCGCTCGATGAGACGTACGCCCGTTTCGTCGCGGATCTCCCACGAGACTGACTCCGGTACGGCCGCACCGTCCAGAAGCGTTACGGTCATCTCCGGACTCTCCGCGAAGGGGAAGACGCTGTCAGCAAAGCTTGCCGCGTCCATCTCCTCCGTATAGCCGTACAGCGGATTGATGAGCCTGTCTCCGAAAGAAGTGCACAATACGGGAAGGGAAGCTGCGGTCATCGCGCTTCCCTCTTCGTCAGCCTGCGTCCTCTCTTCCGGCGCGCGCATCATGCCGATCGCAAATGCCAGCAGAAAGACCGCAGACAGTATGATGAGTTTCTTCCTGCCTGTGCTCATGGATCCTCTTTGTTGTTTTTTTACCGCCGGGAGCTGTTTCGGTCAGTGCCCCGCCTGCCGGGCCCGTCCGCCCTGCTTACAGATCCAGTTCGATCCGGCGTCCCGACGGCTCGTAAGGATAGAATTCCACGCCGGCCGCCCGGAGCATGCGCTTGGAAGCACGGGTCGCCGAAGTGCTTGCGTAGCGGTCTTCGGCATAAATGACGGTGCGGATGCCGCTCTGGATGAGGGCTTTCGCGCACTCGTTGCAGGGGAATAGGGTCACGTACAGCTTGCTGCCTTCCAGGGAGCCGCCCCGGTAGTTCAGAATGGCATTCAGTTCACTGTGCGTGGTATAGAAATACTTGTTGTCATACGGGTCGGCGCTTTCCCGGTTCCAGGGGAAATCCTCGTCGGAGCACCCGTTGGGGAAGCCGTTGTAGCCCATGGAAAGGATCTTGTTGTCCTGGCTCACGATGCAGGCGCCTACCTGCGTGTTCGGGTCCTTGGAGCGTTTGGCGCTGAGGAACGCGATCCCCATGAAATACTCGTCCCAGTTGATGTAGTCTTTTCTCTGGTACATGGTTTCTCCTTTATCATTGCATGCTGAAAACAGCTGTCGTCCGAGAGGGTTCAGTCTTCGATCTGCGCGATCCTTCTTACGTGGCGTTCGTCGCCGGAGAAGGGCGTATCGAGGAAAATGTCGACGATCTTCAGGGCAAGGCCGGGGCCCAGCGTGCGGGCGCCCATGCACAGGACGTTCGCGTCGTTGTGCTGCCTGGTCGCCTCCGCCGTGAAGCAGTCGGAGACCGCAGCCGCGCGGATCCCGCGGACCTTGTTCGCCGCAAGGGACATGCCGATGCCGGTCCCGCAGATCAGGATGCCTTTTTCCGCCTCGCCGGCGGCAACGGCCTTGGCAACAGCCTTGGCATACACCGGATAGTCGCAAGACGCCTCCGAATAACAGCCGAAATCTTTCGTTTCCAGACCTCTCTTTGCCAGGTGCTGCAGGATCTCCTGCTTCAGGGCGTATCCGCCGTGGTCGCATCCGATCGCGATCATTCTTTTTTCCTCCTTTTTCTGTTCCGCAGGCGCGGCCTGCAGGATACGGTAGCCTGCGGCCTTGCGCAGGCGGTTCATGATGGCCATGCCGAGCTCGCCTTCGTCAAAGGCTTCGGACCACACGGTCTCGATGCCTTCGGCGTCCAGCTGCCGGAGCAGGTCGAAAAGCCTTCGGGCAACGGTCTCCGGGGCCAGACGGCTGCCGGCGCGGAAAACGCGGAGCGGCATCCCTTCTTCCCGGAGTTTTCCGGCGGCTTCTTCGTAAAGCGGCGCTGTTTCGCTGCTGCAGATGATGCCGGTCTTCTTCCCTTCCTTCACTGCGCGCACGGCTTCGGCAAGGACCGTCTCCGGGGCACCTTCCCCCTCGACGATCGTCACTTCGGCCTTCGGCGCGTAGTGGCGGTATTTCATGCCGGGCGCTTTCGGCCGCAGGTCCTCCGTCGGTTTCGTGAGGACCGTTTTATCGATATCTACCTCGCCCAGAAGTTTTTCCAGCCGTTCGCGGCCGATGAAGCCGGGCCGCAGGATGACGGGAACGTCTCCAGTCAGGTCAATGATCGTGGATTCGAGCCCGATGTCCGAGGGGCCGCCGTCCAGGATCATGTCAATGCGTCCGTCAAGGTCCTCCCTGACATGCGCCGCCGTTGTCGTGCTCGGACGCCCGGAAAGGTTCGCGCTCGGGGCTGCGATCGGCACGCCGGCCGCGCGGATGAAAGCCTGCGCTGCGGGATGCGAGGGCATCCTCACTGCGACGGTATCGAGTCCGCCGGTCGTTTCGTCCGGAACGATGCTGCTCTTGCGGAAGATCAGGGTCATCGGGCCGGGCCAGAAGGCGTCCGCAAGGCGCTTTGCCGCCGCAGGGATCTCCTGAACCAATGGCGCGAGCTCCGCAATGTCCGCGATATGCAGGATCAGCGGATTGTCCGAAGGCCGCCCCTTCGCCGCGTAGATCTTCGCGGAGGAAGATGCGGAAAGGCCGTTTCCGCCGAGGCCGTAGACCGTCTCCGTCGGGAAGGCTACGAGACCGCCGCTGCGGATGATCTCTCCGGCGAGGCGGTATGTTTCTTCATCCCCGGGGCCGCCGGTCAGGGTGCGGAAAATCGTTTCCATGGTCCCTCCTTACGGCACCTGGACGATGCGGTAACCCTGTGCGATGCAGTACTTGATCAGAGGCTCCAGGATCGTCGGGGTGATGACGTTTGTCGTGTGGAAGCAGTAGATGCAGCCGGGGTGGAGGCACGCCTCCAGGTCGGCGATCAGCTGCGGTGCGTCAAAGGACGCGTTCGGGTCGTAGTCCGAATAGTTGCAGCTGCAGAAATCCACCTGATAGCCCATGCGGGACATCATGATGATCGCCTGCTCGGACCAGTAGCCGCTGTTGAAGTTGAACTTGCTTACCGTGTGGCCGAAGGTCTCCTGCATGTAAGTCTGCATTTTGAGGGCGTCTTCCATCTGGGCTTCCAGCGTCCAGTTGGCAATGCCGCCGTTCGGGCAGGAATAGGTATGGCTGCCGACGTCATGGCCTTCGTTCAGCATCCGCTGTACCAGGGCGCGGTTCTTCTCACCGTAGGAATGGATGATGTAGAAGGTGGCCTTCACGTTGTATTTCTTCAAAATGTCCAGCACCGCGCCCGTGTGGCCGTATTCGGTGCCGCACTGGAAGGAAAACGCCACGGCTTTGGTGTTCACATCGGAGCAGTAGCCAAGAAGCTTCGCGTCCGTGCCGGCGAAGCGCGCCAGCAGATTGTTGACCATGGTCGGGCGGTTGTTTCCGTCCACCCAGCTGTGGCGGAAGCCGGTGCCGAAGCCGTTTACCGTCCCGTCGTACTTTGCGCGGATGTCCGCAAGTTCTCCGGCGCTGAGCGCATGGATCTCTGCTTTCGGACGGGCCGGCTCCGTCGGCGCTTCCGTCGGCGCGGGCTGCGTCGGCGTCACGGGAGCCGCCGTTTCCGGAGGGGCTGCCGTTTCGCTGCTCCCGGAAGGTTCCGTGGCTTCCGCGGAAGAAACCGGCACGGAAGGTCCCGGCGCCTCAGTCGATTCCCCGCTGCTCTCGAATGCGCGGGAAGAAGGGAAAAGGTCCTCACCCTCAGGTGCTCCGATCGACGGCAGGGTCGCACCGGGATCCGCGGGGAGGCTGCCTGCAGGCGGCTGCCCTCCGCATGCCGAACAGGCTGCCAGGATGACTCCTGCCAGCAAAAACGCTGTCATTTTCAGTTTAAGCCGGGCATTACGCCCCGAAAGATGCTTCATATCATGCCTTTTAGGGCTTTCCGCTCAAGGCGGAACGCCCACGTCATTATGATAAAGGCATCGCGGCTTCGTGTCAAGTATCACACGCCCCGGGAGAGGCGTTCAGAACCCCATGAAGCGTCCCAGACGCGCAAAGAATCCTTCCCTTTTTTCAGGCTTCAGCCCTTCCGCTTCATCCTCTCCGGAGAGGCCCGGCTCCGGCATCTCCAGGGCTTCCCAGATCTGCGTAAAGCTGTAGTTTTCCTCGTGGCAGACACGGAAAAGTTCATAGGCCACGCGGGAGGTCTCCCCGTCGCCGTGGCTGCACTTTTTCAGCACCCAGCGGGACAGGGCCTGCAGCTGCCCGAAAAACTCCGCCTTCCTTGACGGATCGTAACAGAAGCGCCATCCCTCACGGCCCTGATAAATGAGTCCCGGCTCCAGAAAGAGCCGGTCCGGTTCCAGCAGGTATTCCCCGAGTCCGTTCGATACCCGGTAGAGGGCATGCATCAGGCTGCGGATCTCTGCGGCTTCGATCTCCCGCGTGCCGAAACTGGCCTCGAGGCTTTTCAGCCCGTCGATGGCGTAGCGGTACTCCCGTCCCTCTTCCGTCACCCGGCTTTCCATGCGCAGAAGGCCGACCGGTGCCGCAAGTTCCGCCATTTTCGCGGAAACCGGATCCGACGGTTCCTCTTCTTCAATGATCAGCCAACTGGCATCCAGTTCCCGGCTGTAGCGTATTTCCATGGTCCTCCCTTCGGTCCCGCTCATTTCGGCGGGATCCAGACTTCAATGAACTGGCAGAGCCGGATGAGGTCGCGCGGCGTGAATCGGTCCTCCGCGGCCTCCTCAGCCGCATACTGCAGTGCCTGCCCGCTGATCGCCTGCGCATTCCTCCTCGCAGATCCCATGACCGCGGCAAGAAGCAGCAGCACCGTACTCATGATGACGGCCGCCTCCACGGTCAGGCTGCCCCGGAAAGTGCGGCCAGCCGCAGTACGAGGTATGCACCGGCAGCGAACGGCAGAAACGGCAGCGCTTTCAGGCGCCGGCCCCGGATCAGTCCGATCACAAGACCCGGCAGCGCGCAGAGGACGAGCGCCGTAAACAGCAGAGTGAAAAGCTCCTCCCAGGGGAGCCAGAAAGCCAGAAGGCAAAAACATATCCCGTCTCCGTAACCGACCGCCTCCCGGCTGAGCCGGGCAGCGGCAAGAAGCAGTCCCCCGGCTGCGAGGCCGGGCAGATACGCGGCGGCAAGCGCGGAAAGCGCTGTTCCTGCCGCAAGGTCAATGATCCGCAGAAGAAGGCCGGCCGCGCCGCCTGCGGCAAGAAGGACCGCCGGCAGTTCTCCGCGCCGGATATCCCACAACGCGAGCCAGATGAGCCAGACAGACAGCAATACCGTTTCAGCCGTGCCGCTCATCCCGCCTCCTGCCCGCAGTAGAAGCAGGGCCGGTAATGCTCTTCCGCTTCACTGAGCGAGATCTTCCGCACATAGCGCGTGATCTCACCGCAGTCGCGCTCCGCGTGGTAGCGTATTCCCTCGTTCGTGACGTAAACAAGCCCTTCGGTGACCGGTCTGCCGCGGCAGCAGTAATCGCAGGGATAGTATTTTGCCCCGTTCCTATTGCGAAGGCCTCCGACTTCGGCTGCCGGCACTGCAGTCGGCCGGATCTTCAGAATGCGGCACTGCAGGCTCCGGTGAAACACCTCGCCGTTATCGGTCACGTAAACAATGTTTTCCTCTTCTTCCGTTTCCTCCTGCGCATGCTCTTCATGCTGCAGCAGGACCGTGCCGGTCCAAAGGCGCCGCATGCTCCTTACCGTGACCGGAACATGCAGCCGGAAAGGAAAGCCCACTTTCGAAGCAATGCGGAAGCTGAGGACAAGGTCCAGTTCCCGCCCGCGCAGAGTGCTCCCCGCAAGCGAAAGGCCTGCAGCACCGCCCTCGACGCCGGCAGCCTTCAGCGCTTCTTCGCCGATCTTTTCGGCAACGATCTCCCTGACCGCTGCCTGCCAGAGCACGGCAGCGCCTTTCTCCAGAAGAAAGGCCTTGACCTCCCGGATGATTTTTTCCTTCCCGCCGAGAAGGGCGGTCCATTTCTCCTCGCCGGCCAGCACCGAGGATATCTCGCTCCCGTCAGCGATCGACATCAGGTCGGTCCCGGTATATTTTTCGGCAAACGACACGGCATAGGACCATTCCGCGACCGCCTCGCAGATCTCGTCCAGCGCTTTCTGCGCCCGAAGGGCCGCTGCCTGTTCCTGATAAAACGTGAAAAAAAGACCGCACAGCAGCAAAAACAGGCTGAAGGCGATTGCCGCCTCCACGGTCATGACCGCCCGGGAAAAGCCCCCGGATGCCGGAGTTTTGGAGAGACTTTTTGGTGTTCGGAAGGACTCATAAGTTTGGGGTTGAGGGAGATGTCGTATCCGTTCCTCTGCCAATGGTCCGCCGTTTTTCATTTGATGCATCCGGGGCAGGGCAGTCATTTTACCTCCTTTCCTTATCAGCGCTGTGCCTGGCTGCCCGCTAATACGTGCCGACAGCCGTTTTTGTATATTGCCGGCCGAATCCCGCGCCCGAAAGACGCCGGAAAGCCGGAAACTGCAGGTACATCGTCACGGTCACCGCCGTCATTTTCAGTCTTGCGCCGACCATGTATTCCCGCAGGCGGAAATCGCTCTGCAGGCGCTTTTCCCGCGCCTGGATCACGTCCATCATGCGGTAGGCGGCTTTTGGACCCGATTTCAGATAAAAGAGGAGCCGCAGATAATCGCGGTAGCCGAGGCCGACGGTAAAGCCGGAGGCTTCCTCACCTGCGCCGCCGAGGGAAAGCGCTGAGAGTTTCCAGCTCGTCCTGCTCTTCCAGAGCACGACACGCTTTCCCTGAAACAGGGCGCGCAGGTCGACGATCGATTCGGCCGCCGCCCAGGCCGCGACCAGGATCCATTTGAAGATCCCGGCCAGCTGCGGGACCGTGAGCGCCGTCATGACCGTAAGCGCCAGCATTTCAGCTGCCGCCAGCTTCTCGCTGTCGGTGCACAGGTAGGCAAAATTGAGGCCTGTCCGGATCAGCATCAGGTCGCCGGCAACGGCAGCAAGGGCTTCCCTCTCGCTGCTTTTTCCGGTAATGACGTACTCCGCTTCATAGCGGTACCCGCCGCCCTTTTCTTCCGTGAAGCAGCTCATCCGTTCCATGAGGAACTCACCGAGCAGCAGGGTCTCGTCAAAGGAAAAATTCGCCTGCGCCGTCCCGGCATGGAGATCCTTTTCTTCCTCCGGCAGCAGCGATGGCCGCTCCGGGTCCGTCCAGGAGAGGGACGAGATGGACGACGCTCCGGTGACTGCGCCGAGGATGCCGCCCTCCCTGATCTGTTTCAGTTCTTCCAGTAGCTCGGATAGATTCGTGCGGGAAAGGTCCGGCGCTGCGTTTCCGCCGCCTTCGCCGGAGCCGTCCTCTCCGCCTGCGGCGCCTTCCTGCGCCGCCTGGATCAGTTCTTCCGCCTTGGTTTTCAGGTCACCGTAATTGCCCAGGATGTCTCCCAGACTGTATTCGTCGCTGCCGAGAAAATTCTGCAACGTCCCGCTGAAACTTGCCGCGCCGTCTTTGTCAAACAGGCCGATCCGCTCCAGCGTGTCATGCAGGATCTGTCCGAGCCCGGCGCTTTTCATGTGATCCAGGACCGCGTCGGCAAAGATCCGTCCGTTATCCTCCGTCAGAAATACGCTGTCTTCCGCGCGCACGGCGAGTGAGGAAAGGCCGACGCGGTCGCCGCGCTTTACCAGACCGTCCGCCGGCTGCAGGTAAGCCCGTGCATAGCGCTCCGCTTCCGCGGTCCAGGTCAGGGTATTCCCCCGCCGCCCCCGCACCGCGAGCAGGCCGAAGTCCTTCAGCAGGTCACTGTCATAAGCCGCAAAGACCGAATCCGCAGCAGACGAAGCCGCCTGTTCCGTCAGATAGTCCAGGCAGGACGCCCGCGCGCTTTCCAGGGTGACTGCGATGAGCGCAGCCACCAGCAGGAAGATCAGGGCCAGGAAAACGCTGATCTGGCCCTTAATCCGCTTCATTCCGTGATGACGGCCACGCCGCCGGTGATGCTGCCGAAAATGTTCTGCACGAGCGCCGTCAGCTGTTCCTTGAAGATCACAACCAGCGCGATCAGCACCACGAGGATCAGGATGATCTCCACAACGCCGATACCGCTGTCGTCTTTCAGCATTTCCTTAACCGTCCGCATCTTTTTCTCCTTTCTTTCAGGTCAACTGCATCTGCATGAGGGCGGGCGCCACGACGATGACTAACGTCAGGGCAAAAAGCATGAGGATGGGGATGAGCAGCAGGGTCCCCGCCTGTTCCCCGCGCTTTCTTACCCGCAGAAGGTCGCCGGAAAGGGCATTCATCGCCTCCTGCTCCAGCGCCTGAAACAGTTCGCGGTTGCCCTGCTGAACATAAGTTTCCAGCAGGCTTCCCAGGCGCAGGTATTCCGGTGCGGCGCAGCGCCGGCCGAAATCTGCATAGGCGCGGTCCTCGAACACGCCGCCCATGATCTGGCGGCGCGTGATCTCCATTTCCTCGTAAACAAGCTTCTCGCGGCCGGCGGTAGTCGCGCACGGTCCGCTCCCAGCTGCTGCGCAGGGACAGCCCTGCGGTCATGTACAGGCCCAGCCGCGTCACCATGCCGGCATAGTCGGCCTGAAGCGCGCGCAGGCGCTTCTCCTTCAGCTGTTTTTCCTGCTGGACGGGCAGATACAGGAGCGCGGCGCCGGCTGCCCCGCCCAGAAGGAGCAGAACCAGGCCGCTCTGCTTCTCGCCGCTGGCGAATGATACCGCCAGCCCGGCAAAACCCAGGATCCAGCAGAGGACTGCCGCTTTTTTCGCACGCCAGCGCCGTTTTGCCGCGTCCGGGGTGCCTCCCGCGCCGGCTTTCCTTCCGCCGCGCCTTTCAGCCGCCGTCATAGCATTTCTCCAGCATCCGGTCGCCGATCAGGACGGCCAGCAGGTAAAAGGGCAGCGCTGCCGCCATCACGGCGCGGCCGCCTCCGCCGTACAGCCCGGCGGTCAGGTCCGGTGACGTCAGATTCAGATACAGCAGGATGCCTGCGGGGACGAGGCACATGATGTGGTATTGCCTCCGTCTCCTCACGGACCATCCGCCGGGCATCCATGGCCGACGCCATGCGCTTTAAGACCGGCAGATAATTGCCGCCGAGCCGTTTCGCGACCGCGATCACGCGGGCAAGTTCCGCCGCGTCCGCAAGGCCGCTTCTGGCCGCAAAGTCCCGGAGCATCATCTCGGGCGGTGTCTGCAGGCTGAGAAGCCGCACCATTTCCCGCGCCTCGGCAGCCATCATTGCGTCTTCGCCGTGCATCGTTTCCGTCTCCTTGGCCGCCTCGCGCATCGCGTTCTCCAGGGCAAAGCCTGTCCGCAGAAAGCCGGTCACTGAAAGCAGCCAGTCCTTCATCTGTTCCGTGAGGAGCCGTTTCATGCGCCGCGCGTACTTGTGTGATGCAGTTCTCGCCAGGACGTATGCGCCAGGAAGAACCGGGATGAGCGCCGTCATGCCGCGGAAGAACAGGAACCCGATCGCATATCCTCCCGCCGCGCCGCCCGCAGCCGCCGCAAGCAGCTTTCCCGCCGGCAGGCGGAAGGGCGGATAACTCTCCTTCGGAAAGAGCTTAAAGAAGACACGGCGGATCCAGCCGGCCGCCTTCGGAAAAATGCGGCGCCGCGCCGCACGCTGCTTCCCATTTCGCGCATCGCTCCGGCTGGGCACCGGTCCAGACAAGGCCGCGTCCGCGCGCGTAGGCAAACAGCGCCCGGCATCCCGTTTCTCCGTGTTCAAGCCGTTTCACCTCCTCGATCGCCAGCACGCGGCGTTTTCCGCCCTCCGTGCGTCCCAGATGCACCAGCAGGTCGATCGCCGATGCGATCTGGCTCCGTACCGCTGCCAGCGGCAGTTCACCGCCCATCAGCGCCATCGTTTCCAGGCGGCTCAGCATGTCCGCCGCGCTGTTTGCGTGTCCGGTGGACAGGGAGCCGTCGTG
>CACWLA010000037.1 GCA_902761665.1 uncultured Lachnospiraceae bacterium | reverse complement strand
GTATAACAAGAAATTTTTTACCATTTCCCGCTTCATTATCCTGCTGTTTATACACGAAAAAGGACGCGTCGCAGTCATTCATTCTGCAACGCGTCCTTTCATATGCTTTTTTGCCGCAATTTCCGCTTACTCAACGATTTCGCCGGCAAACATCATCGCCGTCGTATCGTTGCAGGTCGCGTAAACATAGAAGCTGAACGGACGGTCCGCCGTGAACACCTTCGGTTTTTCCGGCTCAAAGTACGCGGAATCTTCTATTACGATCGCCGTCACGGCTGCTGCCTCGACACCTTCCTCATCCAGTTTGATCCTGGTCTTCTGAATGATGTCACTCACGAAGACCTGATAATCGATCATCGCGGAATAGTCCGCCTTCCCGTCGTCGAAGGCAAGGCTGACACCGTATTCCTTCAGGAAATTCACAAGTTCCCCGTTCGAGAAGTCCGTTTCCAGGTCGATCTTCGGGATCGTGACCTTCACGTTGGCGGTTTCGGCTTTCGCGATCTTTTCCGACAGATCCTCCGTGCTTCCGAGCACGAAAGCCATGTTGACGCCGCCCTTCATCGGCAGGATAACCAGTTCGGTCTCATCATCTGCATACCAGGAACAGCGATCTTCCCTCGTCATGAACGCCTTGCGCGTCGTACGCCCGTCCTGCGCGTGAAAATCGCCTTCCTTCGTTAATGCCTCCGGAAAGCTCTCCCGCCAGGCATCCTTAAAGTACAGCGCATTCATCAGGACAACGGCCAGATTTGACGTATCATAGTCATCCGGCAGCAGTTTATCGATCATGTGCTCCGTTTTGATGTCTGCCCATTCGTTGATTTTTTCCACGGCATTCGCCATGTTAAAGGAACGGTATTCCGCCGCGTAATTCTTCTCCACGGATTCCTTATAGCCTTCCTTGAATTCCTCTGCGATCCGTTCCGCCTTCCAGACGGAGTTGGCGACGCGGAGAGTACGGAAGATCTCGGGTTCGGACGTACCCGAAGGGATCCAGCCCTGCTCTTTCTGATACCGGTATTCCTTCCTCTCCCGTTCCAGATCCGCAGCAAACGTCTCCGCAAAGCCGTTGAAGTCTTGGCAGTGTTCGATCCATTCCTCCTCGGAACTTACGCCGAGCGCCTGAAGAAGTTCTGTTTTCGTCTCTCCTTCTGCTCCGGCAAGAAGGAGGCCCAGCGCGTAGCGTAAAGACAGCGGTGAAGCCATGTAATTGCCTTCCGCGTGCGCGGAGATGTACGCCAGAAAACGCTCGTCAAAGTTGTCGGGCAGGATCGCATTCCTGATATTCTCTGTTTTCCGTACGTTCAGTTTCTCCGCCCACTGCCCAGTCGAAGGGACTGCGGGTTCCATGCAGTCCGGTGTCTGAACCTCCGGTTCGGTCTGGACCGCGGTGCCCGGCGCGGCAGCCGTTCCGGGTTTTGCCGCGGCGCCGCAGCCCGAAAGACAGCCGGACAGTATCAGCGCGGCAAGGAAAACGGCTGCAGCTTTTGCCGATCTCATTTTGATCTTCATTATAAGGCCTCCCGATCGTGATCTTCTTCAAGATCCTCTTACTGACAATACAATTGAAGAAAACAAAACGTTGCAGGAGTTGCAAAAAACCGGTAAGATCTGCCGGGCATCATTTCATTTTTCTTCCGATCCTGTCGGCAAGTGCCAGATAGCCCCATCCCACGGCAAGCAGAAACAGCAGGAGGATCAGGATCCACCAGACGCATCCCAGGTACGGCAGCTTATTCGAAAAGCCGAACGCGCCCGCCGTACTTCCCCAGTTCAGGAAAAAGTAAGGATAATTCTGGCCTCTCGCAAAATCCCAGCCTCTGACAAACCCTATTCCGGCATAGATGACATACAGAAGCGGCGGGAGAAGCACCCAGATCACGCTTTTCCGCGGGATCCCGGCGCCCGGCACGGTCACGAAGAAATCGGCGACGGCCGCCAGGGGAACGACTACGTGCGTCAGGGTATTCTGCACGTTCCACGCCGCGCTTCCGAGAAGGGGCGCAAGCATGACGGCAAAGACGGCGCCGGTCAGCGTAATGGAGACCGTTCCGGCCAGCTTCACGACATACCATACGCGGCTCGCCGGCCGGTTCCGCAGCAGAAGGCACAGCCCGACGGCACAGATCAGGGTGATGGTGATATTCGACTGGATCGTAAAATACATGAACACCCGGCTGCCGCCCATGAAAGTTCCGCGGCCGGTCCTCGCACTCATGAGCGTCCCCGCCGCAGCTGACACGATCACGATAAGTTTCAGGACAGAACTGATCCATTTTCTGTTTTTTGAAATCTTATTCATGCGTCATTTCCTTTCACCGTCACCTGATCTCAGTTTCCGGTCTTCATGAAGCCGCAGCAGCCCAGACCGGACAGTTCCGAAAAGCCTGCAGACCGGTAAAAAGCCGCACTCTCCGGACTTTGATCCGTTACGAGTTCGATCTGGCGCACGGCTGGATATCTCTCCACGACTGCTTTCAGCAAGGCTGTCCCGGCGCCCCGCCTCTGTCTTTCGGGAAAGACAAGGAGGTCCTGAACAAAGACGACCGTTGCGCCGTCTCCGACCGTTCTGACGATCCCTAGAAGTTCATTTCCGTCATAAGCCGCCAGCGTCAGCAGGGAATTCCGAAAGCCATCCCGCAGCGCCGGCATGTTTTCCGTATAGGCCGTCCAGCCGACTGCCGTGTACAGACGCAGGATCTCTGCCTCGTCATATCGATACTCTCTGATCTCCATTTTTCTCATCCCTTCATTTCACAAAGGCATAAGCACTCCGTCAGCTCAGCCTCCGACCATCTCCATGGCGGCAGCCAGCCGAAGCATCTCAGGATCGATCCGGTCCCTGCCGTAGGCATCCAGGAAGCGGTCGGTATATTTTGTCGTTCCAAGATTATAGTTAAGCGTCCATATTCCCCAGAGGACATCGATGTGCCGGTCGCCGATACCGCCGGTACCGAGATCGATATAGCCCGAAAGTTTCCAGTCGTTCAGAATGATGTTCGGCAGGCAGTAATCGCCGTGAAGCAGGGTATCTTTCCGGAGCAGGGGCAGGCCTTCCTCCGCAGCCCGTTTTGCATCTTCAAAGGAAGGGAACTCATAAAGGCCTCGAAAGAGATCCGGTTCGTAATGAAGGCCGCTGAAACCGTTCTTAACCGTTTCCGCATAGCTGAGGATCCGGTCCCGGACCGGGCAGTTTCTCCCGTCGGTCTCATGCAGCGCACGAAGTAGCCCGGCGGTCGTGTCGCAGAGGCGTTTCGGATCGCCCAGGTACTGCGGATCGGTGCAGTCTTCGCCGGCGATCCGCCGGGTCAGCAGCCAGTCCTTCCCCTCGGAAGTACCGTAGTACAGCACTTCCGCCGACAGCTGCAGGGAATGCATGTATTCCGTCATCAGCGCTTCTGTCTGCAGCGTGCCTGCTTCAGCCGTTTTCAAGAAATACCCCTCGTCCTTATCGATGAAGTACACCCTGGCCGTCGGGGAGCAGCTACTGTCAAAGACGGCCGAGTCGCCGCAAAACGTCGCCAGAGTCTCCGGACAGTTTGCTGTATTCAGTTTTATCGGCGAACGCTTCACAGTGCAGTTACCTCAACATATACTCGAAAAAATGATACCGCTGTCTGCATCCATTTCTTCACTTCAGCGGCGGCAGTTCGTGTATGTCATAGTTATCGTAATAGATCTCAAACGCGGTCTTCACGTCCCCTGACAGTTCGATCAGCGCGCCTGCCTGGAACATCGCGGAAAGCGTTCCCGAAGGGGCTTTCCACGCGGCATTGGAAACCACTTCAAACTTTTCGCCGCCCGGAACACCTGCCCGGAGGATGGCTTCCGCTTTGAAGAGCAGTTCGCCTGTAGCAATATGATAGTCGCTCGACACGATGGCCAGCTTTTTCACGGATGGATAGAGTGAAATCAGGATGTCATAGGTGAACAGGGCGTTCTGCGCCGTCGTGATCGAGTTGTCCTCCACGATCACGCGCTTTTTGGCAACACCGTGTTCCAGCAGCCATTTCGCCATCTCGCCGGCTTCGGAGGCCGATTCATTTTCCGACGCTGTGCCGCCGCCCGTGCAGACGATATAGGCATTAGGATACTTTTCCGCACTTGCGAGTGCAGTTTCAAGCCGGTGGATCAGTTCATCTTTCATCGAACCGTCAGGGTTCAGCTGGAAGCCGAGAACGACGATGCACAGTTCGTCTGTATCCGGCAGGCCGTCCGGCAGAACGTCATAGTGCAGAGGCCTCCCGAGGTCCGCGGAGGTCCAGATCTGCATGATCTTGCTCCAGCGCGTTCCCAGTCCCGGATCGGCAGCTTCAAGTTCCTTCTGTAAGGAGGCAGTTTTCTTTTCCGCCTCTGCACCATAGGCGCCGTAATCGACGACCATCTCTTCAATCATCTTCTGGATCTTCTCCGGATCTGCCGATCCTTCCGTTTTCCTGCAGCCTGTGAATACAGTGCATAACACCAGACAAGCGACAAGACAAATGATTGCAACTCTTGTTTTCTGTTTCATCTTAACCTCCGCACAGGTTTTTTATGAATCCGCCGGTCTGCCGGCAGGAACTGCACCTCATTCCCCCAGCATTTCCAGGGCTTCTTCCATGCTCACCGCGTCGACGATCTCTTCCCAGACGTCCTCGTTGTAATAGCGGACAGTGGTCTCGGCACTCATGTAATTGTTGTCAAACGTAGAGTTGGTCCCCTCGGGAATGATCACATCGAAGCCTCTTTCGAAGGCAGACTTGACGGTGGCATCGATGCAATAATTTGTTTGCAGGCCGATGACCATCAGGCGTTTGTCCTCCTGTTGTTCCAGGTACGCCTTAAGGTCCCGGTTGCTGAAGCAGCTGTTGATGGTCTTGACGAAGACCTTTTCTCCCGCTTCGGGACGGAGTTCGTCGATCATTTCAAAGGCCTCGTCTCCTGCAGACATGCCGCTGCCGGGTCCGGCGTCGTGCTGCATGAAAATGACTTCTATACCGTTCTTTCTCGCCGCTTCGACCAAACGCAGCGTCCTGTCCAAAAAGTTCTCATAATCATACAGGTCCTCGTCCACAAGGCCCTTCTGCATGTCAATGACCAGCAGTTTCATCTGTCAGTCCTCCTGTTTTCGAATTGTCTGCGCCGCTCAGCGGTATTTCGCCAGCGTATCCCGAACGATCGTGTCGATCAGCGCCTCTCGGCTTTTTACGCTCTCAGGAATCGCAACGATGGTATACCATGCTCCCGGATAGTCCCAGTGCTGCTGAAAATACACATCGACAGGGTAACGGTCTGTGACCTCCATGACCTTCGGACGGGTCAGGTGAACCAGTTCCAGCGCCTGTGCATGGATCCGGTCCCGGAACTCAGCGGCATCCGCGAGATCACTCTCGCTGTAAGTGATCGGCGGCTTTATGTACGGGTCGCTAAGTGCCGCCTCATCCAGGGGCGGTGTCGGCGTCTGCGCCTCGCCGCAGCACCGTTCCAGAAGTTCTTCATAGGTCAGACAGTCCGGGGCGAGCCGGTACGCCGTCCCATCCTCGCTGCGACTGACCAGGCCGAAATCACAGAGTTCCCGACGGAGTACTGCCGGATCATTGGAGGTATGTAGGTTGTTAAGCAACGCGTTGAATTCTTTTTCCGTAAATGTCTTTTCCAACGGAATATGCTCGGCCAGCCAGACGAGCGCCGCCAGTTTTTTCTTTCTTTTCGAAGGCAGGCTGGTCAGCTTCCCGCTTTTGATGAACGCCAGGATCTCATTCGTATCTAGTATCATCCGACACCTCATAGACCGTGTATTCGCAGTCGAATTCATAGCCGAGTTTCTCTGCCAGACGGACGGACATCATGTTCTGGGCGTCCCAGCTCGGATACAGGCCTTCGTCCAGGCTACACAGGATCAGCGCGGCACAGACGGCCGTTGCCAGGCCATTACGGCGCTCATCTTCAGCCGTATCGACCTCAAGCTCGATGCCTTCCTGATATCGCGTATAGGACGAGGCCCCGGCAACGATCCGGCCCTCTTTCAGGATGACCATGCCTCTGCCGAGTCCCAGAAACTTTTCTTTGCTGCCGAAGCACGACACGAAATCCGTTGTCATCGGATCTGCAAGACATTGATCGTAAAGCTCTCCGTCGATGGCTTTCAGTTCATAGCCCTCCGGAAGCTTATCAACAAAGCTTTTCAGACGGTCTTTATCGAACTTCGTCCCCTTTTTGATGGCGTAGCGGGTCTCCTTCTCCGCTTTCGGAAAGCATTCCTCGATGCAGGCGCCCCAGGCCTCATTCTGCGGCGTCATGATCACAAAACCGGCCGGCTTGTTCAGGACAAGTTCCTTATCCGGCACTCCCGCATAGAAGGCAAAGCAGCCCACGAAGGCCATCGCGGAGCGCGGAGTTTCAGAATCCGTCACGTAGATCTTCCCCATGACTTTCTGAAGGCAGCCCCAGATTAGGGTCTCCTCCCAGCCCTCGAAAAGAGTCGCAGCCTTTGCCGTATCCGTCAGTTCGTAAACCATTCTTTCTCCTTCGGCTTCGCGTCAGCGCTCCGCCGTGACATATTCTCCGTGTTTAAAATTAAGACGGGACCGGTCCGTCCGGAAACCGGCTTTTTTCAGGTCCCGCAGCAGGATGTGCATGAAAAAACCGTGCGTGACGACGGCGCAGTCCGCACCGTCCCGGCAGAGGTTCTCAATGAACTGCCTGGACCGGTTCTCGGTGTCGCGACGCTTTTCCGGCTGCCTGGTGCTGCCTGCCGCCCACTGCAGCCTTCCGATCAGGAACCACAGCCACAGCGGCAGCCTGATCTTGCTGTCAAAGGCCGAGCGGCACGGGACCTCATGGATCAGCTCACTTTCCTGCAGGTCCTTGCCGGGAAACATCAGCCGTGCGGTCTCCCGGCTTCTCGGCAGGGTGCTGACGTAAATGCTCTTGAATTCGCCCTGCGGAATCGTGTATGCCGCAGTCTTAAGCGGCGCCTGATCGTAGGCGGCACATTCCCGGTCAAATACTGCCGGTTCGCAGCAGCAGCTCCGGCGAAAGTCGACTTTCCCGTGCCTAATTACGATGACTTTCAAGTGACAACTCCTTTATCCGGGAAAGCTTATTGATTTGCGGTCCATTTCCGAAAAGCGCGCCGGTAGGCGGCTTTGGCTTTCTCGAGGCGGTCAGACTGCGAGAAGCCAATTTTGTTCAACAAACCGTTCTCACTGTACGTGAAATCCATGATCTTATTCATGATCCAGTCCACGCGTTCGGCGTGCGCGGGGAAGGTTTCGAGCAGCATGCATCCGCCTTTAAGCGCCAGGTCCCTGCCGGCCATGTTTTCGATGATCAGGACCTTGGATTCCTTATCCAGTGTATCCATCTTCTCCATCTCATCAAGCAGGCGGACAAAATAACGTTCCTCTTTGTTTCTCCTGATAAGATCGATCAGTCTGTGGTGGAGCGACCAAGCCCGCTTGGGCTGCTCCCACAGTGAGCCGAAGATTCCTTCGATCAGGTCCTCGTCCCACTTCCGCGTGATCTCCGGTGAAAGGGCCAGACTTTTGAACGCTCCATACATCGCGGGCTCCTCACGGTCCATATGAAACGAATTGCCGTCGTAAGCCTTATAAAACTGTTCTGCTTCCGCCAGTGTCATCTCTTCTCCCTCTGTTTTACACAAGGTTTTTATCCGCCGCTTTGCTGAGGACGATCCGGCAGTTCTGCCTCCTTCGCGGCGACACCGTCTCCTTTACAGCAGTTTCTCCGCCCACTCATCTTCCCTGAAACCGGTCAGTACAAAATCATCTCCGATCACGAGAGGCCGCTTCACCAGCATACCGTCGGAAGCCAGCAGGGCAAACTGCCCGTCTTCGCTCATCTCCGGCAATTTTTTCGCGAGTCCCAGTTCTCTGTACGGAATGCCGCTGGTATTGAAGAAACGCTTCAGCGGAAGGCCGCTCATGGCATGATACTTCCGCAAGGTCTCTTCGTCCGGATGATCCGCCTTAATGTCGATAAGTTTGTAACTGATTCCTTTTTCGTCCAGCCATTTCAGAGCCTTCTGACAGGTCGTGCATCTGCTGTAGCAATAAACCGTAAGCATATCTGTTCCCCCTTTATTTCCGCTTTACCACGGCGTACATGAGGCTGTCGAATTCGGGAGGGATGGATTCCATTCCTTTTTCGGCGATCCTCAGACCGTTTTCAGACAATTCCCGTTCAAAAGTTTCAAAAGACACCATGCGGCAGGACGTGGCCGCGACCGTCATTTTTCCCGACCTGTGGTCTCTTTCCCGAGGTTCGAAAGCCTCCCTGATATCAGTCTGCATCTCGAATTCACCGTTTCCCATCGTGCAGATGAGGGCGGCTCCGTCTTCTTTCAGATGCTCCCGGATGAATCGGTAAAAACCTTTCCTGTCTTCGTCGAGGACCAGCATGTGCACGACCGCGACGGCATAGATGAAGTCGAAAGTCCTGTCAAGCCGGCCGGAAAGGCAGTCCAGTCTCCGGAAGCATTCTGCATGTTCCGGCATGTTTTTTCTGCAGTAGGAAACGGCTTCTTCGGAGACGTCCGTCGCCAGCAGGCGGTATCCGTGTTTCAGCACCTCCCGCGCGTCCCGTCCCTCTCCGCAGCCGATCTCCAACAGATCGTCTTCCTTCCGGATCCCGTACTTCCGAATGGTTTCCATCACGATCGGCGTACAGGCCTTTCCTGCCCAGCTGACGCCTTTCTCATGTGCCGTTTTATATCGTTCTTCATAAGCTTCGTAGTATTTCTTCGTATCCATTTCACATCCGTTCCGTATACCTGCTGCGGTATTCCGCTGCACATCCTGTATACATTAAGCCTTATTCTGCAAAAATAATCAAGTCCATTTTGCATTCCGGCTGCGTAGACGAAAAAACCGGGCTGCCGCAGCAGCCCGGGTCTTCCCTGCCTGTGTTTTACAGGTCTTTATCAATACATTCCGCCCATGTCGGGATTCGCGGGAGCCGCCGGAGCAGGTTCCTTGATGGTCGCAACGACGCTCTCCGTGGTCAGGAAACTGGAGGCAACGCTGGTCGCGTTCTCCAGAGCGGAGCGGGTGACCTTCGCGGGATCCAGGATACCGGCCTTGATCATGTCGACATACTTGTCGTTCAGGGCGTCATAGCCGATGCCCCTGCCGGCTTCCTTGACCTTGTTCACCACCACAGCGCCTTCTTCGCCGGCGTTGCTCGCGATGTAGAACAGCGGGGATTCCAGCGCTTTCAGCACGATCTCGGCGCCGGTCTTTTCGTCTCCGGAAAGCTTCTTCGCCAGGGCTTCGACCTTCTTCGCCGCTTCAATGTAGGCGGTGCCGCCGCCGGCCACGATACCCTCTTCCACGGCTGCCTTGGTCGCATTCAGGGCGTCTTCCATGCGGTACTTGTATTCCTTCATCTCGGTCTCGGTCGCTGCGCCGACACGAATGACGGCCACGCCGCCGGCGAGTTTCGCCAGACGTTCCTGCAGTTTTTCCTTATCGTATTCGGACTTGGTCTCACCGATCTGGCTGCGGATCTGGGCAATACGGGCTTCGAGAGCCTTCTTGTCGCCTTCACCGTCCACGATGATGGTATTTTCCTTGTTGACCTTGACGGATTTCGCACGGCCCAGCATGCTGAGGTCAGCATCTTTCAGTTCATAGCCGAGTTCGGCGCTGATTACGGTGCCGCCGGTCAGGATCGCGATATCCTGCAGCATTTCTTTCCTTCTGTCGCCGTAGCCCGGAGCCTTCACGCCGACAACGGTAAAGGTGCCGCGCAGTTTGTTCAGAATCAGGGTCGTCAGGGCTTCGCCTTCGATATCTTCAGCAATGATGAGGAGCTTCGCGCCGGACTGGACCAGTTTCTCGAGGATCGGCAGGATCTCCTGAATGTTGGAGATCTTCTTGTCGGTGATCAGGATGTACGGATCGTCCAGGACCGCTTCCATCTTCTCCATGTCGGTGCACATGTAAGCGGAAATATAGCCGCGGTCAAACTGCATGCCTTCCACTACGTCCAGTTCGGTCTTCATGGTCTTGGACTCTTCAATGGTGATGACGCCGTCCTTGCTGACGCGTTCCATCGCATCCGCGACCATCGTGCCGACGTTGTCGTCGCTCGCGGAAATGGCGGCGACACGTGCGATCTGGTCCTTGCCAGAGATCGGGCTGCTCATCTTCTTAATGGCTTCAACGGCTGCTTCGGAGGCTTTCTTCATGCCCTTCCTGAGCACCATGGGGTTGGCACCGGCGGCCAGGTTCTTCATGCCTTCGTTGATCATGGCCTGCGCCAGGACCGTTGCGGTGGTAGTTCCGTCACCGGCCACGTCGTTGGTCTTGGAAGCAACTTCGCGGATCAGCTGCGCACCCATGTTTTCAAAGGGGTCTTTCAGTTCGATTTCTTTCGCGATGGTCACGCCGTCGTTGGTGATGGTCGGCGCACCGTAGGATTTATCCAGAACGACGTTGCGGCCTTTCGGTCCGAGGGTCACACGAACGGTATCTGCCAGCTGGTTGACGCCGGATCCAAGCGCTGTACGGGCATCTGCCCCGAATTTGATCTCTTTTGCCATAATTCATACGCCTCCTTATTTCACGATCGCCAGGATGTCGCCCTGCTTCACGACAACGTATTCTTCGCCGTCCAGCTTGACTTCAGTGCCGGCGTATTTGCTGTAAATGACCTGGTCGCCTGCGGCGACTTCCATCTTGACGGGCTTACCGTCTTTATCGACCGTGCCGGGGCCGACCGCGATCACTTCCGCCTGCTGCGGTTTCTCTTTCGCGGCACCGGGAAGAACGATACCGCTCTTCGTGGTCTCTTCGGCTTCGATCTGTTTCAGAACGACTCTGTCGCCCAAAGGTACTAACTTCATGCTTTTATCCTCCTCAAAGTCTTTTGGAACTTTTCGTTGTTAGCACTCTTTTTCTCTGAGTGCTAAAGCCATTATAACCCCTGCCGCAGAAAATGCAAGACCATATTTGCGATTTCACGCGCTTTTTTTCTAAAGATTTCGTAAATCGTCTGCGGCGCCCGTCCACACAAATTTTTCACTTTACATTTTTGCCAGGCATAATCTATAATGATGCTGAAGTATGATCTCATGCATAAGGATCTGCGATCTTAAGAAATCATAACAGGAGGATCAATCATGGCGAAAAAGAACACTCTGTTGGCGATGCTTGCCGGTGCCGCTCTGGCCGGCGGCTTCCTCTACATGAAGAAGCTTAATGAACAGGCTGCCGCTCCCGCTCCCGAGGGTGAAGGCGCTCCCGAAGGCGAGAACCCCTCTGCCGATTACGGCTGGAAAGCTACGTTTACCGATGAGACCGGCAAGGAGATCCCTGCCGATGACGCTGCTGCCGAATTCAAGGAAGAAGCCGTCAAGGCTCTGAACGAATTCAAGGAAACCGCTAAGGTTGCCGGCGCCGAGATCCTCACCGGCCTGAAGAAGGCTTTCGAGGAGATGAAGGTTGCCGTTGCCGACGCTCAGGCAGCTGCCGCGGAACGCCGCGCGCAGATGGCCGAAGAAGGCGAGACCTGCGAAGCCGTTGATGAAGCGCTGGAAGATGCGAAAGAAGCCTTTGAAGAAGCAAAGGAAGATGTCGAGGAAGCCTTTGAAGATGCAAAGGAAGCTTTCGAAGACGTAAAGGAAGCCTGCTGCGAGAAGGTTGAGGAAGCCTGCGAAGCTGTTGAGGAAAAGGCTGAAGAAATCAAGGAGAAGGTCGAGGAATGATCTTCTTCCGCAACGCAAAAAAATGCTGCCGCAAACCGGCAGCATTTTTTTGTCCGTTCAGATCCTGACGCCTCTTGCCCGAAGTTCACGTAGGAAATCTTCCGTTCCGCGAAACACGAAGGCATCCATTCCCGCAGCAAGAGCTCCTGCGGCATTCGCCGGCATGTCATCCGTGAACACGCACTCTTCTGCTTTCAGGCCGAAGCGCGAAAGGATCGTCCTGTATATCGTGAGGTCCGGCTTCAGCACGCCTTCGAAGGCTGAAATGACGAGGCCGTCAAAGTACTCGCTCCCGGGGATCTTCCCCCAGTACTGTCCGTGGCGCTTCGACGCGTTGCTGAGAAGCCAGATCCCGTAACCGTTTTCCTTCAGCCTTCGGATGGCGTCGGCCATGCCGGGGACCGGCCGGGAAAGATCCTCCCAGTGAAGGATCAGCTTTTCTGCGGCAGCGTGAAGCCTTTCCGGGATCCGCGCGCGCACGCGCTCCAGCGTTTCTTCTTCGGTAATGAGTCCCAGGTCCTGCATCGGCCATTCGACCGCAGCGAAGATCTCCCGCATCAGGATCTTCCGGTCATCCGCGGGGATCTTCATCGCTTCCATGAACTCTTCCGGGTCCCACACGCGCAGGACGCCGCCCATGTCGAAGATGATGTTCCTGATCATCCGGTTCGTCCTCTGCCCTTATTTTCTGAAGCCGTCTTTCAGGCTGACGCTGCGGTTGAACACAGGGTGCTCCGCCGTGCTGTCCTTGTTGTCCAGGCAGAAATAGCCGACGCGCATGAACTGGAAGGTCGGGGCATTGACTGCGGTGCGGTTTTCAGCCTTGTCATATTCGGCCGCGACTTTTGCCAGATCCCGTTCGATCTTGCAGTGCGGCAGGATCACGAGGCTTTCCGGATTCAGTGCATCCAGGAAGTTCTTGTCCGGGCCATCCGGGTTCGGATCGCTGAAGAGGTCGTCGTAAAGGCGGACTTCCGCATCGACGGCCGTTTCCGCATCGACCCAGTGGAGCGTCGCGCCCTTCACCTTCCTGCCGTCGGCCGGATCGCCGCCGCGGGAGTCGGGATCGTAGGTGCAGAACACCTCTTCCACTTCGCCGGCTTCATTCTTCCGGCAGCCCGTGCAGGTCACGAGATACGCGCCCTTAAGCCGCACTTCGTTGCCCGGATACATGCGCTTGTACTTCGGGATCGGGGTCTCCAGGAAATCCTCGGCGTCCATCCAGAGGTTCCGGCTGAAAGTGATCGTGTGGGTCCCCTGCTCCGGCGCCGTGGGATTGTTTTCCACTTCGAATGTCTCGCTCGCGCCTTCCGGATAGTTCGTGACCGTCAGTTTCACGGGATGAAGCACCGCCATCGTGCGCTCCGCCGTACCGTTCAGGTCGTCCCGCAGGCACCTCTCCAGTTCGGCGAATTCGATGACGTTCGTGCTCTTCGCGACACCGATCTGATCGCAGAAGCTGCGGATGGACTTCGCGGTATAGCCGCGGCGCCTGAGACCGCAGAGGGTGGGCATGCGGGGATCGTCCCAGCCGCTCACGTACCCTTCCTCGACAAGCTTGCGGAGTTTCCGCTTGCTCATCACGGTATGGTCGATGCCGAGTCTCGCAAATTCGATCTGGCGGGGCTTGTGGAAGGGGATGGACACGTTGCTCACGACCCAGTCGTAGAGCGGACGGTGGTCCTCATATTCCAGGGAGCAGAGCGAGTGGGTGATGCCCTCCAGCGCGTCCTGGATCGGGTGCGCGAAGTCATACATCGGGAAGATGCACCATTTCGTGCCCTGGCGGTGATGGTTGATGTAGCGGATGCGGTAGATGACCGGGTCACGCATGTTGAAATTGCCGCTCGCAAGGTCGATCTTCGCGCGGAGGGTCATCTTTCCTTCAGGAACTTCGCCGTTCTTCATCTTCTCGAACAGTGCAAGATTCTCTTCGATCGGACGGTCGCGGTAAGGCGAAGTTGCCGGTACGCCGATGTCACCGCGGTTTGCCTTGAACTCCTCGGGCGTCAGTTCGCAGACGTAAGCCAGGCCTTTTTTGATCAGCTCGACCGCGAATTCATAGTCTTTTTCAAAATAATCGGAGCCGTAGAAGAAACGGTCGCCCCAGTCAAAGCCGAGCCAGTGAATGTCCTGCATGATGGCTTCTACGTATTCGGTGTCTTCCTTGGCCGGGTTGGTGTCATCCATGCGCAGGTTGCACAGGCCGCCGAACTGCTCTGCCATGCCGAAATCGATGCACAGGGCTTTGCAGTGCCCGATGTGCAGATAACCGTTGGGTTCCGGCGGAAAACGGGTGTGTACGGTCATGCCTTCATACTGGCCGCCCTTCGCAATATCCTCCGCGATAAACGCATAGATGAAATTGCGGCCGCCGCTCTCCCTCGCTTCGCTTTCCGTTTCAGCGGGATCGTTCCTCAGGTCTTTTGTTTCTGCCATGATATTGCTCCTTTTTCCGGGATTCGTATATTATAAGACAGGACGGAATGAAGTGCAAGCGCCGATTTCCGCACATTTCACAAATAATTCAGCATTTTTCCGATGACACTTTTCAAGGCTTGTGATACACTTTTTCCGAATGAGGCGGACTTTCCGCCGGATAAGGATAATGAGATGAGAGATTTTCTGCAACGCTTAAGCAACGGCTACCGCCGCTTCATGACGGGACGCTACGGCAGCGACCAGCTTTCACGCTTCACTTTGCTGCTCGCTCTGGTCATGCTGGTCCTGAACATGTTTTTCCGGACACGGACAAGCGTCTTTTACTGGCTCGTCTGGGTCTTTCTGATCATCACTTATTTCAGAATGTTTTCAAAAAACATTTCGAAGCGCTATGACGAAAACACCCGCTTCCTGCAGCTGAAGGAAAAGGTAATGGGAAAACTGCGCGGCGGACGCGCCGGGAATACCGGCGATTCCGTGCGGGACAGCTACCGCTACTATCAAAACGCGTACGATAACGCCCGCAGCGGCGGGAACCCCGGCAATACCATGCGCAGCGATAAGGAGCACCGTATCTTCCGCTGCCCGAACTGCGACCAGCGGGTGCGTGTCCCCCGCGGCCGCGGCAAGATCGAGATCACCTGCCCGCGCTGCAGCCACAAATTCATCAAGAGGTCCTGAATGTTCGGTACCGTTACGATCCATCAGCCTGAGCTCAAATTCAAGGATTACGAGATCTATCGTTCCTTCTACTGCGGCGTCTGCCGCTCACTGAAAAAACATTACGGCCCCGCCGGCCAGTCCACGCTGTCCTATGACATGACGTTCCTGGCCCTGCTTCTTTCTGCGCTTTACGAACCGGAGACCGCGGAAGGCACGTCATGGTGCGTACCGCATCCGCTCGTGAAGCACCCGCTCCGTTCGAACGTCTTTGTCGATTATGCAGCAGACATGAATATCCTTCTTGCCTACTGGCAGCGCCTTGACGGCTGGAAGGACGACAGGAAGCTGCGCGACAAAATCGGTGCGGATGCCCTGAAAAAGGCCTATATGAAGGCAAAGGAAGCTTATCCGCGGCAGGCGGAAGCCGTTGAGGAATACGTCCGGGAACTTTCCCGCTGTGAAGCCGAAAACGACACCAACCTTGACACAGCCGCCGGCCTGACCGGCCGGATGCTCGGCGAGATCTTCGTCTGCAGGGAGGATGAATGGGCGCCGGTCCTCCGCCGCGTCGGCTTCTATCTCGGGAAGTTCATCTACCTGACCGACGCGTACGAAGATTTTGACAAAGATAAGAAAAAGGGTGCCTACAACCCCTGGAACGGCAGCGGCGAAAGCCGCGCGGAACTGGCTGAGAAAGTCAGGGAAGTTCTGAACATGATGATGAGCGAGTGCTGTCTCGCCTTTGAATACCTGCCGATCCTCATGTATGAGGACATCCTGCGGAACATCCTTTATGCGGGCGTCTGGCTGCGCTGCGAAGCAGCCGCAAAGGAAGACCGCGAAGCAGCGGAAAAGGCTGCCGGTGAAGAGGAAAAAACCGCTGAAGACGGCGGGTCTGTCCCGGAAAACGGAAAGGAGGAAAGCCATGATCTTTGATCCCTATCATGTGCTCGGCGTCTCCCCTTCCGCAACCGATGAGGAAGTTAAGAAGGCTTACCGCCAGCTCAGCCGGAAATACCATCCGGACGCCAATGTCAACAATCCGAATGCTGCGCAGGCTGAGGAAAAGTTCAAGCAGGTGCAGCACGCCTATGAAGAGATCATGAAGCTGCGCGAGCAGGGCGCCCGCGGCAGTTACGGCCAGACAGCCTACGGCCCCGGCAGTTCCCGGGCCGGCTACGGCAGCTCGTACGGAAGTTCCTACGGCAGCAGCCAGGATACCTACAGGGATCCGTCCCGTGACGGCGACTACAGCGAGCAGCAGGACGGCTGGACCTGGGGCTTCGGTCCCTTCGGCTTCGGTTTCGGATTTGGAAGCGGCGGGGCGCAGCAGCGTCAGCAGTCGCAGCCGAATTACGACGGTTACGACGAGGAATCCTCGAACCGGATCCGTGCTGCCGTCAACTACATCAACTCCGGGTATTTCTCCGAAGCCTGGACAGCGCTGCAGTCGCTCTCCTACCGTTCAGCCCTCTGGTACTATCTTGCCGCCATCGCGAACAGCGGTCTCGGCAACAATCTTACCGCACAGCAGTTTGCCGAGAAGGCCTGTGAAATGGAACCGAACAACGCGGAATACCGCCAGCTTCTGGAGCAGTTCCGCGGCGGATCGAGCTGGTATCAGGACCGCGGCGTCGGTTACGGCCGTACGATGGGGCCCATGGGGAACATGTGCGTCCGGAGCGCGATCGCCATGATGATCTGTTTCTGCTGCAGCAGCGGCGCCGGTGCCGGCTTCTCCTATCTCCCCTGCCTGTGCTGCCTGTAAGCGCAGTCGGCTGAGCACCGAAATGCATGATGGAAAAAACCGTACGCAAAGGGGCTGTGAAAAAAAACAGCTCTAAGAAAAAGAGGTCATCTGGTTTAAGCCAGGTGACCCTTTTTGTGTTAGAATGGACTTGAGATGAACAATTC
>CACWLA010000036.1 GCA_902761665.1 uncultured Lachnospiraceae bacterium | reverse complement strand
CCTTCTTCAGCTCTTTTGTCAACAGCAAAAGAGCAGAGCAAAACCCCCTGGAACCATAGCGGTTCCAGGGGGTTCGTGTACTGTAAGACTCGATCAGCGTTTGCTGAACTGCGGCGCACGGCGGGCAGCTTTGAGGCCCGTTTTCTTGTGCCTTTTGATTCAAATTCGTTGATATAACGACGTTTTCGAAGACCCTGCGCTCAATTGTCCCCAAATTTAACTCAAATACAGAAAACCTGATTTAACTTGGTCGACTGAAAAAATTGCGGATGCCGCAAAAATTTTAGAATGGGCATTGCCATGCCCGGGCTCCTATGCTATACTTCTTCGTGAAAAAAGTGCGGATGCCGCAGAAATTTCACGGAGGATGAAGCGATGCAATACGAAAGACGGCAATATATGAACCAACTCATCCGCAGGAGGGATAACGGACGCATCAAAATCATTACCGGCCTCCGTCGCAGCGGAAAGTCGTATCTTCTCTTTACTCTTTACCGTCAGTATCTTTTGGATACCGGTATCGGCGAAGATCAGATCGTGGGATTGGCGCTGGATGAGATCGATAACGCGAAATACCGCAACCCGTTTGAACTGAACAAAGCCGTGAGAGAGCGGATGACGGATAAAAACAAACGTTATTACGTATTTATCGATGAGATCCAGTTCGTAACGGAAGTGCCGAATCCCTATGTGAGCGATCCCGATGCGAAGTTAACCTTTATTGATGTCATATTGGGACTGATGAAAATGCCCAATGCGGATATCTACGTAACGGGGAGCAATTCGAAGATGCTTTCGTCAGATATTCTTACGCAGTTCCGTGACCGCGGGGATGAGATCCGTGTTTATCCGCTTTCCTTTGCGGAGGTTTATGAACACTGGCAGGGGGAGAAACGCGAAGCCTGGCGTGACTACTATACCTATGGCGGAATGCCGCTGGTATGGACACTTAAGACGCATGAGGAGAGAAGTAGCTATCTGCGGGATTTGTTCAGCCGCACCTACATCAGGGATGTACTGGAACGGCGTCAGATAAAAAATGACGCAGAAATTCTAGAGATCCTCCTGAATGTGCTGGCATCGGATATCGGATCGCTGACCAATCCGAGCAGACTATCCAATACTTTCGCAAGCGAGAGGCATCTCCGGGTCGCGCCGGATACGATCAACACCTACATCGGATACTTTTTGGAAGCGTTTCTGATCCAAAAGGCAGAGCGCTATGATGTGAAGGGGCGGAATTACATCAAGACGCCCGTCAAGTACTACTACACCGATCCCGGTTTGAGAAACGCCCGACTCGGTTTCCGGCAACTGGAAGAAACTCATCTGATGGAAAACATTCTTTTCAATGATCTGATTCGGAGAGGCTATGACGTTGATGTCGGAGTTGTTGAGCAGAATACGAGAGATGCTGACGGGAAAAAGATCCGCAAGCAGCTGGAAGTCGATTTTGTGGTCAACAGAGGGGAAGAGCGCTGCTATATCCAGTCCGCGTTATCTATAGAGGATCCGGACAAAAGAAAACAGGAGACCGCTTCTCTGGTCAGGATTCCCGACTCCTTCAGGAAAATCGTCGTTGTCAGAGACTATATAAAACCCTGGAGAGACGAACAGGGAATCCGGTATGTAGGGGTAGAAGATTTCCTTCTTGATGAAGCACTTATCTCCGGATAATCGAATTATATTCTGATAAAAGAAACAGTGCTGAGGAGAATAAGAAAAATGAAAAGAATAACAGATCTTCCGGCATGGGAAAGACTCTTTAAAAAGATCATATGGAATCAGCTTGGTGATATTAAAGGGAAATGTATTCTTGATTTCGGAAGCGGCGAAGGCGTTACGGCCGATCATTTCGCCGAACATAATGACGTTGTTGCCGTTGAACCCTGGGAAGACATGCTGAAGGATTCCTGGCATAACAATCCTTACAGACAGATCGTTGGGGGGATCGATTCTTTGTCACAGTTCCCAGACGATTCATTTGACGTTGTCATCTGCCATAATGTATTAGAGTATGTTGATGATAAATGCGAAATCCTTAAGGAACTTGCAAGAGTGCTGAAACCGGAGGGCTTTCTTTCCATCGCAAAGCATAACAGAAACGGCAGAATAATGCAGATGGCTGTTTTGCTGGATGATCCCGAAAAGGCGAATGAACTGTTGGACGGAAAGAACAGTACCACATCGAAATTCGGTGAAATCAGATATTATGAGGACTCTGATATCGTGAAATGGGTCCCTGGCCTGAAGATTGATAAAGTGTACGGAATTCGGACATTTTGGGATTTGCAGCAGAATCAGGATAAGCATTCTGATGAAGAATGGCAGAGCAATATGATGCGTCTGGAATTAAGGGTGTCTGAAAAAGAGCCGTTTCGCGGGATTGCCTTTTTCCATCACTTAATTCTCAGCAAAGTCTAATAGTGAAAGCGGGATAAAAGAAAAACCGGGGAATTCCGTGGAATTTCCCGGTTTTTTGATGTTTGCAAGAGTCGATTAACGCTTGCTGAACTGAGGAGCGCGACGGGCTGCTTTCAGGCCCGGTTTCTTGCGTTCTTTCATGCGAGGGTCGCGGGTGAGGTAGCCGGCCTTCTTCAGGATCGGGCGGAACTCGCCGTCGACTTTCAGCAGGGCGCGGGCGATGCCGTGGCGGATGGCGCCGGCCTGGCCGGTGAAGCCGCCGCCGTGGACCATCACGTTCACGTCGTACTTGTCAAGAGTTTCGGTCGCAGCCAGGGGCTGACGGACGATGACCTTCAGGGTCTCCAGGCCGAAGTACTCGTCAAGATCTCTCTTGTTGACGGTGATCTTGCCGGTGCCGGGGGTCAGATAAGCGCGGGCGATAGATTTTTTACGTCTGCCGGTTCCATAATACTGAGTCATATCTGCGCCTCCTTAGAATTTCAGCTCTTCGGGCTTCTGGGCCTGATGAGGATGATCGGGGCCGGCATAGACGAAGAGCTTTTCGCCCATGGCCTTGCCGAGAGCGCCCTTGGGGAGCATGCCGCGAACGGCGTGTTCGATCACATTGACGGGCTTGGTGGCCAGCATTTCGCGGAGAGTGGTCTCCTTCATGCTGCCGACGTAAGCGGAGTGACGGATGTAAGTCTTCTGGTCAAGCTTCTTACCGGTGACGCTGACCTTTTCCGCATTGACGACGATCACGTAATCGCCGGTATCGATATGAGGGGTGAATTCAGGCTTATTCTTGCCGCGGAGCACCTTGGCAACTTCCGCTGCCAGGCGGCCGAGGGTCTTGCCTTCCGCATCAACCACGTACCACTTTCTCTCGATCGTGGCGGGGTTGGCCATGAATGTGTTCATGGTGAGCCTCCTATAATAATGAATATTCAATATGCTGTGCGAGTGCAAAGAGGCGTCACCGGGGCATGGTATATCCGTCCTTTTTTGCCGCGCCTGATTATTATACGCAAGGGTTTTCCGCTTGTCAACGCCTTTTTGCCCGAAAAATGCGGCTTTTTCTGCGATTTCCGGCGGATTTTCAGAGGAAAGCGTCTTCTTTTTTTGACGAAGCCCTTCGTTTTTCCTTCGGGTCGCTTGACAAACGCCGGGGAAAGGCGGATAATTCGAGACGACTATTTACCATTAAGGAGAAGCCATGTTAGACATTAAGTTCGTCCGGGAAAATCCGGAGATCGTCAAACAGAACATTCGCAATAAATTCCAGGACCAGAAGCTCCCGCTCGTGGACGAGGCAGTTGCCCTGGATAAGGAAAACCGCACGATCAAGCAGGAGGTCGAAGACCTGCGCGCGACCCGCAACCGCCTGTCCAAGGAGATCGGCAAGCTGATGGGCCAGGGCAAGCGCGAAGAGGCGAATGCCGTGAAGGCCGAAGTCGCCGCCGACGCTGCCCGCATCGAAGAACTGAGCGCCCGCGAGAAAGAGGTGGAAGCCGAACTGCACAAGGTCATGCTGCAGATCCCGAACATCATCGACCCTTCCGTCCCGATCGGTAAGGACGACAGCGAGAACGTGGAAGTGCAGCGCTTCGGCGAACCGAAGGTCCCGGATTTCCCGATCCCCTACCACACTGAGATCATGGAACGCTTTAACGGCGTCGACATGGAAGCGGCGGGACGCGTTTCCGGCAGCGGTTTCTATTATCTGATGGGCGACATCGCGCGCTTGCATGAGGCCGTTCTGGCCTATGCCCGCGACTTCATGATCGGCAAGGGCTTCATTTTCTGCGTGCCGCCGTTCATGATCCACGGGAACGTGGTCGAAGGCGTGATGAGCCAGACCGACATGGATGCCATGATGTACAAGATCGAAGGCGAGGACCTCTACCTGATCGGTACTTCCGAGCACTCGATGATCGGCAAGTTCATCGACCAGATCCTGCCCGAGGCGAGCCTTCCGCAGACCCTGACCTCCTACAGCCCGTGCTTTCGCAAGGAGAAGGGCTCACACGGCATCGAGGAGCGCGGCGTCTACCGCATCCACCAGTTCGAGAAGCAGGAGATGATCGTGGTCTGCAAGCCCGAGGATTCCATGAACTGGTATGAGCAGATGTGGAAATGGAGCGTGGAGCTCTTCCGCTCGCTCGACATCCCGGTCCGCCAGCTGGAGTGCTGCTCCGGCGACCTGGCTGACCTCAAGGTCAAATCCTGCGACATCGAGGCCTGGAGCCCCCGCCAGCAGAAATATTTCGAGGTCTGCTCCTGCTCGAACCTGGGCGATGCCCAGGCCCGCCGCCTGAAGATCCGCGTGAAGGGCGAAGACGGCAGGACCTATCTTCCCCACACCCTGAACAACACCGTGGTCGCGCCGCCGCGCATGCTGATCGCCTTCCTGGAGAACAACCTGCGCGAAGACGGCAGCGTCCGCATCCCCGAAGTCCTGCGTCCGTACATGGGCGGCAAGGAAGAACTGAGATAAGCGCCGCCCTCGCGGCATGCCTCCGGAACAGAGTCAGCACGATCTGCTTTGGAGGCTCTTTTTTAGAAAAGAGGAACAAAATGAAGTTTGACGCGAACAATTACCGCTATCCTTCCCGCCGCGGTCTGGTCTACGCGACGCGCGGCATGGCAGCGACCTCGCAGCCGCTGGCAGCGCAGGCAGGACTTGACATGCTGAAAAAAGGCGGCAACGCCGTGGACGCGGCGATTGCAGCAGCAGCCTGCATGACGGTGCTGGAGCCGACCTCGAACGGCCTTGGCTCGGACAGCTTTACGCAGGTCTGGATGGACGGAAAGCTTTATGGCCTGAACGCGAGCGGTTATTCGCCGAAGGGCATCACCGCTGAAGCGGTCAGGGCGCTCGGCCATGAGAAGATGCCGGCGCGCGGCTGGATCCCGGTGATGGTGCCCGGCGCGGTCGCCGGCTGGGCGGCGCTTTCCGAGCGTTTCGGGAAACTGCCGTTTGCGGAAGTCCTGCAGCCCGCGATCGAATACGCGGAAAAGGGCTACGCGGTCACGCCGGTGATCTCGCAACTCTGGAAACAGGGCTATGACATTTTTACGAAGCAGGAAGGTGACGAGTTCCGTCCCTGGGAGGAGATGTTCGCGCCGAAAGGCCATGCGCCGGAGCCCGGCGAGATCTGGAACAGCCCGGAGATGGCGCAGACCCTCCGCCGTATTGCCGAAACGAAGGGCGAAGCCTTCTACCGCGGCGAGTATGCCGAAGCGATCGACGCATTTTCGCGGAAGACCGGTGGCTGGATCCGCAGGGAAGACATGAATGCGTACGCGCCGCGATGGGTGGATCCGGTGCATGTGAATTACCGCGGCACGGACGTCTGGGAAATGCCGCCGAACGGCGACGGCATGGTCGTCCTGATGGCGCTCGCGATCCTGAACGGGATGGAACTGGACAGGGAACATCCGGATTCGGAGGAGAACTTCCACAAGATCATCGAAGCGCTGAAGCTGGGCTACGAAGACGGCCTTAAGCACATCTCGGATCCCCGCACCATGAAGGCTTCCGTGGACGTTCTGCTCTCGGAGAAGTACGCGGCGGGGCGCCGCGCGCTGATCGGGGAGGAGGCGGTCCTGCCGACAGCCGGCGACCCGACCTCTTCGGGAACCATTTATCTGTGCACGGCAGACAGCGACGGCAACATGGTCTCGCTCATCCAGAGCAACTTCAAGGGCTTCGGCTCGGGCATCGTGATCCCCGGGACGGGCATCTCCCTGCAGGACCGCGGTTTCGGCTTCTCGCTGGACCCGGAAAGCCCGAACGTACTCGCGCCGGGCAAGCAGTCCTTCCATACGATCATTCCGGGCTTCCTGACCCGGGACGGCAGGGCGCTCGGACCGTTCGGCGTCATGGGCGGCTTCATGCAGCCGCAGGGACAGCTCCAGGTGGTGACGAACCTGCTTGATTTCGGCATGAATCCGCAGGAAGCCCTGGACAGGCCGCGCTGGCAGTGGATCAGGGAGAAGCGGGTAGAACTCGAGCCTTCGGTGCCCGAGGAGATCGCCCGGGCACTGGCCGCGCGCGGACATGACATCGTCCGCAATCCGGATACGCTGATCTTCGGCCGCGGGCAGATCATCCTGCGGAATGACGAAGGCGTGCTCGTAGGCGCGACGGAACCGCGGGCCGACGGCTGCGTGGCAGCGTGGTGATCATACCGCAGCATCATGAAAAGACCGCAGATCCGACGGATCTGCGGTCTTTTTTGCTGTCCGGAACGTCAGGCCTGGCGCTCCTTCATGAGCTTTGCGAGCTCGCGCTCGTGGCGGTTGTTGGACGCGATCAGTACGGCAAGCTCATCCGTTCCCGGAGGCAGCCCCTTGAAGCTGATGCAGCAGTCAAAATCGAAGCCCTCAGCGTGATAGTGCGTGTTGTCGAAGTCGATCGAAGCGTATACGCGGCCGTCGCGGGTGATATTGGCGGAGCCCACGCTGCGGTAGTTCGTACGCCCGAAACCTCCCGCGTTCGAGGAACCTGCGTAGCGCTGCGCATTCGTCCCGGCGGTACGGTAAGCCGGCTGCGAAGGGCGTGACGCGGACGAACTCTGCGGCGCACGGGAAGCCGCGGACTGCTGTGAATTTCCGGATCCGCTGCCCGCACCCATCTTCTTGATCTGCTTGATCACGACGACGATGATGACGATGATAAAAAGAAAATATTCCATGTATGTTCTCCCTCTGCCAAAGCAGTGCCGCGCTTACTTTCTGCGGAAGACCGCGACTCCGTAAGCGGGCATCGGATAGGCGATCGACTGATAACGGTTGTCTGCGGAGATATCCTCCGCGGCAAAGACCGGACGGTCCTTCTGCGGGATCAGCCCGCGAGTCTCATCAAGGACCAGTTCGTAGTGTCCCTTCGCGGGCACGCCCAGGCGGTAGTCACTGCGTTCCATGGGCGTGAAGTTCACGGTGAAGATCAGCGGGTGGCGGCGGTCATGGCTGTAGCGGGCAAAACTGAAGATGCTGCGTGAAGAGTCGTCGACGCCCAGCCATTCAAAGCCGGCAAAGCCCCGGTCTTCCTGCCAGAGCGCGTGCGAGCGGCGGTAGAGATGCAGCAGGTCACGGACGAATTTCTTCAGATCCTGATTCCGCTCATCCCCAAGCATGAACCAGTCGAGCTCGCGGCCTTCGCTCCATTCGCGGCGCTGGCCGAATTCCTGCCCCATGAACAGGAGCTTCTTGCCGGGATGGCCGATCATGAAGGCGTAGGCGCACTTCAGATTCTTGTACTTGTCGATCTCGTAGCCGGGCATCTTCTCGAACATCGAACACTTGAGGTGGACCACCTCATCGTGCGAGATCGGGAGGATGAAGTTCTCGGCTTCTGAGTACGACATTGCGAAAGTCATGTCGTTGTGGTGGAACTTGCGGAACAGCGGATCCTGCTTCATGTAGTTCAGGAAGTCGTGCATCCAGCCCATGTTCCATTTGAAGGTAAAGCCGAGGCCGCCGTCTTCGGGCGCGCCGGTCACCTTCGGCCAGGCGGTGCTTTCCTCTGCGATCGTCATGACACCCGGGAAGCCGCCGTGCACGACGCTGTTCAGGTGGCGGAAGAATTCGATAGCATCCAGGTTTTCGTGGCCGCCGTAGCGGTTCGCGACCCATTCACCGTTCTTCCTGCCGTAATCCAGATAGAGCATGGAGGCGACGGCGTCCACGCGGAGCCCGTCGATGTGGTACTCGCGGAGCCAGTAAAGGGCGTTTGCGATCAGGAAATTGGCGACGGCGGGGTAGCCGTAGTTGAAGATCTTGGTGCCCCAGTCGGGATGTTCGCCAAGGCGGGGATCCGGATGCTCGTAGAGCGGTTCGCCGTCGAAATCGGCAAGACCGAAATCGTCGCGCGGGAAGTGCGCCGGGACCCAGTCCATGATGATGCCGATGCCGTGGTTATGGCAGGCGTCAACAAAGTGCTTGAAATCGTCCGGAGAGCCGAGGCGGGCGGTCGGCGAAAAGTATCCGGTCACCTGGTAGCCCCAGGAGGCGTCGAAGGGATACTCCGCAAGCCCGATCAGCTCGATATGGGTGTAACCCATGTCCTTGACGTACTTCACCAGCCGGTCGGCCAGCTCGGAGAAGGTATAGAAACCCTCGTCATCGGTCTCCCAGTGGCGCATCCAGGAAGCCGGGTGACACTCGTAGATGCTCATGGCCTCGTGCACGGGATCCGAGGCGGCGCGGCGCGCCATCCACTCGCCGTCGGTGAATTCATAATGCGGCGCGTAGAAGCGGGAAGCGGTGCCGGGGCGGCATTCCGAGCGGAAGGCGTAAGGGTCGGCCTTTTTCAGATAGCGGCCGTCCCGTGTTTTTATCTGGAATTTGTAGCACTGACCTTCGCGGGCATCCGGAATGTCGGCTTCGAACACGTCGGTGCCTTCGGTGCGCGGAAGCACGTCGGCATCCGGGTTCCAGCCGTTGCCGTCGTAAAGCAGTGAAACGGATTCGGCGTGCGGCGCCCATACGGCGACGTGAAATCCGCCGCCCTCAAGGGGATGCGCGCCCATTTTTTCATAGAGTTCGTAATGCGTACCTTTTTTAAATAAATAATTGTCCAGATCCGAAAACATGGCGTCTCCTTTGCTGCGTAACAGTATAGCAAAAAAACGGCGGAAGGTAAAGAGAGAATAAATGTCTGTCTGAAAACCATCCGTATCTGCTGTAAAAAAAGGTGTTTATTCGCCGAACGAACCGCGCATTTCGACAGCGGCTTCAATAAATGCTTTGAGATACGGCGACAGAGGTTCGTGTTCCGGATAGATGATTCCTAACTCATATTTCGGGGGATAGATCAGGCGAATCATATGGGCATCCGGCATGTTGCCGCGATGGCTGACTGAAGCAATTGTTGCCACGGGTGAGGTGTTGACCGTATTGTAAATGGTTTCATAATCCCGGCTTTCGGCAAAAATGACGGGAGTATAGCCGTACTCCGTAAAATAACGGTCTACGAGCTGACGGTGAACAGTACCCGCATGCAGCAGGATAAAGCGCATTTTCGGAAAAGAATTGATATTCATTTCTTCATCGGAATCAAGAGACTCATATCCGCCGCAGAATCGGGAAACGTAAAGTGCCAAAGGCTGGCTCGACAAACGGATTGATTCGACCCCTGTCTGAAAATTGATCGCACCGAGGGCACAGGTGATCTGGCGTGCCTTGACCTGTGCACAGAGATTGGTCATCTCATCCTGAACATAACGGACCCGATAGTCGGAAAAGGCAGATTGGATATGTTCGACCACGCGGGACGTGAATAAGAGCGTTTTCGCTCCCGTTATGCCGATGGTGATCGTCTTTTTTCCGATGTCGTTTAACGCGTTGATCTCTTCCATGGTCTTGTTTGCCATGTTTAGGATCTCTGAAGCACTTTTGTAGTAAATCCGGCCTGCATCCGTGAGTACCAGCTCACGTCCGTTCCGAACGAAAAGCGCACAGCCCATCCGTTCTTCCGTCTTCTTCAGATACTGGCTCAGGGCAGATTGTGAGAGGAACAGCTTTTCCGCTGCCCTGGTCAGGCTTTTCTGGTCGGCGATGCAGATGAAGTAATTCAGTTCCCAGATGTTCATGCTCCCACCTCCGAATTCAGTTTACCTTATCTTCTTCATATGCGCAAGCATAAGTATCACTTATAACAGGTTTCATTTTTACGCGTTTGACGCAGACCTGTATTGATGGGAATATGTAAATAAAGTATTAAATCGTACGTAAACTATCCGGAAGGGGGAAAAATGAGCAATCAATACGCAAAAAGATTCAGAGAACTGATGGAAGCTGACGATTTTCTGCTCCTGCCGGGCATCTTCGACTGTTTCAGCGCGAAAATCGCCAAAGAAGCCGGGTTTGAGGCACAATTTTTGTCGGGGGGATCCATCCAAATCGCCCGTATGGGCAAACCCGATCTGGGATTTCTGTACCCGAAAGAGGTGGCGGACGCCTCGGAATACGTCGTCGATACGATAGAAGCACCGCTTATCGTTGACGTTGACAACGGCTACGGAAACGCCCTGCACGCTGCAATGATTGGAAGGACGCTGGACAGAATCGGTGTCGCAGGCGTTCAGCTGGACGATAAGGTCCTGCCGGCCCTGAGACCGAAGGATTCCGTAACCATCCCGTGGGAACTGATGGCGCCGAAGATCAGAGCCATGCGGGATGCCGTATCAGAGGATTTCGTCATCATTTATCGCACCGTTGCCAACATGGATCCCGAAGGCGGCATCGATGAGAGCATCAGACGGGTAAACCTGGCGAAGGAAGCCGGAGCAGACTATGCTTACATCGACGGGACGAAGAACATGGAACAGCTCGTCAGGATAGCGAAAGAATGCAATATCGGCCTTCTCGTGAACATGAACGAAAAGGGATTTCCGGCAACGCGCCCCATGCCCGAACTGAAGGACCTCGGGTACAAGGCGGGATTGTCCCCCATGGCGGCCCTCCTTGCGGCAAGGAAGGCAATGATGGAACTGTTTGAAGAACTGAAGAGAACCGGGTCGACGCTGGGGTACCGTGACAGGATGACGGACGCCGTCGAGACCCATAACCTAATGGGCAGAGCCTCATTGCCCGAATTTTATGATAAATATTATCACTAAGGGAGAAAAACAATGAAATTAGCAGATGTATTAACCGATTTTGCGTTGGTCAGCGTATTGCTGGTCGTCTCTTATCTGATCCGTTCAAAGGTCAAACTGCTGCAGAAGGTGTTCCTGCCCACCTCCATCATCGCCGGTATTCTCGGCCTGCTCCTCGGTCCGCAGATCCTCGGCAAATTTTCCCCGGTCAGCCTGACATACACGTCAGTTAACCAGTGGGCAGGGGTCCTCGTCGTGGTGGTCGTCTCCACCTCTTTCCTGAGCCTGAGCGTTAAGGGCGTTTCCGGAGATGCGTTTGCAACGACCATGCTTACCGGTTCCATTCACCAGGCCCAGATCGTCGCCCCTCTGGCCATCGGCGCTCTGCTGATGCCCGTGGTGCCGGGTCTTGTTTACGGTTTCGGCCTGCTGCCGGTATTCGGCTTTTACGGCGGTCACGGGATGGCTGCCCAATGCGGAACCATTTATTCCGACATCGGATATATGGCTGACAGCATGGACGTCTGCGTCACCTTTGCTACGGTCGGTCTTCTCTGCGGCATTATCGGCGGCATGATCATCATCAACATCGGCGCCCGCAGAGGTACTACCAAGATCAAGATGAAGTTCGAGGACATGTCCGTCGCGGAACGCATCGGCTACATTGAGGAAAAAGACAGAAAGCCCGTCGGCATGGCGGTGACTGCCAACGGCGTCATCGATCCCATGGCATGGCAGCTTGCCATCGTAGGCGTGATCATTCTGATCGGTACTTACGTTCGCAACGGTATCATCAAAGTGTTTCCGGTCATGAAGAACTTCCCGCTGGTCAGCGTCTGCATCCTGCTCAGTCTGGGCATCGGCATCCTCAGCAACAAAGGAAACAACGTATTTGCCAAAGTGATCGACAAAGGCTGCATGAAACGCATCGGCGGTGTGGCCATGGACTACATGATCACCGCTTCCATCATCAGCACCAATACCACTGTTTTCGCGAAGTATCTGCTTCCCATCGTTCTGATGTCCGTCGCCTGCATCGGCCTTTCCATTCTGATCGCGTTCGGTCTTGGCAAGCGTTGGTTGAAGGATAACTGGTTCGAGACCGCTGTCGGCTCTTTCGGTCAGACTATGGGCGTTCTGGCAACCGGCCTTACTCTGATCAAGGTCGTTGACCCTGAAAACAACACCACTGCCGCGCAGTGCATCTCCGCATCCAGCACCTTCGGTTTCAGCTGGCAGATCCCTTACCTCGTGATCGGCCTTGCCGTGATGCCGTCTCACCCCGTTGCAGTCACCGTGGTCAGCGTTGCGCTACTGTTTGCCTTCCTGATTGCCGGCGAAGTACAGTACAGAAAACGCAAAAAACAGGCCTAATCTGTATTTGCGGTAATAAACGATCAACAGAAGGCGTACGGATAAGCCGTTTCGCGTATCCGTACGCCTTAAGTGAGGAAATGTTATGTATAGAATCGGTGTAGTACAGATAGACAGCCAGACGGACCGCGAAAAGAACCTGAAGCGGGCTGAGGAGCTGTTTTGGGAAGCGATTAAAAAAGACGTGAAGCTGGTCGCTTTCCCCGAAGCCGTCGCTGTGGCGGATAAGGGAGAATCTGCTCCCGAAAATGCCGAGTACGGCCCTACGGCAACGCTGATGAAGCGGCTTGCCCGCGAAGCGCGCGTGTGGGTTCTTGCCGGCAGTTTTTACGAGGAAAATCCCGGAGGATTGAGAAAAAACACTTCACTGCTGATCGATCCCGAAGGGAAAACTGTAGCCCGATACAGCAAGATGCATCTTTTCGATGCGGATCTTCCCGATGGGACAGTAGCCCGTGAGTCGAGCCGGACTTCGGCGGGGGATGCTATCGTCGTGGTGGATACCGAGCTCGGAAAAATCGGAATGAGCATCTGTTATGACGTCCGCTTTCCGGAACTGTACAGGCTGATGGCGCTGAAAGGAGCGGAGATCCTCATGGTGCCGGCGGCTTTTGCGCAGAATACCGGAAGAGACGGACACTGGAAAACGCTGCTCATTGCGCGCGCCATCGAGAACGGCTGCTATGTGATCGCACCGGCGCAGACGGGATCCAAGAGGGACGGAACGTTCATCACTTACGGCCACAGCCTGATCATCGATCCCTGGGGCACCGTTCTGGCGGAAGCACCTCAGGAAGGTGAATGTGTTCTGACGGCCGAAATCGATCCGGAACGCCTGAAGTTCGTGCGGGCATCCATGCCGAGCCTCGCCAACCGCAGGGAAGATGTCTATAAACTGAGTGAAGTCTGATAATGGAAGAAAAGGATAAAAAATGGTGAAAACGAATTGGCTCAAATACATGAGCTGGACGGAATTTGACGCACGCAGGAAAAACTGTGACACCGTCATCATTCCGTGCGGCGCCATTGAAGAATACGGTCCCCACATGCCGCTCGGCAGCGATATCATCGTGGCGGAATCGGTCAGCGAGCTTGTAGCAGAGAAGGTAAACGCCGTGATCGGGCCGGTAGTGGAAGTCGGTGAATCCTTCAACCTGTTTGAATTTCCCGGTACGATGCGCCTGTCCATGACCACTTACCGCGCTGTGATGGAAGATATTCTGAACTCACTGATCCAATGGGGGTTCAAGAACTTCCTGTTCATTAACGCCCATAACGGAAACACACCCATCATCACCAACCTGGCCAAGGAGTATCAGCGGAAAGCCGGCATCGTCTGTGCACAGGTCGACTGGTGGCGCTATGTTCAGGCAGTCGCAGCGGACTGCTGCGAGTATACCGGCTGGATGGCGCACGGTCACGCCAGCGAATGCGGAACCAGCGTCATGCTGTATCTGCATCCGGAATTGGTCGACATGAGCAAGGCGAAGAAATCCTCCCCTGTTCATCCGCATTTCGGGAAATACCCTGAAATGATCACCTACTATGAAGTCGCGCAGACGACGGTTTCCGGAGTCCTGGGCGATCCTGAGATCGCAACGAAGGAAAAAGGTGAGGCTATCGTCAGCAGATGCGTGGACCGCATTGCGGAATACATGCGTTTTGAATTCGGCTGCTGAGACAGCCGGTAAGAGCACGGGAAGGTACCAGTGCCGCCAGGCGGCATGAAGGAGTATTCATGGAAAAAGAAACCGGTTTGAAAAGAAGCCTGTCACTGTTCGCGGCCATCTGCATGATGACCGGCTGCATCGTCGGCGCCTCCGTTTTCGTGGTTCCCGGGGAACTGGCTTCCACCGTTGGCCCGGGTGCATTCATCTCATATCTGCTCGGTGCGGTACTGATATCCTTCAGCTGCTTCATGTATGCGCAGGTTGGCTCCGTGGTATCAGTCGCCGGTGCCAACTACGTACTGTGTACTCGCTCAGTCGGCGGAGCATGGGGCTTCCTGTATGTCTGGTGTTTCTTTCTGGGCAACAGCTTTCTGTTTCCCATCATGGCCAAGACGGCAGTGAACTATCTTTCCATTCTGTTCCCTTTATTGGGAAAGAATGTGAAACTTGCATCAGCCGTCATGATCCTGCTGTGCTGCGGGATCAGCCTCCTGGGCAATACGCTCTCGGCAAGAGTGCAGAATCTCTGTGTAATTGTTTTGATCGGGGTAGTGGTCGTGTTTTCGGCAGGAGGAATCCTGAATGCCGACTGGTCAAATTTTTCTCCGCTCCTTCCTAAGGGAATCAGTCCGGTCATCGTGGGGGCAGTCTCGACTTATTATGCTTTTGCCGGCGTGAACTGTATCATCGACCTGAGCGGTGAGATCAAGGATCCGGGCAGGAACATTCCGCGGACGGTATTCATCAGTTTCGGGATCGTTGTCGTCATGTATATCGGCATGTGTCTGGGGCTGGTAGGCCTGCTTCCGGCTGATAAGCTGGGAATTGCTGCTCCGGCAGTGACAGCGGGGGAACTGATTTTCCCGAAGTGGTTCTCCGCTGCTGTTATCATTGCTGCCGTCGCTGCGTGCTATACGACTCTGAATGCGGTGATCTCTTCCATGTCACGCATTCTGTATACGCTGGGAAAGGTAAAGCTTTTCCCCTCCGTTCTGGCAAAAACGAACCGCTTTGCGGCACCTTCAGCAGCCATTGCAGTTCTTGCTGTCCTGGGCTGTCTGCTGGTCGTGTTCTCGGACACGATCATGCGTTTCGTCAATATCAGCAGTTTCTTCCTGCTGTTCATTGCGCTCATCGTGGCAGTCGGTTCGCTCCGCATCCGCGATGCCTTTGCTGAAGAGTATGCCGCTGCAGCGTATAAGCTGAAAGGTGCAGGGTATTATATCTGGCCTTGGCTGACTATCGTTTCGAGTCTGGTATTCATGGCGATCCAGCTGAAGTCAGATCTGAAGATGACAGGGCTTGCCATTTTGCTGGTCCCCGTCGGCATTGCCTTATACTTCATAAGAAAGAAGATCCTGCAGAAGGCAGGCGTTGACCTGGAACAGGAACTGATACGGAACATGAATGTGTAGCCGAAGCCAGAATAAGAAAGGAATCGCCTTCGAGAGAAGGCGGTTCCTTTTTTATGCGTTCTATGCTGAGCAGCAGGAAATCAGGTCACGGATCATGAATGAGTGTACATTGAGAACCATGCGACAGATGACGACAAACTGTTTCCTCCGGCGGCTTCCTGTTCCTTGACCGCAGGACTGTGAAGGCGGATAATCGAGGCACACAGGGGAGATCATAAGCAAGGGGTTATTTCCATACCCTTGCTTTTTATTGTCTCAAAATGTCTCAGACGAGGAGGCTGCGATGAAGGAAACGACCGTCGTGATCTGCGGAGAGGAAAAGGAATGGCTGGAGCGCTTTGTCCGCTATCTCAGGGAAAAGGCGCAGCCTCGGCTTAACGTGCAGCTGTTTGCGCATACGGACGAACTGCGGCGGTACTTTTCGGAACACCGGGCCGAACTTGCGATCGTCCCGGAGGAAGCAGCGGCCGAATTCGAGCCGGCCTGCCCCGTACTGTATTTCACGGAGGAAGAGCGGCAGGGCGACGAGCGGGCGATGTACCGCTACCGGCCGGCGCCGCGGCAGCTTGCACAGATCATGGGGATGATCGGACAGAAGGCCGATGCGGACGGACAGCCCGCGCGGGCGGACGTGCTGGCGGTCTACTCGCCTGTGCGCGGCGCCGGAACTACGGCGGCGGCTGTCCTGCTCGGCATGATCCTTGCGGAAAGAGAGCCGACCCTCCTCCTGTGTACCGAGCGCTATTCGGTGCTGCCGGCACTGCTTCCGCGTGAACGGGAAGGGACTCTGGCGGAGCTTCTCTACTATGCGAAAGTGAAGGGCGACCCGGCCGCGCATCTCCCGGAAACGGAGGAGCGCGAGGGGAATCTCATCTGGATCTGTCCTGCAGCGGAGCCGGAAGACCTCCGGAGCGCCTCCGAAGAGGACTGGACGGCGCTTATCCTGGCGATCCGGGCGAGCGGCAGGTACCGGCATGTCGTGGTCGATGCCGGTGACGGAGCAGCGGACGAAGTCTGGCTGCTGGAGGCGGCCGACCGCATTTTCATGCCGACAAAGCCCGGCGGGATCCATCTTCAGCGCGAAAGAGCGTTCCGTGCGCGGCTCGAACGCGAAGGCAGGGAAGACCTGCTGGAAAGAACGCTGCGCTTTTCCTTCCCCGAGACTGAGGAGGTCCGCGACCTTCTGGATTACCGGCAGCTCCTATATACGCAGTGGGGGCGTACGCTGCGGCGCCTTCTCAGGGGGGAAGCGTGAGAGAAGAACTGAAACCGCTGCGCCTTGCGGTCGCGGCGTCGTTTGCCGGGGGAGAGGTGCCGGACGAGGCGCTTCTTGCCCGCATCGACGAGGAACTGACCGCCTACGGGCGCGCAAAACGGCTGAGTATAGAAGAAAAAGCACTGTGCCGCAAGGAACTGTTTGACTCCTTCCGCGGCATGGACATCCTGCAGAAAGCGCTGGATGACGAAAGCGTGACCGAGATCATGGTCAACGGACTGGAGGGGATCTGGCTGGAAAAAGGAAGTGAGATCATCCGCTGGGACCGCCGTTTTGACGACCGGGAAACGCTGGAGGAAGTGATCCAGCTGATGGCGGCGAGCGTGAACCGCCTGGTCAATACGACGCGGCCGATCGCGGATCTTCGGCTTCCCGACGGCTCGCGCGTCAACATCGTCCTGCCGCCGGCGGCGCCGGACGGCCCGGTCATGACCATCAGGAAATTTTACCGCAGCCCGCTGACCATGGATAAACTCACGGCCCAGGGCTCGGTCAGTCCGGAAGCGGCGGCGTTTCTCAGAAGCGCGGTGCGGACCGGCTGCAACATCTTCATCAGCGGCGGGACAGGCTCGGGCAAGACCACCTTCCTGAACGCGCTGTCGGAGTTCATCCCCGCAAGCGAGCGGGTGATCACGATCGAAGATTCGCTGGAACTGAAACTGCAGGGACTGCCGAACCTGGTCCGCCTGGAGACACGCGATGAAAACCTGGAAGGCTCCGGGCGCATTTCCATCCGGGACCTGATCCGCACGGCACTCCGGATGCGGCCGACGAGGCTGATCGTAGGAGAGGTGCGCGGCGCCGAAGCGCTCGACATGCTGCAGGCGATGAATACGGGACACGACGGCTCCCTGTCCACCGGACACGCAAACAGCGCGGCGGACATGCTGAGCCGCCTGGAAACGATGGCGCTGATGGGCGGTGAACTGCCGCTGGCA
>CACWLA010000035.1 GCA_902761665.1 uncultured Lachnospiraceae bacterium | reverse complement strand
CCTTCTCGGCCGAGCGCTTTGAAAAGCTCGCCGCGGCCTTCGGAGAGCTGCGTCCCGAGCAGAGCATGCGGCGTCTGTCCAAGGGCATGCAGAAGCAGGCGGCTTTCTGGATCGCGCTGAGCTGCTGCCCGGAGCTGATTTTGCTGGACGAGCCGGTGGACGGACTCGACCCCGTGATGCGCCGCCAGGTCTGGAGCCTGCTGCTGCAGGATGTGGCTGAGCGCGGCACCACGGTGCTGGTCTCCTCGCACAATCTGCGCGAGCTGGAGGACGTGTGCGACCACGTGGGCATCATGGATCACGGTCGGATGCTGCTGGAGCGGCCTCTGAGTGAGATGCAGGAGAACACCGTCAAGGTCCAGCTGGCCCTGCCTGAGGAGCGGGAGCTGCCCGCGGGGCTGGAAATCCTGCACGAGAGCCGCACCGGGCGGCTGCGTACGCTGATCCTCCGGGGCCGGGAGTTTACACCGGTCCGCGGCTTCCTCGGCGTACGAGGAAGCGTGATCGACCATATCGGAACGGAACGCCCCGCAGCCGCCTATGACAGCGAAAAGGACATGCACGGGGCCATTCTCATCCCCGGGCTCGTGAACGCGCACGGCCACGCCGCCATGACCCTCCTTCGGGGCGTCGGCAGCGGTCTGCCGCTCGGGAAGTGGCTCGAAGAAGCCGTCTTCCCTGTTGAGGACAGGCTCACGCCGGATATCGTCCGGGCCGGCAACGCGCTTGCCCTCCTGGAAATGATCGCCTGCGGAACGACCTCCTTTACCGACATGTACAACGATCCCGATGTGATGGTCGAACAGTGCCTGGACTGCGGGATGAAGGTCAATATCGGGCGGCCTTTCCTCTGCTTCGACCCGGAGGAGAAACTTGCAGACAGCTTCCGCGCGCAGGAAGCCTTCGCCCTCTTTGAGAAATACCATATGGCCGGGGATGGCCGCATCCGCATCGAGTTCCCGATCCACGCCGAATACACGAATAAGTCGGAGCCGGTCCGTGCCTTCAGCGCCGAAGTGAAAAAGCGCGGCGGACGCATCCACCTGCACCTGTCCGAAACGAAGGCCGAAGTGGAATCATGCAGGGCCAAATACGGCCAGACGCCGCCGCTGTTCTTTGCTTCCCGCGGGACCTTTGCGAATCCGACCTATGCCGCGCACTGCGTGCACCTTTCCGATTCCGATCTGCAGCTCATGAAGCAGTATCACGTGACCCCCGTGCACTGCCCTTCGAGCAACATGAAACTCGCAAGCGGCATCGCGCCGGTCAGCCGTTTTATCGCAGAAGGCCTTGCCCCTGCGCTCGGGACCGACGGCTGCGCCAGCAACAACAACCTCAACATGTTTGAGGAAATGCATCTGGCGGCCCTGCTCGCCAAGGCCGGGACAGGCGATGCGACAGTCCTCTCCGCCCGCGAAGTCCTCGCCATGGCGACCGTAAACGGCGCCCGCGCCCAGGGCAGGGAAGATACCGGCATTCTCGAGGAAGGCATGAAAGCCGACATTGCCGCGGTCTCCGTCTCCGCGCCGCACATGTACCCGGCTTTTGATCCCGCCGACCTGATCGTCTACTCTGCCCAGGCTTCGGACGTCTGCCTGACGGTTGCCGACGGCCGCATCCTGTATGAAAACGGCAGCTGGCTGACGCTGGACCGGGAAGCCGTTCTCGCCGAAGCAAAAGAGGCTGTTTCGCGCCTATACTCCTGACAGCGGACAACTGAAAAGAGCCGGAAGAGTTCGTTCTCTTCCGGCTCTTTTTTATGCGGTTTTGCCGCCTGCGGCCTGTCGGTCACGGGAGATCAGACTCCGAGATTCAGGACCGGACCTTCATGGTTTGCTTCCTGCGCCTGCGGCGCGGGATTCGGTCTGCCGAGATCCGCGGGCGTAAGCGGTCTGTTCCTGCCGGCGTTGACCTGTTCCAGCAGTTTGACGAAGGAATCCTCGGGAAGCAGCGCACCGGCAGCACACATGGCATCCCGCAAGCCTTCATCATCAGCCACCTCGGAACCGGGTGCACAGTCCGTAAGGACATAGTCTCCGATCGCCCTGATCAGCTGCTTCTTCTCTTCATCGGTAGGTTCGGCGGGGGACTTGACGAAGCGCTCCATCTTGTTCAGCATCCGGTGGTAGTTCGCCGTCTGGCCTGATGCCCGGCTGCGAAGGCTCTTGCTCATCGCATCCAGCACCGCGTCGCGCGCAGTGATCTGCTGCTCCAGCGCGACCATTCCGTCGTAGGTGATATCCAGGAAAGTATTCTGCGCTGCCGCAACGAGGCTTCCCGGGTGGGAATCCAGATAGACACGGAAGGCTTTCGAGCCGAAGATCTCGCGGGCGCGTTCATCTACGCGTGCCGCATTGAAGGGCGGGTGGTCCTTCTGCTCATAGGCAGCCAGCATGTAGGCAGCTGACGTATAGACGTTGTTGGCATTGACGAAGCGTCCGTCATGCATCTGCATCTGCGTCTTTTTGGCCTCTACATATTGATCGTAGGTCATATGCGCGGGATTCCGGTCCGGGATATCCAGCACGGCAGCATTGACAGCATGTCCTTCGCGGGCAAGCCCCTGGCACAGTTCATTGAACAGGACCGCAGGCATTAAGCGCTTCAGGAACGCCAGTTTTAAGCGCATCATGCGGTCATAGCGGAGCGCGGCTTCATCCGGTACGCGGATGGCCGGCTTCGCCAGCGGATGATCTGCCGCTTTTATTTCCTCCTGCTTCTGCAGGGCTTCACGGCGCTCACGCTCAGCCTTGGCATCCTCGATCATTTTCGGCGGAGCCTTCTCGATGACTTCGGCAATGGCCTCTTCCGTTTCCTTTTCGGACATCGGCTGCTCGCTGACCTTATCCATCAGCTTTTTGAACGGGCTGTCAAGGTCCTCGTCCTTACTGATCTCTTCCAGCATTTCCATGGCGCTCATGCTGCCGGGTTCCTTATAGAACAGCGCACCGAGCATGCTTTCCTGGATCACCAGCTGCGTCTGGTAATACGCATAGCGCGTAATGACCTCCGCCTTCTTCTGCTCCTCGACCATCTTCTCCATCATGTAGTAGGCGAGGATCTTCTTCCACCAGAGTTCTCTTTCTTTTCTGCGTTTCTTTTCCAATTCAGCTCTCTTATCCATTGGGCACCTCATCACTTCCTGTGCCGGCGGTCCAGCCGCCTTACGGAGATATCATAACCTAAAATGATCCGTTCGAAAAGAGCAAAATCGCATTCGGCATAAAGATGGCATACATCCTGCCGCGATCCTTATTTCTTCTCTGTCAGTTTTTTTGCCATCCGGGATGTGCGCGTGGCATTGACCTTAAGCTGATGACGGGAAAGGCGCCGTTCAGCCAGTCCCTTCATCATTGCCTTAAGATCCCCCTTGCTGCCCGGCATGACAAGGTCTCCGCCGGCCGCCGCGATCTTCGCCGCATTCGGCGCCGGATACTTCTTTCTGCCCATGTTCATGGCACCGATGATCCAGTCGGTCATCACGATGCCCTGAAAGCCGAATTCGGCGCGCAGGATATCCCCTATGAGGTCGCGGCGTTCGGAAGTATGGATGCCGTTCAGGAGATTGTAGGAGGTCATCAGCGCGTGCGGCTGACTCTCCTTCACGGCGATCTCAAAGCCCTTTAGATAGATCTCACGCATCGCCCGCTCGCTGACGCAGCTGTTATTGCCATAGCGGTTCGTCTCCTGATTGTTGGCGGCAAAATGCTTCAGCGTCGTTCCGCAGCCGGGATGCTTCTGCACGCCGCGGGTGAGCGCGGCAGCAAAACGGCCAGAGATCAGCGGATCTTCGGAAAAATATTCAAAATTGCGGCCGCAGCGGATGTCCCGGTGGATGTTCAGCGCCGGTGCGAGCCACAGATGTACACCGAAGCGTTCCATCTCATCGCCGACGATGTCGCCGCAGCACTCGGCAAAGTCCGTATTCCAGCTCTGCGCAAGCGCGGTGCCGATGGGGATGGCGGTGCAGTACTGCTCGCGGATCTCTCCCTCCGGTTTCTTCCCGCCGCCAAAATGCCTGAAGAAGAAAGCCGCCGGCGCCGGCATCAGTTCCATGATGCTTTCGGGCATGGCTTCGCCGACCGCATGCGCACCTTTTTCATCGACGGTGTACTGCCGCGCAAGACGAAGTCCCGCAGGACCGTCTGCCATGACCAGGCTCGGGATGCCCTTCTCCGTGAGGCAGCGCACGGTCTGTCCTGCCGCACCGGCGACGGATGATGAAGCTTCGCCGATCACGCTCAGCGAGCCTTTTTCAAAGGCGCCGATGTTCATGAGGCACAATTCTTCGTCGCTCAGCGCCTCCGTCAGGGGATCCGTTTCGGGGGAAAGCGCATAATTCACGGTCTCCGTTCTGACCGTCCGAGCGTCCAGCGTGAGAACGGGGAGATCCTCCGCATGCTCCGTCCGGGCACTCTCCGGCTTCCACTCCGTGTGTCCGGGATGCCCGAGGCAGTTTTTCACCTGTCTGACGTCAGCTTCAGCGTCAAGGCGCACGGCGGCCGCCGCCTTCGCACTGCGGCTGGAATTGCCGATCCGCAGCACGTAATCGCCGGGTTCCAGGATCCAGGCGGCACGCTCCGCGTCAAAGGAAGCGATGTCCCGCATGTCGAACGACAGGGTCAGTACCTGCTCTTTTCCCGGGGCCAGTTCCGCCGTTTTTGCGAAGGCTGCCAGCATCTGATAAGGCTGGTCCAGCCTGCCCTGCGGCCGGGAAACGTAGAGCTGCACGACTTCCTTTCCCGGACGGCTGCCGGTATTCTTCACCGTAACGGCAGTGCTGACTGCCGTGCCTTCCAGGGAGGTCTCACCGATGCTGAGCTCAAACGAAGTATAACTCAGGCCATAGCCGAAGGGGTACATGGGTTCCCTTCCCGCACTGTCGAAATAACGGTATCCGACATAGATGCCCTCGGTATAATGCGTATCATAGCGCCCGCCGAAATCCCCTTCGGACGGGTAGCTGCCCCAGGCGCTCCAGGTCGTCGTCAGTTTGCCGGAAGGCGTCTGCTTCCCCAGGATGATGTCCGCAAGGATGCTGCCGGTCTCTCCGCCGAGCTGGCTGAGAAGCAGGATGTTCCGCACGCCGGCAACCGGGGAAAGGTCGACCGGTCCGCCCACGTTCAGCACCAGCAGGAACTTTTCGTATTTTTCTTCCAGTGCCAGAATGTCGCGGATCTCCGTTTCCGTGAGAAGGATGTCGCCCGGAACGGCTTTCCGGTCCGAGCCTTCACCGGAGATGCGGGAAAGCACGTAGACGGCGGCTTCGCCTTCTCCGTCAAGCGGCAGGTCGTATTCCGGTTCCGGCATTACGGCGCCCATGCTGTCAATGACCGCCAGGGTCCCGCGTTTCAGGGCGGAGCGCTTCAGGGCGCGGATGAAATCCTTTTTCGCGGCAGCGCGGATTTCGTCATAACGGTCCATCCACACTTTGGTGCTGATGCGGAAGCCGGCATTTGCCAGTCCTTCCTCAACCGTCATAAAACCGCGGGAGTTTACTTCTCCCGAGCCCGTTCCGCCCTTCACGGTGCGGCGGGCGCCGCTGCCGAAGAGCGCCAGCGTGCAGGGCTCCGCGAGCGGAAATTCGCTACCGCAGGCGAGCAGGACCGTGCATTCTGCGCCGGATCGCCGGATCAGTTCACCGTGTTCTTTCTCATATTCGTTCATGCTGTTCCTCCGTCACCAGCGGTTTTCCACGTATTCGCAGAAAGCGTACATGTCTTTGATTTCAAGGACCCTGCCGCCGTCCAGCGTGACCGTTCCGTTCCACTTTCCGTGCACCTGGTGCGAATGCATGCGCATGACGCCCACGTTCAGATCCGAATGGTGATCGTAAAACGGTTCCATCGTCATATCAAAGCGGCCGTCCCGGGAGATGAACTTCCAGGGTTTCTCATAGCCGTCCGGCTTCGGGAAGGTCTCCACGTCCACGGGGCCGATCTTGTGCGCTTTGCCGTCGTAGAACAGGCAGGTCTCCGTGGCATTTGATTCGTCGCCTATGCCCCAGGTGATCTCGAAGCCGAACAGGTGCTTCGAGCCGTCTTCCTCTGTCAGCCACGCGGAACCGTTCCCCCAGTACCAGACCAGCTTATAGGGCGTGCAGACGCGCCCCCAGTCGAGCACGCAGAAGCAGCTGTCCTTACTGAACTTTTTCTCGATCCCGGGCGCTTTGAACACGCCTTCGCAGGGCAGGCAGTTCTGCTTCGTCGTCATGAAATAGCGGTCGGGAAAGCCTTTGAACGGCAGGACCGTGGTGATGTTCTCCTGCCCCGGGAGGATGTCCATGGTAAATTCGGCTTCAACCTTCTTATTCCGGAAGGAAAGACGCCGCTTCGTCTCCCCGGTCTCCGCATAAAAGTCCGCACCACCCACGGCAAAATGCACGGTATTCGGCTCGTCGCCGCGCGCCGGAAGCACGTATTTGTTTGCACCGCCGACGAAAGGGCTCATCTCGTTCGCCAGGATCTTATGGTTCTTCAGGTCAACCAGCATCGCGGAGGCGTAGCCGCCCAGTGAGATGTTCGCGAAGTTGATCTGCACCATGAATTCGCCGTCGGAGATCTGATAGAAATCCCACTCCTTGCGGCGCATCTTGTGCTTCACGAGGCTCCGGTCGTACTGAAAGAGGCCGTGCCTGGCCCAGCCTGCCGCGATCACCGTTCCGTCGTCCGCAAGCAGGGGCGTGAGTTCCGTATATTCTCTCTGTTCACCGGGCTCGGTCCACTCCTGCCAGCCTTTGTATGTCTTTTCCATGGCCGTCTCCTTTCTTCGCTGACGCAGCCTCAGCCCTCTGATCCTTCCGTTTTCTGCTGCTCAAACATCGCCCGCACCGACGGGGCGTTTCTCGTCAGTTTCTTGATGCTGAGGTCTTCTGCCTTGTTATTGGCAAGACGCAGCTGGTTCTCTGAGGAGAGCAGCGCCTCCTTGGTTTTCTGCAGATGGTCTATTGTCTTGTCGATCTCCTCGACCGCGGTCCGGAACTTCCGGCTTGCGATATCGTAGTTGCGCGCGAACCCTTCCTTGAAAGCCTTCATCTCGTCCTCGAAATTCTGCAGATCGAGCTGCTGGCTCCGGACGATCTGCAGTTCATGCCGGTACTGCAGCGAATTTAACGCAGCATTCCGGAGCAGCGAAATGATCGGAAGGAAGAACTGCGGCCGGACCACGAACATCTTCGGGTAGCGGTAGGAAACGTCCACGATCCCGTTGTTGTACAGTTCGCTTTCGCTTTCAAGCAGCGACACGAGGACGGCATACTCGCACTTCTTCTCGTTCCGGTCCCTGTCCAATTCCTTGAAAAAGTCCTCGTTCTTATGCTTCGCTGCCGTGGTTTCCATCTCGTTCTTCATCTCGAACATGATGGAAATGAACTCCGTTCCGTCAGCGGATTCCCTGAAGATGAAATCCCCCTTGCTGCCGGTCTTCACGTCGTTGTCCTTCTCAAAATAGGCGTTCGGAAACGCTGTCATGCGGATCCGGTTGAACTCGTTCAGGCAGTGCTGTTCCAGGCTTTCGCCGACCATCTTGGTCGACTGTCTGGCCTTGAAATCCTTGAGCCGCTCGATCTCCTCCTCCCGGAGTTTCAGTTCGTCCCTGTGTTTCTCCAGAAGGTTGGTCTCTCTTAAGGCGCTTTCCTTCTGCCGGAGGGCAAGGTCGTTCTGCAGCTTCGCGATCTCGGCGCCTTTGTCGGAAAGTTCCCTGTCCTTTTCCTGAACGGCCTCTGCGACAGCCAGTTTCTTTTCGGTCTCCGCCTTGCCGATCTGCGCCTTCAGCTGCTCGATCTCAAGCGTCTTTCCGGCCAGAAGGTTTCTGATCTTCGCCAGTTCCGCCTCAAAGTTCTGCGTCTGCTGCATCCGCGCGAGCGCGAGGTCATTTTCCTTCTGCTGCCGGATCTCCTGCTCGCGGCGTCCCAGTTCCCGCTCAAATTCCTTATCTCTTACCTGCTGAACGATCTGTGCGTAGCCGGATTCGTCGACCTGAAAGACCTGTCCGCAGTTCGGGCATTTTATTTCCTGCATAAGCATACCTCTTCGTCAAATGATGTTCCGTCAGTGTTCAGAAACACTATATCACGCAGGCTCCTCAAATTCAATGACGGGGCTTTTCCCGGACAAAAGAAAAGAAGCCGGAAGTTTCCTCTCCGGCCTCTTTTCCGATCCGCCCGCCGTGACAGGCAGGCAGTTTTTTCTGTTCCGCCGTCAGGCAAACGGGTTTTCCGTCGGATACGGCAGGTTCTTCGGCTGATTGTAAGCGATGTCCTTCACGCCCAGGAAGCGGAAGACCTCAAAGAGGGCCTTGCCGAAACGGCCGAATGCGACCGCGCCGTGATGCGGGAAACGCTTCTCGATCAGCACGTGGCGGTAGAAACGGCCCATCTCCGGGATCGCGAAAACACCGATGCCGCCGAAGCTCGTCGTCGCAACGGGAAGTACTTCGCCTTCCGCAATGTAGGAACGCAGCACGCCTTCGCTGTCGCACTGCAGGCGGTAGAACGTGATCTCGCCGGGAGCGATGTCGCCTTCGAGCGTCCCGCGGGTGAAATCGGGCGTTCCGCCGTTTTCCAGCAGGCGGTTCTGAATGAGCTGGTACTTGACCGCACGGTCGCTGCACATCTTGCAGCTCGGCGTATTGCCGCAGTGGAAGCCCATGAAAGTATCCGTCAGTACGTAGTCGTATTTGCCCTTGATCTGGCTTTCCCACATGGACGCGGGAACGGAGTTGTTGATGTCTAGCAGGGTGACCGCGTCGCCGGAAATGCAGGCGCCGATGTATTCGGAAAGCGCACCGTAGATATCCACTTCGCAGGAGACCGGAATGCCGCGGGAGGCCAGGCGGGAGTTGACGTAGCAGGGCTCAAAGCCGAACTGCGACGGGAAGGCCGGCCAGCATTTATCCGCGAAGGCAACGTATTTGCGGGCGCCCTTGTGCGCCTCCGCCCAGTCAAGGAGCGTCAGTTCGAACTGCGCCATACGGTCCAGAAGGTCGGGATAATATTTCCCCTCTCCCATTTCCGCTGCCATGTCCGCCGCCACTTCCGGAATGCGCGGATCGTTCGCGTGTTCCCTGTAGGAAACCAGAAGATCCAGTTCGGAGTTTTCCTCCACTTCCACGCCCAGTTCGTAGAGGCCCTTGATCGGGGCGTTGCAGGCAAAAAAGTCCTGCGGACGGGGACCGAAGGTGATGATCTTCAGATTCTTGACGCCGACGATCGCGCGGGCGATCACGGCAAATTCCTTGATCATGCGGGCGATGTCTTCCGCGGTCCCGACGGGATACGGCGGGATATAGCCGGGAAGGTGCCGCATGCCGAGGTTGTAGGAGCAGTTGAGCATGCCGCAGTATGCGTCGCCGCGGCCGTTGATCAGGTCGCCGTCGCCTTCTGCCGCAGCCGCGAACATGCAGGGACCGTCAAAGTATTTCGCGATCAGGGTCTCCGGCGTTTCGGGGCCGAAATTGCCGAGGAACACCACCAGGGCGTTGCAGCCGGCAGCCTTCACGTCGTCGACGGCTTTCAGCATGTCCTTTTCGTTTTCCACCGTCACGGGGCACTCATAGATATCGCCGCAGGCGGCAGCAATGGCGGCGCGGCGTCTTTCGGACAGCGCCACCGGGAAACAGTCGCGGCTGACCGCGATCAGTCCGAGTTTGATTTCGGGAATGTTGGTCATCATTTACAGATCCTCCTCAATGTCGATGTTCACGCCGCGCAGGCCCACGTGCGCGCCTTTTGTCGCTTCCTTCGACTCCGGATGCGCGAGCAGCCATTTATTGCGGGCGGTCATCCAGCGGTCTTCTTCGTTCGCTGGTTCGTAAGCCGGCTTTTCCGTATTAGTGCCCTTCGGCAGGACCACCGCTACGCGGAAGCCGCAGACCGGGCAGGTGTGGCAGGGTGCATAATGCAGCGTCGTGGCGTAGACTTCCACGGGAATGCCTTTCGGGACGCGGAAGGCTTTCACCTTCTCCGTATCCAGCACACCGTCCTCGATCTCTTCCCGCTTCGCCAGAAGCAGGATGAAATCCGTGCTGCCGATGTTGACTTCGCTGTCGCGGTGATACTCCAGGCAGTTCAGTTTCGTATTGTGTCCCCAGCACATGCCGAGTTCGATCGGCATGCCGCCGTACGCGCGGTCGCGGAAATCGTCATAGACCGCACAGCTTTCCAGGCTCTCGATGCCGGGCCGGTAGGCCGTCCCTTCTTCCGGAAGCGGGATCGCTTCCATGGCGGTCAGAAGTTCCGCGGTATCGTAGCCGTCAAGCACCTGGCCGTAATTCTTGAATTCCGGATCGTTTACGGAATAGATCTTCATTTTCTTTCTCCTTTAGCGGATCTTCGGGAATATGTTTTTCAGTGCCGGATAGATCAGGCGGAATTTGCGGTACTGTTCTTCGTAGCGGGCTGTCAGCGCGGGATCCGGCTTTGTCGTTCCGCCGACTTCCACCAGCGCCTCCGCTGCTTCCTTCACGCTCGCAAACCTTCCGCAGCCCACCATGGCCAGCATCGCGCCGCCGTAGCCCGGACCCTGTTCGGTCTTCACCGTATCCAGCGGAATGCCGAGGACGCCGGCAAAGATCTTCCTCCAGAGAGGCGACTTGCTGCCGCCGCCGCAGATGCGGCTTCGCGGAATGTCCAGGCCGAGGGAGCGTGCCACTTCAAAGGAGTCGCGGATCGCGAAGGCGACGCCTTCCAGGACAGCCAGCACCAGATCCTTCCGGCTCGTATCCATCGTGATGCCGGTAAAGGTGCCGCGGGCATCCACGTCGTTGATCGGGCTTCTCTCGCCCATCAGATACGGCAGGAAGAACACGTGGTTCCGTCCCAGGTCCTCATCTCGGATACCGGCCTGTTCGCCGGCATAGTCCGAAGTTCCCAGGATGTCCTCGCACAGCCATTTATTGCAGCTGGCTGCCGAAAGCATGCAGCCCATCAGGTGCCAGCCGCCGTCAGCGTGCGCAAAGGCGTGAAGCGCATTGTTCGGGTCGACGCCGAAACGTTCCGACGAGATGAAGACCGTGCCGCTGGTCCCGAGGGAAATGTTGCAGCCGCCTTCACCCACGATGCCGGTCCCGACCGCAGCCGCCGCGTTGTCCCCGGCGCCGGCCACGACCTTCACCGTCTCCGGAAGGCCGAGTTCGGCGGCGATCCCGGGCTTCAGCGTTCCGGTCACCTGCCAGCTCTCGTAAAGTCCGGGCATCTGCTCCTTCGTGACACCGCAGATCTCCAGCATTTCCTCCGACCAGCACTTATGCTCCACGTCCAGCAGCAGCATGCCGCTCGCATCGGAGAAGTCGCAGCTGTGTACGCCGGTCAGGCAGTAATTGATATAGTCCTTCGGCAGCATGATCTTCGCGATGCGGGCAAAGTTCTCCGGTTCGTGCTTCCGGATCCAGAGGATCTTCGGCGCGGTAAAGCCCGCAAAGGCAATGTTTGCCGTCAGTTCCGACAGTTTTTTTCTTCCGATCTCTTCATTCAGGTATGCGACCTCGTCCGCGGTCCGTCCGTCATTCCAGAGGATCGCAGGGCGGATCACCCGGTCCTGACTGTCCAGGATCACCAGACCGTGCATCTGGCCGCCTGCGCCGATGCCGGCCACTTCCGATGCGTCAAAGCCGTGCAGAAGTTCCGGCAGGGCTTCGCGGACAGCCGTCCACCAGTCTTCCGGTCTCTGCTCGCTCCAGCCGGGATGAGGAAAGATCAGCGGGTATTCCCTGCTGACTTCATTCAGGATCGTTCCCTGCCCGTCAACCAGCAGCAGCTTGACTGCCGAGGTTCCCAGATCGATTCCGACATACAGTCTCAAGCGATTCCTCCTTTTCTGTCAGCCCGGCATCATCTGCCTGTCCTGAGAGCCTTTTGCCTTACCGTCCTTCTTCAGCGGATGCTCTTCCTTGTGGTCTTCCCAGGCATCCTCGAAGTCTTCCGCATCATTCTTAAGCATTTCCGCCATTTCCTGCTTCGACGCCTTTTCGACGAAACCCTTGAATCTCGGATCGGAAAGGACCTTATCGGTCTCCTTGCGCAGCATGCGCATCGACGCTTCTGTATCATAGACCTCATCCCCGACATACAGTTCGTCATCGTCTCCCATGTTGCGGACGGCGAGGATCCTTGCATAATCCCGCAGCGTGGCTGTTCCCTGGGAAATGCGGAACTTCGAATCGTTCATGATGCTTTCCAGCTTCGTGCCCTTCACATAAAAGTTTTCCGGACCGACGTACATGGAGCTGCCCGGGCCCACGCCGCGGATCTCGTTGACCCGGCGGCAGTAATCCTCGAATTTGTCCGGCGGCATCGTATTGGCCAGAAAGCTCATGCATGCGTTCCAGCGGTCTCTTCCGAATTCCCGGTTCCGCCTCTTCTCCTTGCCCTCGAGATATTTGAGCACGGTATCGCAGGCTGTCTTGATCTGTCCGGCCGTCAGGGATTCCGCACTGCTGAAAGCTCTTATGGAAGCCTTAGCCTTCTCGAACGCGTCACTGTTTTCCAAACGCGAAATGATATCCAGGCCGGTATACGAACCGGTCTTCGTCTCATCGAGGGCGTCAGCGATCTTTTTCGCTCTTCTCTGTACCCTGGGAAGCCGTTTTTCCGGTATGGCATAGCTTTCGGCGGCTGCTTCCCGTTTACGGATCCGTTGCTGCTCCTCATCCAGTTCGCGGATGAAATTCTCGACCGTGCCGTTCGGATCAAGCGCCCACGGCATGTCCCCGGACGTGACCGTCACGAACGCTTTCTGCGATACGACCTTAGGCGCGAGCGCGTTCACGTCTTTTTCATCCGGGAAAGGCGGATCGATGTGTTTATCAAGCATTTGCTGATGAAGGGTGAAGTCCGCGGTAATGAGCGCCAGTGCTCCGATCATTTCTCCGCGTTTCGCCGGGTCCTTGGCGTTTGCCCTGACCGTGTCCCAGCAATTCTGGAGTCTGTGCCTGTATGCCAGTTCCGCCTTGGCCCTTCTTGTGGCAATTGCCTGCTCTTTCTTATACTCAGCCTGCACTCTTGTATTAATGGCGTCAAAGGCTTCCGCTTCGCTGCCCTTGCCGAGTTCCAGCACTTCGTTGGCGTTTTTCAGGCAGTTTACGATCTTCTTGCCTGCGGTCTCGTTCTTAAAGCTGAACAGTTCCTCAAAGTTGGTCTTTCCCGTTTCTTCGGATTTTGAATACAGGTGGTCATACAGTTTCCTCAGCTGTTCTCTGACGGTATTAAGGTCCCCGTTTTCGATCCTTCTGAATTCTTTCTCTTCCTCGCTAAGATCCTTTTCTTCTTCCGGAGCCTCTTTCTTTTTCCCTTTTGCCAGATCGTCAAGGCGGTCCAGTGCGGCAATCGCCTTATGCGCGGCCGCCAGGTCCTCCGGATCGGCTTGTCCTTCAATAATATCACGGCACAGCCTTCTCAGTTCCCTGAACGTATCCTTATTCTCTTTGAGGACCTCCTTCAGAATCGCCGGATCGTTCTGACGGACCAGTCTGTCGGGATAATATGTCGCGGATGTTGCGAGCATGATCCCGCCTCCGGGGCCAAAGCTGTTGATCTTCGGCACATTATGCCTGGCAGCGATCTTAGTCTGGTCGAGAACGAGTATGTTCTCGATGCCCTTTCCGTTTATCTGTCCCTCGGCCGGCCGTCCGGCAGAAGAAACGCCGGGCACATCGTTCGGAACGTCAACGCTGAGTTTTCCGTCCGCACCGAGCTTAAGATAGTCCTTATTCTTCTCATCGGGAGCAGGCTGCGCTTTCCCGTGTTCCGCCGCAGGAATGTCGCTAAGCCAGGTCAGTTCGACCCCGCCGCCGTTTGCATAGTATATTCCGTTATGCGTGTGGGCGAACATTGCCTGGCTGACCAGTTCATTCAGCGACATGGTACGGGTCCGTTTGGCATTGGTCTCCCAGCCGCGGGATTCCTCATAGCGCAGTTTCTTGCCGTCCCTGCTGATGCCGGTGACCGTTACGAAGTGTCCGTCCCAGGCGACCGCGACCGGGCAGCGGTGGACCGTAAGGGCTTCGGTGATGGTCCTCTGCAGACTGCTCTTCACCTGCTCAATGTATTCCGCGCTGACGGCCTTCTTCTGCGCCTTCGTAAGCTGGGTGGTTCCAAGCTGCTCCGCCTCGAAGGGCTCAAAGCGCAGCATGTTTACGGCGGTATTCGGCAGCACCTTTCCGGCAAGATCGGCATTCGGGTAGATCGCGTTGCCTCTGTCCGTATTCATGAGGCGCTTTCTTTCGAAATTAGCCTTATCTTCCGGCTTCGTGTCTGCCCGGTAATCCGGACGCCACTCGCGTATCTCCTCCTGACTCAGATCGACGCCGCGGCTTTTCAGCAGCATGGAATAAGAAAGCGACCAGCAGCCGTTGGCGCTCGTCTGATAATCCGGATATTTGATCGTCGAAAGGCCGATGAAGCCCTTGACGGTATCCACCTCCGGCTTCGGCGGCACCTTGCCTTCGAAAGCCGCGATCTTCTTTTTCCGCTCGAGGGTACGGATCTTTTCCGCTGTCTTGATACGGGCATCGATATACCTCTTCGCAGGCGCGTACCGCGGACTGTTCAGTTCGTTCAGGTGCGTATCCCTGAAGTCGTACAAAACGTCAAGATTTCCGCTGTTCAGCACGTCATCCGTCAGGATCTCATAGCCGGATCTAGGTTTCGGAACGTAATCGACGAGGCGGGTCGCCGGCTTTCCTTTGGCATCGACGTAGTTGACTACGACCGGATCCATGCCGTTCAGCATCGCCGGATTTGCTTCATGGTTGTCTTTTTTCGGGGCCATACCGTTCTCCTTACGCGCCGAATCAGACTCCGGGCTGTTTCTGCTGCTTCTGCTGCTTTGCCCAGAATTCCCGGCTCTGTTCGGGCGTCATCTCAACTGGCTTCTTGTTCTTTGCGGCCTGCGGGTCATTCACCTTTTCGATAGCCTTCGCATAAGCCTTGGTCATCGCGTCGCCGCCCTTGACGATCGCGCCGCAGAGGCCTTCGGGGCCCAGATCCTTAACCATCTGTTTGAACTCCGGCCGCTGCTTGATCTCTTCGATATGTTTCTGCAGGCTGTGTTCGGTAAGCTTCGCGCGCTGCTTGTCGTCCGGCACGCCTCCGTGTGTCAGGGAAAGCGCATAAATGGTCTTTGCCGCGTAGTTTTCGGCATTCTTCTTCTCCCAGCTGCTGCTCCCGCGCATCCTGAGCACCTCAAGCGCAACTTCATCCTTCATTCTCGTCGCCCTGTCTTCCAGTCCCATGACGCTGCCCACCTGGTTCAGGATATCAACGACGTTGCGGGCAGCCTTATTGCGGTCCTTGCCGTCATCATGGATGATGCCGCTCTTGCCGTATTTGGTCTTCAGGCAGGAATAGTTGAAACTGTCCTTCTTTGCCTGATCGAAAAGGTCCTTGATATCGCTGCTTTGGACCTTTTCGCGTTCTTCATCCGTCAGGACCTGAGACGTCTTCCCGTCCAGCGTCATGTCGAGCTTCGCGTTGAAAAGCTTCAGACTCTTCATCATGCGCTCGTGTTCCGGCGAGTTCGTTGAGCTGAGCATGAACCCCTTCTTCACCTTCGTGAGCGTCGTGACCTGCTCGGTCATCAACTTGCGGCCTTCTTCTACGGTTTTTTTGCCCTTTGGATATTTTCCCTTGACCACGTCCGCCTGCAGTTCGGCAGCGTGACGGCTCATCTCCCTGTAAGCTTGGCTGTCGCGCTCCCCGGCAGGGATCATCTGGCTCAGATTGCGGTAATTCTGCAGCGCGGCCTGCTTGCAGAGCAGGGCGTTGTATTCGGTCTCGCTGATGATCCTCCTGCTGCGCTCCACAACTGCCCCGAGATCCAGCTTGCCTTCCTCTTTCAGCTGCTGCGCCTTCTTCAGCGGATCAAGCTTCGTCCTCCACTTTTTGTCAAAAGCCTTTTCTTTCAGATCGTCCGGATCAAGCTCTTCTTCAGCGGTCAGCATGGCGTTCTGCATCAGGAACGTCCGCCTGTCATCCGAGTTGGACAGGGCTCCGAGCTCGGCGTCCCGAAGCACGGCGACCTTTTTCCCGTGTTCCGGTTCTCTGATCGCCAGGATGTTCTTTTCCGCCTCTCTCAGGGAAGCTTTATCCACTGCCTTCTCAACGGCCTCGGCAAACTTTTCCCAGCTTTTGCCCGCGGCGAAGGTGCCTTCCTCGCTGAAATGCCTGGCGCACAATTCCGGCTTGTCGGTGATTCTGGCAAGGAACTGTTTCCGGTACGCGGGCTTGCGCTTTTCCTCCACAAGATCCCAGCCGAAATTCATGCGCCGGCAGAACGTATCGGATCTGAACAGCGCGACCAGCCTGTCCTCAGCAGGCGATCTCTTACTGACGCCCGCATCCTTGTAGCTGTCTTCCACCCAACCTTCCATACGATCTTCCATGAGAGGCAGCAGTTCCTGCCACTTTCTTCCGAAGTTCTGGTTATTCGTAAGGAATTTCCGCGACGGCTCATTTCCCTGCTCGCTGATCGCTCGGAGCATCATATTGAACGAATCATCTGCGTTCTTGTCTTTCGCCTGCGTCGAAATGTACTCGTCAAGCATAGCCGTGCGTGTAGGTTCGGGCAGCTTATTGAACAATTTTATGATCTCAGTCTTCGCCTGGTTCTCATAATACCCTTCCAGATACTTGTTGGACCGGCCCTGTTCATTGATTTTCTTCTTCAGTGCATCAAACAGTCTTCCCACGGTAGAGCTCCTGGTTCCTTTGGTATATTCGGCATAAAGCGATGCCGTGCCTTATCTTATATATCAAGAGTATACCATAAAATGCAAAAGATAAAAGAGGTTCGGAGCAAACGGCATAAAACACGCATAAAAAGGCAGGATCAACATCCTGCCTTATCAGCGTCTGAAGGGTCCGAACCTGTCATGGGATCACATTCCCGAGATAAGTCCCATGGTATCTTTCTTCGGCCGCATTGCCGCAGGTTCGATATCGGAATCAGTTCGCTTATATCCTTCCTCTGCAGCCGCTTCAGAAGCTCTGTCATAGACCTCATACAGGCTGCTTCCGCCCTTGATGACGGCATCAGCCAGTTTATCCGGGCTTGCCGTTTCCATCATTTTCCTGAAACTGCCGCTGGATCTGATCTTTTCAACCTGCTTTTCAAGAGCCTTCCCGACAAGCTCGGTTTTCTGCTGGCAGTCCGGCATTCTCGTATTGAGAGATACCTGCGCACAGATCGACTTTGCAAAGGCATCCGCAATGTTTTCCTTCAGCCATTTGCTGTCACCGCGTTTCTGCAGCACCTGAAGCTGGGTCTTATCACGCAGCGCAGTCGCTGTATTGCTGAGATGAAGTTCGCTCCCGAGTTCTCCGAGTTTTTTCAGGCTCTTCATGGAAGAATCGAAGCGGTCAGTGCCTGCGTCATGCCAGATGCTGCCTTTGCCGTTTTTCGTCTTGATGCTGGCGTAGTTGTAGAGTCCCTGCTTCGCGTTGGCGAGAAGGACGTCCGCCCCGGTATTCTTCGCCACGTTCAGTTCCTCTGCCGTAACGTCTTCAGCGGCTTTCTTCCCGTTCAGCATGTCCAGTTTAGCGTTGAAGATCCTCAGCGCCTTCATCATGTCGTCATATTCCTTCGAATTCGTCTTGCTGAGGAACCACCCGCTCTTTTCCTTCTTCAGGATCTCATATTCCCCGGCAAGTTCTTTCCGGATCTCCTGTACGGGCTTTGTCTTCAGGGCGTCCGAAGCCATCTGGTCCTGGAGTTCTCTGCTGTATTTGAGAAATGCCGCTTTAGCGGGATCTTTGGCTGCCGACTCATCGCTCAGTTTCGCGTGAGAGATATAGTCACGGCAGGTCTGCAGGCCGGCTTCCCTGAAGACGGCTTTCTCCTCATCCGTCTCCGGGACCTCGTTCACTACATTTTTGATACGTTCGAGCAGACTGTCTGCAAACAAGCGGGCAGCGTTGTCCTCGGAAGCCATGAGCTCAGGCACATCGAATTTTTTCTTCCAGTTCTTATCCTTCAGTTCCCCGGCCATCTTTTCCGGATCGGCCGCGCCGCCCGCAAGGATCATTAAACGCTGCGCCGCGCCGTGGAGCTTTTCCCTGCGCCGGGGATCATCTTCGGGCAGGCCGTCCCGCAGATATCCTATCGTGGACTTCTCCTTCGACAGATCCATTGTTTTCAGCACGTCGTCCAGAAACGCCTTATTGCTCCCTCCGATGAAGTGCTGCTGTTCGCTGAGCGTTTGATACCGGATGTAAAGTTCGTTGTTTTTCAAATTGACGATGCCCTGGCGCTGAAAACTCTTCTGATCCTCCTCAGATAAAAAGTCATAAAAGACTCCTTTTCCGTCTTTTGCAAATACATTTAAATCATTAGGTAAATTAAATGATATTACAGATGTTTTATGATTATTCA
>CACWLA010000034.1 GCA_902761665.1 uncultured Lachnospiraceae bacterium | reverse complement strand
CGATCCCGATTTCAAGAATGCGCTCTGGTACGCGGTGGACCGCGTGACCCTGGCCAGACGGGAAGGCGGCGAGCCTGCGAACTTCATCGTTCCCTACACTTCCTACTGCGGCGAATACAACCCGGTCCGCTTCCGCGACACCGACGAGGCGAAGGCCTATGTGGAAGATATCAATAAGTCATTCGATCCGGTCCTGGCGAAGCAGTATTTTGACAGAGCCATGGCCCGGGCAGGGCTCGGCAAACTCGAACTGACCCTGACCATCTCCTCCGACAACGACGAGATGAGCATCTGCGCGCAGTTCCTGCAGGAAGAGTTCGCGCGCATCTTCGAAGGCCGGCTGAGTCTGAAGATCGAAGCGGTCCCGAGCGCCAACCGCCTGGCCAAGATGAAGGCCTGGCGCACCGACGAGAACGCCTTTGAACTCGGCCTCTCCAACTGGAGCCGCACCGTGACCGACGCGAGCCCCATGAACCAGTTCGACGTGTTCTCAAGTTCCTACTGGAGCAAGTGCAACGCGGCCTACCACTGCGAGACGCTGGAGAAGACGATCTGGCTGCAGGAGAGCGACGCGTCCTACAAGACCGACATGGCGAAGAACGTCGCAGCAGCCGCGGCCATGGAGAAGGCAGATCGTCATCCCGCTGTTCGAGCGTACGCAGCAGTCCCTGCTGCATGAATGGGTCACCTATGACTTCAACGATCCGGCGAACGTGCGCTACTGGCTCTGCGGCATCGACACTGGCCTGAAGAAATAAACGCAGTCCCGCAAAATTCAAGGAAGGGGGGATCATCGTGTCACGATACGTGCTGAAACGTCTGGGTCTGATGGTCCTGACCCTGTTCGTGATCATGACGCTGTGTTTCTTCGTGATCCGGCTGATGCCGGGGTCTCCTTTTGACGACCCCGAAAACTCACCGGAACTCGAGACGCTGCTCGAAGAGAAGCATCACCTGAACGAATCCATACCCGTCCAGTATTACTATTTCTGGCGGGACATCATTGCGGACGGATACTGGGGCGTCTCCCTGAAGATCGAGCCGAACGTGCCGGTCTGGCAGGTGCTCGCGAACCGCATTCCCGTGACGCTCGTACTCAATCTTCTCTCGATCGTCCTGGCGATCCCCTTCGGGATCCTGGCCGGGGCGCTCTCGGCACGGACGGCCGGGAGGCTGCCCGACCGCGTGATCGGGATCCTGACCGTGGTCTGCATTTCGGTGCCGTCCTTCGTTTTCGCATCCGCCCTGCAGTATCAGCTGGGCTACAAAGGCGCTTTCGACATCATTTACAACTCGACGGGAACGCCGGCCGAGCAGCTGCGTTCGCTGATCCTTCCGATCCTCGCGCTGTCTTTCTGGCCCATTGCCACGATCTGCCGCTACCTGCGCGGCGAACTGCTCGACAACCTGAATACTGACTACATGCTGCTCGCGAAAGCGAAAGGCTTAACGCCCGTGCAGAGCCTGGAACGCCATGCGATGCGCAATTCCATGGTGCCGCTCGTCAATGTGATCGTCCCGCTCATCACGGGCGTCCTCGGCGGCTCGCTCGTGGTCGAAAAGATCTTCGCGGTCCCGGGCGTCGGCGGCATCATGACGCAGGCTGTTTCCTCCCGCGACCTCTGGCTGGTCATGGCTGTCCTGGTCTTTTACTCCGTGATCAATCTGGTGACCGTGTTCCTCATGGACATCGCCTACGGCCTGATCGATCCCCGGATCCGCCTGGCAGGCAGAAAAGGGGGCGCGGCATGACGGAACAGAAGAAAAACAGCAAGGATCTGTTCGTTTTCGCCGAAGGGCGGCGTCCTGCCGGCGGGGAGACGCCGGGCAGGGTGCGCAGCTTCGCCGGAAATGTCCTGGCCCGCCTGAAGAAGGACACGGCTGCCGCCGCAGCTTTCTGGATCCTTATCGTACTTATCCTGATGGCGGTCTTTGCACCGGATCTCAGTCCCTATACCTACCGGCAGCAGATGCTGGCGGAGGACTACGTCAACATGCCGCCGCGCATCCGGGGCCTGACCTGGATCCCGCTCTTTAACGGGCATGCGACCCTGAAGGACCGGCAGCTGTCGTCGCTGTCCGATACGGCAAAATATCCCGAAGGCTGCGTGATCCGGACCTTCAATGAGAGGACTGTCCGGGGCGTCCCGGTGGCCGATGCCGAGATCGATTACTACCTGTATAAGGGCGCCGGGGAGGACGTGAACTTCTGGTTCGGAACGGACGCGCTCGGGCGCGACATCTGGACACGCGCCTGGCGCGGCACGCGCATCTCGCTGCTGATCGCCTTTGCAGCGGTCCTGCTGGACATTCTGATCGGTACGGCCTGGGGCGCCGTCTGCGGCTGGTACGGCGGAAAGACGGACCTCATCCTGATGCGGATCTGCGAAGTCGTGCGCGCCATCCCGAACGTGGTCATCTGCACGCTGATGATCATGCTCATGGGAAACGGCGTCGGAACGATGATCCTCGCGCTTGCCTGCCGGAACTGGGTCAGTACCGCCCAGCTCGTGCGGGCGCAGTTCCTGCGCTACCGGGAGCGGGAATATGTGCTGGCCGCGCAGGTGATGGGCGCTTCGGATGCCCGCATCATGGTCAGGCACATCCTGCCGAATGCCGCCGGCCCGATCATCAGCCGCGCGGTGATGGCTGTTCCCGGCGTGATCTTCACCGAAGCGTTTCTCAGCTACATCGGCCTCGGGATCGCCGCGCCGGAACCTTCTCTCGGCAACCTGCTTGCGGAAGCACAGGGCGTGATCGGACTCTATCCTACGCAGACCCTCTTCCCTGCCCTGATCGTTTCCCTGATGATGATCGCCTTCCATCTGCTGGCGGGCGGGCTCAGGGATGCCCTGGATACCAGAACCTACTGAAAGGAGATCGACTTGAGCGAAACCGTTTCCTTTAAGTGTCCGAACTGCGGCTCCCCGCTGAAATACAGCGCGGAGCAGGGGCTGTTTGCCTGCGAATTCTGCGATTCCACCTTCACCTTTGACGAAGTGAAGGATGCTGACGTGAATGCCGAGACGCCTTTCGACTGGGGCGACTATGCGGCAAACGTGCCGGAGGAGCATCTCGATGGGATGGTCTCGTACGTCTGCAGGTCCTGCGGCGCCGAGGTGGTGACGGACGCAGTCACGGCGGCGACGCACTGCCCCTACTGCGGCAACGTCATGGTGATGGAGGAGAACCTGTCCGGCCTCCTGAAGCCGAACGGAGTGATCCCCTTCCGCGTCGATAAGAAAAAACTGAAGGATATCGTCAGGCAGTACTGCTCCGGCAAGCGCCTGCTGCCGAATAACTTTCTGGATACCCACAAGATCGAAGAGGTAAAGGGCGTGTACGTCCCCTTCTGGCTTTATGACTGCCGCGCGGACGGGACGATGAGTTTCGATGCGACGCGCGTCAGAACCTGGGCGGACAGTCAGTATTACTACACCGAGACTTCGCGCTACCTGGTGAACTGCGAGGGCGGGATGGGCTTCGCGAAGGTCCCGGCGGACGGTTCGCAGCGCATGGACGATGCCCTGATGGATTCCATCGAACCCTACGATCTTGCCGAACTGAAGGAATACGCCCCCGGCTACCTCTCGGGCTTTTTCGCAGACCGCTTCGACGATGATGCCGAAGCCTGCCTTCCCCGCATCGACCGGCGCGTGCAGAACACGCTGGCGGAGGCCTTCCGCACTTCGCTGCGCGGCTTCGCGACTGCGGTCCCCGTGCACCGGAACCTGCACCTTTCGAATACTTCGGTGAAGTACGTCCTGCTGCCCGTCTATCTGATCACGGCGAGCTACCAGGGCGAGACATATCGCTTCGCAGTCAACGGCCAGACCGGAAAGATGACCGGAAACCTCCCGATCTCGAAGGGAAAGTACTGGGCCTGGTTCCTCGGCATATCTGCCGTCATTTCCGGCCTGTTCGCGCTCGCGAACTTCGTGTAGGAGGTGAAAGACGATGAAGACGCTGAAACGCTTCCTGACGCTGCTCCTCCTGCTTTTGCCGACGCTCCTGCTGCCCGGCCTTCGCGCTGCGGCGGAAAGCCCGGCGGCTGCCGGAGAAGGCGGCGGGACCGTCCGCATCATTGACAAGGCCGGCATCTGGTCTGCAGCGACCGAGTCCGAATATGAACAGGGGGCTGCCGAGCTCGCGGAACAGTACGGGACCGACGTCGTTCTGCTCTCGGTCCGTGCCCTGCAGGACGCGTCGACCGGAGACCGTTTCTTTGCCACGGCCTCTGCGTTCGCGGAAGCCTACTATAACATGAACGGCTACGGCAGCGGGGAAGACCGCTCCGGGATGCTCTTTCTCTTCTGTAAGGAACCCGGGAATCTGCAGTATGCCTTCTATGCCGCAGGCCGCGAAGCCGCAGACTACGGCGCGGAAGATACCGCGTACCTGAAGGACGAGATCCGGCCTTATCTGGAGGGCGGCGACTATGACGGTGCCGCGCGCCGCTACCTGGAACTGGCGAAGGAACACGAAGCGGGCGGCCGCTTCGACGGAAACCGGGTGAAGGCGGATTCCTCGAACTACCTCTGGACCTTCGGCCTTGCCCTGCTCGTTGCCTGGGCCATCACGAGCAGCATGAAGCGCCGCATGCGGCCGGTGCAGGAGGCATCTGCAGCGCGGACCTATACCGTGCGGAACAGCTTTGAACTGCGCCGCTACGACGAGGTCTATCTCGGGACCACGGTATCGAAACAGCCCCGGAACCAGAACCGGCAGCCCGGAAGATAAAAGCAGATTTCGAAAAATATTCACAAAAAAAGAGGACAAATCCGAAAGGATTTGCTATAATACCTCTGTTAGAGTATGTTTAAACAGGAAACAACCATATTTCACTGTGATTTCACGAGAAAACAGAATTGAAAGGAGCTAAATTATGGGTCTTATTTCTGCAGCATTGGGTTCGATCGGCGGTGTTCTTGCCGATCAGTGGAAGGAATTTTTCTACTGTGAAGCACTGGACAAGGATACGCTGATGGTCAAGGGCCAGAAGCGCGTCGGCAGCCGTTCCTCCAACACCAAGGGTTCGGATAATATCATCTCCAACGGCTCCGGCATCGTTGTTGCCGACGGCCAGTGCATGATGATCGTAGAACAGGGCAAGGTCGTTGAGTTCTGCGCGGAACCCGGCGAATTCACCTGGGATTCCTCCTCCGAACCGTCCATCTTCACCGGCAAGTTCGGCCAGAGCCTGCTGGAGACCTTCAAGGTCGTCGGCCGCCGTTTCACCATGGGCGGCAGCACCGGCAAGGATCAGCGCGTTTACTACTTCAACACGAAGGAAATCATTGACAATAAGTTCGGCACCGCCAACCCGGTTCCGTTCCGCGTGGTCGACAGACGGGCCAACATCGACATCGACGTTGCCGTCCGCTGCGCCGGCATTTATTCCTACAGACTGTCCGATCCCATGCTGTTCTACACCAGAGTGGTCGGCAACGTAGCTTCCGAATACCGCCGTGAGACCCTTGATCCTCAGCTGAAGTCCGAATTCCTCTCTGCCCTGCAGCCCGCGTTCGGCAAGCTGTCCGACCTGGAGATCCGTCCGAACCAGATCGTCACCCACAACGAAGAGCTGACCGATGCCATGCACGAACAGCTGTCAAAGAAGTGGGGCGAACTGCGCGGCATCGAAGTCGTCAGCGTGGCTCTTTCCACCGTCACCCTGCCTGAAGAGGATCAGGAACGCATCAAGGCCCTTCAGACGGCGGCGACCCTGTCCAATCCGAACCTTGGCGCCGGCTACATGACCGGCCAGCTGGGCACTGCCATCAACACCGCCGCCGGCAACGAGAACGGCGCGATGGCCGGCCTGATGGGCGTCGGCATGACCATGAACACTGCCGGCAGCAGCATCGCCAACATGTACGCCGTCGGCTCGCAGCAGCCTGCCGCGGCACCGGCGAACGGCTGGACCTGCCCTAAGTGCGGCAAGGTGAATGAAGGCAACTTCTGCCCTGCCTGTGGAACCGCGAAGCCGGCTGCTCCGGCAACCTGGGTCTGCCCGAAGTGCGGCAGAGTCAATGAAGGCAACTTCTGCCCTGCCTGCGGCACCGCGAAGCCGGCTGCTCCGGCGACCTGGACCTGCCCTAAGTGCGGCAAGGAAAACGAAGGCAACTTCTGCTCTTCCTGCGGAACCGCGAAGCCCTGATCAGTAATACAACAACCGGGAGCCCGCTTCGTGCGGGCTCCTTTTGAAAAAGAAGACAATTTCCTTATGGAAAAGAAGACGCTCTCTTTTCAGAAAGGATCGTAATAAATGATCGACAAAACCTTGTTCAACGTCAACGATTCCAATCTCGCCATGCGCATCCAGCAGGCGGAGATGTATCTGAAGGAATTCGAGGCGGAGGTGAAGCGTGCGCAGGGAGCGACCGGCATCTTCCGCTCGAAGGAAGACGCCCTTGCCCGCATCATGATCCTCAATGAGTTCGCCCCGAACGATGCCCGGGTCAAGGGACTTTTTGAGCGGGCGCGGGCATGCCTCATCGGTTCGACCGGCAACTTCACCACTATCACGGACGACATGACGGTGTATCTTGTTCATGAAGAAGAGCTCCGGCAGATGTATGCCGCAAAGAGCGAGAAGGCCTGGAACGAGCTGATTGCCGGGTATGAAGGGAAACTGCGCGAAAAGCTCTATCCGGCGCCGGACGCCATGGAGACGGAACCCGAAAGCCTGAAGGACCAGTACGTGATCCTGGACGAGGTCCGTTATCCGATGAACCAGTTCATGGGTGTCACCGGCGAATTCATATGGGTCGGCAAGCGTTCCAGCGGCATGTACTTCGTCAAGATCGACACCCGGAAATGGCTGGGGCCGTACGAAGCGGTCAAGCGTTACCGCAGGCTCGTCGATACGACCATGATGGACGTGGACAAGTGGACGCTGCTCGGCAAGCTGACGGATTTCACCATGGAGGTGCCGGAGGCCGGCGAGAAGAAAATCGGCGCGCCGGTTATCGCCGTTGTTGTCGAGCCAGTCGCCCTGTACGTCCCGGGGCATGTCCTGGGGCTTTACGACCCCGAGAAAGAGTCCAGCGGCTATTTCGTGGGCGAAGAGGAAGCTGGTACACCGAAAAATCCGTGCCGGACGACGTGACGCCGGAGCGGCTCGTGGAGATCTTCCGCCAGGCCATCAAGGAAAAGAACTACGAGCTGTATGTGGACTGCATCCAGCCGGAAAGACGGCAGAATCCCACGCAGGAGTCGCTCCTCCTGTATCACTGGGATCTGCATCAGGAACGCTTCCACGGAGAATACGTCCATGCGGAAGTGGTCCCCGAGGCCACGAAGATCACGGTCGTCAAGGGCTACGATGACAACAACGGGCTGGATTCCTATTTCCTGACCAAGGAAGACCAGGCGGACATTGCCAAACGCTACGGCGATAAGGTGGAGTACGCTTCCGTACAGACCATCTCCTTTGACAAGAACGGCAAACAGCTCGGCAGCCCGGTCAGAAGGAACCTCATCCGGACGAACGGCGGAAGATGGTACGTCCGTGATTATGAGATCAGATTCTAAGACGGTGCGCGTTTATCGATAAGGAGGAAGACATGGCGGACGAGAAAACAAACGGACTTGATTTTGCCGACGAAGATCCGTATTATTGGCGGTTCATGGATGACAAGTCGGTCACCAAAGGCGTTGACGCAATGGTCAGGGAGATCAATGAAACGGAAGATCAGCTGAAAAAGATGGTTCCCGACAACGCGTACACGAAGACCCAGACGTATATACAGCAGCTTGCCTTCATGGTCCTGGGAAACGACGGCTTCATTCATCAGCTGTACGAACGGAACAAGGAATTCTTCCCGGCAAACGGCGTGAAACCGGACTGGTACGGCATCATGTCGCCGGAGGACAAGATCCTTTACGGACAGTGCGAGAAGCATTTCGTCTATCTGCCCATGATGGACACGGCCTGCCGGGAGGCAGCCGATATGATTATGAGCCTGAACCTGCTGCAGGGATTCAGACTTCTTTCCATCAAGGAAAATCTGACAGACTGCGATATGTTCACTCGTGAAGACTTTAAACAGATCGTTGACGATGCCTATAAGGTGGGCGTGGCGATCAACTTGCCCTGGGACGTCATGGAAAGGAAGGCGGAGAAAGCGGAAAAGTTTTATCAGCAGAATCTGGGCAAATACGGAAAGTACGAACTGAACACCAAGTACCGGGAGGAACGGGAAAGGTGTTATCTGGATTATGTCAGTGACCAGGACTTCTTCAAGAGGATGCGCTCGGACTCGAAAGGAAACTTCTTCGTCAACCCGTATACGGAGACGCTGATGTCGATCCTTGATACCTATACCACAAAGGTTTCGGATCTCTACAAGGACAATATTGAAAGCCGCACGGAAAAGGCCCTGGAAAAGGTCATCACTTTCGACGTCAAGCAGCTCAGCCATCTCAGCAAGGAGATGAATGATCTGGCCTTGTACCCCGTCGTTGCGGCCCTGAAGTCTTTGACGCAGACGGCTAAGGAATTTGTTCAGGCGGTCTGGGATACGTTTGACGGGTTTAAGAAAGCTTCAGACGGCTCGCCGTACTGCTTCATGCAGAGGATCGGAGCAAACTCCATCAAAAAAGCCTACTCGTATGCACCGAGAGAATGGAATGCCATGGAGCACGGAACGGGATTCCAGGCACTGTATCAGAGCATGGCGAATGCGCTGACTGAGCATGGCATCGATTTCGTGTACAATCACGGACATCCGGAACTGAAATAAGGAAGACGGTCAGTAAAAAAAACGCGGAACAGGATCCGCAGAATAAGAGAAACAGGTGGCTTCGGCCGCCTGTTTTTTTACGAAAAAATGCAGCCCGGTGTCATTTTCCCGCAAACGCTCCGTTTTCGCGAAAAAACTAAGAAAATAAAGTGCTTTTCGCACGGAAAGCGCTTGACAAAAAAATCACAAACTCATACAATAACCGCGTAAACCTAAAAAAACAAGAGAGGTTATATGTAATGGTTAGAGTTGCAATCAACGGTTTCGGACGTATCGGCCGCATGGCTTTCCGCCAGATGTTTGACCTGAAGGGCTACAAGATCGTAGCGATCAATGACCTGACTGATCCCAAGATGCTTGCGCATCTGCTTAAATACGATTCCACTCAGAAGCGTTACGCGCTCCGCAACGACATCGTTGCCGGCGAAGACTACATCGAAGTGGAAGGCAAGAAGATCCCGATCTACAAGGAAGCTGACGCGAGCAAGCTGCCGTGGAAGAAGCTGAAGATCGACGTCGTGCTGGAATGCACTGGTTTCTACACCTCCAAGGCCAAGGCCATGGCGCACATCACCGCCGGCGCCCGCAAAGTCGTCATTTCCGCTCCCGCGGGCAACGACCTGCCTACCATCGTGTACAACGTGAACCACAACACCCTGAAGCCCACCGACCAGGTCATTTCTGCTGCTTCCTGCACCACCAACTGCCTGGCTCCCATGACCAAGGTCCTGAACGATCTCGCTCCCATCCAGAGCGGTATCATGTGCACGGTCCACGCCTACACCGGCGACCAGATGCTGCTTGACGGCCCGCACAGAAAAGGCGATCTTCGCCGTGCCCGCAGCGCTGCCGTGAACATCGTCCCGAACTCCACCGGTGCCGCCAAGGCGATCGGTCTGGTCATTCCGGAACTGTCCGGCAAGCTGATCGGCGCTGCCCAGCGCGTGCCCGTGGTCGACGGTTCCCTGACCCAGCTGTTTGCTGTCGTGAAGGGCAAGGTCACCGTGGACGAGATCAACGCCGCCATGAAGGCCCACCAGAACGAATCCTTCGAATACACCGAAGATGAGATCGTCTCCTCCGACGTCATCGGCATCACTGCCGGCGCGCTGTTCGACGCCACCCAGACTATGGTGCTGCCGATCAACGACGAACTGACCGAGGTCCAGGTCATCTCCTGGTACGACAACGAATATTCCTACACCAGCCAGATGGTCCGCACCATCAAGTACTTCTCCGAACTGAAATAAGAAGCGGCTGATCAGGAAAAAGGAAGGCAGGCATCCGGAAGGGTGCCTGCTTTTTTGCGGCCGGAAATCTTCCGCGGGGCAGGAAAGGCTCTTGCGGTTTCGGAGAAAGCAGAATATGATAGGGATATCAGAAATGATCCTTCCCGGGAGACGATACGGAGGAGACAGTGCATGGAACGAAATCTTGCGCAGGAATTTGAGCGGCGGCTAGCCAGCCGGATCGACGAACTGAAACAGCTCTATGCGGAACTGTATCACGGTGATGAGAAGGCCTTTGCGGACCTGCTCGCCATGCTGCGGCGCGCCTATGAGGAACGCAGCGAGGCGCTGCGTGAACTGGACCGGAAAAGAGAAGCGGATCCGGAATGGTACAAGCGCCGGGACATCACGGGGATGCTCCTGTACGTGAATGCGTTTGCGAAGACCCTGAAGGGCGTAGAGCGGAAACTGGATTATCTGGAGGACTGCGGCGTCAACTACCTGCATCTGATGCCGCTCCTGGAAAGTCCGAAGGGACGGAGCGACGGCGGCTACGCGGTCGCGGATTTCCGGAAGGTCCAGCCGGAGCTCGGCACCATGGACGATCTGTCGGATCTTGCTGCTGCCTGCCATGAACGCGGCATGTCGCTCTGCCTTGATTTCGTCATGAACCATTCGAGCGAGGACCACGAGTGGGCAAGGCGCGCGCGGGCCGGCGAGAAGGAATACCAGGAACGCTATTTCTTCTACGACGGCTGGGAGATCCCGAAGCAGTTCGAACAGACCGTTCCGCAGGTCTTCCCGACGACGGCGCCCGGCAACTTCACCTACTGCGAAGAAGCCGGCAAGGTGGTCATGACGACCTTCTATCCCTACCAGTGGGACCTGAACTACGCGAATCCGGCCGTATTTGGCGACATGACCGACAACATGCTCTACCTCTGCAACCGGGGCGTGGACGTCATCCGCCTTGATGCGGTGCCGTATATCTGGAAGGAGCTCGGCACGAACTGCCGGAACCTTCCGCAGGTACATACCCTCGTGCGTCTGATGCGCCTTGCCTGCGAGATCGTCTGCCCCGGGACCCTGCTGCTCGGGGAGGTCGTCATGGAGCCCTCCCGCGTGGTGCCGTATTTCGGCACGGTGGAGAAGCCGGAGTGCCATCTGCTCTACAACGTGACGACCATGGCCAGTATCTGGCATACGGCGGCGACGAAGGACGTTTCGCTCCTGCGGCACCAGCTGGAGCAGGTCTTCCGTCTCCCGAGCGGCTATACCTTCCTGAATTATCTGCGCTGCCACGACGATATCGGCTGGGGACTGGACTACGATTACCTGGAGAATTTCAGCCAGAAGCAGATCCCGCACAAGCGCTATCTGAACGATTATCTGACCGGGAAGTGGCCGGGCAGCCCGGCGCGGGGCGAACTGTACAACGACGATCCGACCCTCGGCGATGCGCGCCTCTGCGGGACCACGGCGTCCCTCTGCGGCGTGGAGACCGCCCGCAGGAAAAATGACGGAGAGATGCTCGCGTGGGCGCTGCGGTTCGACGAGATGCTGCACGCGCTGATCCTGACCTTAAGCGGGATCCCAGTCCTTTACAGCGGTGACGAGATCCTGCAGGAAAACGATTATGCCTACCATGACGATCCCCTGAAAGCCGATGACAGCCGTTATCTGCACCGCGGGGACATGGACTGGGACAAGGCGGAAAAGAGAAAGGATCCGGCTTCGCCGGAAGGCGACTTCTTCCGCCGACTGAAAAAACTGGAGGAGATCCGGCGTACGCACCGCGTCTTCGACGGACAGGCCGACGTCTGGCTCATCGAAACGGATGACCCGGGCATTCTCGGGATCGGCCGCTATGAGGACGGCGAAAAACTGGCGGCGCTCTTCAACTTTTCCGATGAGGAAAAATGCATTACGCTCCGGGAAGACGGTGTGTTCAGCGACGCGGCCTCCGGCGAAGCCGCAGATAAGACCGCGGTCAGGATCCCGGCAGGGGGCTTTTGCTGGCTCCTCTGCGAATTCTGAGGAGGAGAACAGACATTGAAGATCTGCGTATTTTCGGATTCTCACGGCGCCGCGTTCCGCATGATCGAAGCGGTGCGGCAGGAGGTGCCGGACTTCGTCTTTTTCCTCGGAGACGGCGAGGGCGACCTGAACCTGCTGCGGAAGGAATTCCCGACGCTGCCGGTGGAAGCGGTCCGGGGCAACTGCGACATCTACTCGTCGCTTCCGGCGGAACTGGTCTGCCGGGTAGGCAGCTGCCTTTTCTTTCTTACGCACGGCCACCGCTTCGGCGTCAAGTATGAAAGGAATTTCCGGAGCCTGACGGCCGAGGCGCGGAAAAACGGTGCGCAGGCAGCGCTCTTCGGCCATACGCACGAGGCGTATCTGGAACGGCTGGAGGACGAGGTCCTTCTGATGAATCCCGGGAGCCTCCGGGGCTACGGGGCCAGCTACGGGATCCTGGAGATCCGGGAAGGAAAGATCATTCCGCGGATCGTACGATTATAGGACGGAACAAGGTCGGGCAGGCCCCCGGAAATAAAAACAGACTGCGGACAGGGATGCCTGCCCGCAGTCTGTTTCGTTTGCGGTTTGTTCTATTCCGCGCGGAGGAGGGCGACCGCCGCGTCATTGACGTTGGTCCCGGTCGGGCCGGTAATGATCAGTCCGCCGATCTTCTGCAGGGCGTGATAGGCATCGTTTTCCTGCAGGACGGCGTCGATGGAGATCCCTTGTGCCTTCAGCTCTTCGAAACTGTCACCGTCGCAGTATCCGCCCGCGGCGTCAGTCGGGCCGTCCGTGCCGTCGCTGCCCACCGAAAAGACGGCAGCGTTCTTCATGCCGGCGATCCCGGCAGCGGCGGCGAGCGCCAGTTCCTGGTTCCGTCCGCCCTTGCCGTGCCCGGTCAGTTTTACGACCGTCTCACCGCCGGCAATGAAGGCAAGAGACTTTCCGTCCGCCGCGTGCGTTTTCAGCACGGAGGCAAGGAATCTGCCGGCTTCCCTCGCCTCACAGGAAAGCTGATCAGTCAGCAGGACCGGCTCATAGCCGAGACTGGCGCAGGCCTTTGCGGCAGCGGCACAGAGCTCGCGCACGCTCCCGCTGATCTGTAAATGCACGTTGTCAAGGCTCTTGGGCGTTTCCTCGTTCAGCAGCCGGCGGGCAGTCTCCGACAGCCGGAGCCCGTATTTTTCTGCGATGCGCAGGGCGTCCGCACAGGTCGAAGGATCGGGGCAGGCGGGGCCTGAGGCGATCATGTCCGGCGGGTCGCCGAGAACGTCGGAAAGCACGACGGCTTCCACGCGGGCGGGCGCACAGAAGAGGGCAAAGCGTCCGCCTTTCACGGCGGAGAGACGCTTCCGGACCGTATTGATCTCCACGATGTCCGCGCCTGAGGCAAGCAGTTTGTTCGTGATATCCTGCAGTTCCTCTGCAGGAATGAGCGGTTTTTCGAAAAGTGCGCTGCCGCCGCCGGAAAGAAGGAAGAGTACGGTATCCCTCTCAGTAAGGCTGCGGACGAGGTCAAGCACGGCCTGCGTGCCCCGGAAGGAGTTTTCATCCGGCACGGGGTGGCCGGCCTCATAGCAGTCAATGTTCGCGAGCGGTCCCATCACATGGCCGTATTTCGTTACCACGACGCCTTTTTCGATGCGGCTTCCGAGACAGTCTGAGGCTGCCTTTGCCATCTGCCAGGCCGCTTTTCCGGCAGCGGCAAGGAGGACCCTTCCGGGGAATTCCTTCCCTTCCAGCGCCCTTCTTACGGCAGCGTCCGGCTGCACTGCGGCAATGGCTTCCCGGACGATCCTGTCCGCGTGAGACCGAAGCAGTTGATCCATCTTGTTTTCCTCACTTTACCGGTATGATACGCGCGGCTTACCGTCATATTTTCCCACGCTTTGCCGGAACTGTCAAGCGGCAGGCGGGGTTCCGGCTGCCGGCGGAACAGCTCTTTCAATTGTGAAATTTCTATCATTTTTTCGCTTTTCCGGTTGATATTCCGCGAGGAAAGAAGTATAGTAAAATATGGCCGAAAAGAAGAGAAAAACGGCTGTTTTCGCCGAAAACCGGCGGGAAATGAAACAAAAACGCATTCAGAACAATTCTCACGGGGAGGATAAAAATGCTGAACAAAAAGACCGTAGAAGACATCAAGATCAAGGGCAAACGCATCCTGGTCCGCTGCGACTTCAACGTACCGCTCAAGGCCGGTGCGATCACCGACGACACCCGCATCCGCGCGGCGCTGCCGACCATTCAGAAACTGGCGGACGGCGGAAAGGTGATCCTGTGCTCTCACCTCGGCAAGGTAAAGAACGGCCCGAACGAGGGGGAATCCCTTCGTCCCGTTGCGAAACGCCTGGAGGAGCTGCTGGGAAAGAAGGTCGTCTTCGTTGACGACGACAACGTGACCGGCGCCGCCGCGACGAAGGCCGTGAAGGCCATGAAGAACGGCGACATCGTTCTGCTGCAGAATACCCGCTTCCGCGGCGCGGAAGAGACCAAGAACGGCGAAGCCTTCAGCAGGGAACTGGCGGATCTGGCCGACAGCTATGTCTGCGACGCCTTCGGTTCCGCGCACCGTGCGCACGCGAGCGTTGCGGGCGTGACGAAGTTCATCCGCGAAAAGGGCGGCGACTGCGCGGTCGGCTACCTGATGGAGAAAGAGATCAACTTCCTCGGCAATGCCGTGGACGATCCGAAGCGCCCCTTCGTCGCCATCCTGGGCGGCGCGAAGGTCGCCGATAAGCTGAACGTCATCAACAACCTGCTGGAGAAGTGCGACACGCTGATCATCGGCGGCGGTATGGCCTACACCTTCCTGAAGGCGCAGGGGCTTGAAGTCGGCACCTCCCTCGTGGATGCGGAGAAGGTCGAATACTGCGGCGAGATGCTGAAGAAGGCTGAAAAGCTCGGCAAGAAGCTGCTCCTCCCGGTCGACGCGAAGGTCGCGAAAGCCTTCCCGGATCCGATCGACGCACCCATCGCCGTGAACGCCGTTTCCACGAAGCGCATGCCGAAGACGAAGATGGGCCTCGACATCGGCCCGCGGACCGTGAAGCTTTATGCAAAAGAGATCGCGAATGCGAAGACCGTGGTCTGGAATGGCCCCATGGGCGTGTTCGAGAACCCGATCCTTGCGGAAGGGACCAAGGCGATCGCGCAGGCGATGGCAGATGCCGATGCCGTGACCGTCATCGGCGGCGGTGATTCTGCGGCAGCCGTGAACCAGATGGGCTTCGCGGATAAGATGAGCCACATCTCCACGGGCGGCGGCGCCTCCCTGGAATTCCTCGAAGGCAAGGAACTGCCCGGCGTCGCTGCGGCAGACGATAAGGAATAAGCAAGACCAAGAAAGAAGGACAATATCATGAGAAAAAGACTGGTAGCCGGAAACTGGAAGATGAATAAGACGCCTTCCGAAACGCGGGCGTTCCTGAAGGAACTGGCCCCGCTTGTCAAGGGAGCGAAGTGCGACGTGGTGCTGTGCGTGCCCGCCGTGGATCTGATCCCCGCCGTGGAAGCGGCGAAGGGCAGCCGCATCAAGATCGGTGCGGAGAACATGCATTTTGAGGAAAAGGGCGCCTTCACCGGCGAGATCTCTCCTGCGATGCTGACCGACGCCGGCGCGAAGTACGTTATCCTGGGCCACAGCGAACGCCGCGAGATGTTCGCCGAGACCAATGAAGGCGTGAACAAGAAGGCGCTCAAGGCCATCGAACACGGCCTCATCCCGATCATCTGCTGCGGCGAGACCCTGACCCAGCGCGAACAGGGCATCACCGTGGACCATATCCGCCAGCAGATCCGCATTGCCTATCTCGGCATTGCGAAGGAAGACGTGAAGAACACCGTGATCGCCTACGAACCCATCTGGGCGATCGGCACCGGCAAGGTGGCGACCACCGAACAGGCTGAGGAAGTCTGCGGCGCGATCCGCAAACTGATCGCCGAACTGTACGACCGCAAGACGGCCGGCCAGGTCCGCATCCTCTACGGCGGCAGCGTTGCCCCTTCGAACGCGAAGGAACTCTTCGAGCAGCCCGACATCGACGGCGGCCTCGTGGGCGGCGCGTCCCTGAAGACTGATTTTGCGAAGGTGGTGCTTCCCGAATGAAGCGGCCGACGATGCTGATGATCATGGACGGTCTCGGCCTGACCGAAGAGGTGAAGGGCAATGCCGTGAAAGCGGCAAGGACCCCGAACCTTGACCGTCTCATGAAAGAATACCCCTTCGTGCAGGGGCAGGCGAGCGGCCTGCATGTGGGCCTTCCGGACGGCCAGATGGGCAATTCGGAAGTCGGCCACATGAACATGGGTGCCGGACGGATCGTCTACCAGGACCTGACCCGCATCACGAAGGACATCGAAGACGGCGGATTCTTCCGCAACGAAGCCCTGCTTGCGGCCATGAAGAAGGCAGCGGGAGAAGGCAGCGCGCTCCATCTGTTCGGGCTCGTCTCGGACGGCGGCGTGCACAGCCACAATACCCACATTTATGCCCTCCTTGAGATGGCAAAGCGCGAAGGCGTGAAGGATGTCATCGTCCATGCATTCCTCGACGGTCGCGATACGCCGCCGACTTCCGGCCTTTCCTATGTGAAGGAACTGGAAGCGAAGATGGCGGAACTCGGCATCGGCGCCCTCGGCTCGATCATGGGCCGCTACTATGCGATGGACCGCGACAACCGCTGGGAACGCGTGGAAAAGGCCTACCGGGCGCTGACGCTCGGTGCCGGCGTGGTCGCCGAAGATCCCGACGCCGCCCTGCAGGCTTCCTATGACGAAGGCGTGACCGACGAATTCGTAAAGCCCATCGTCTGCTACGAGGGCGGAGAACCCGTCCGACGCATTCAGAGCGGCGATGCCGTCATCTTCTTCAACTTCCGGCCGGACCGTGCCCGCGAGATCTCGCGCGCCTTCCTGGATCCGGACTTTGCCGGCTTTGAGCGCAGGCAGCTGCAGGACCTTGTCTACGTTTTCTTCACCGAGTACGATCCGACGATCCCGAACCACCTGGTCGCCTACGGCAAGGAAAGCTTCCGCAACACGCTCGGCGAGTACGCCGCGTCCCTCGGCCTGAAGCAGCTTCGGCTTGCCGAGACCGAAAAGTACGCGCACGTTACCTTCTTCTTCAACTGCGGCATCGAGACGCCGAACGAAGGAGAGGACCGCATCCTCGTTCCCTCGCCGAAGGTCGCGACCTACGACCTGCAGCCTGAGATGAGCGCCTACACCGTCTGCGATAAGCTCTGCGAAGCCATCGAGAGCGGAAAGTACGACCTCATCGTCATCAACTTCGCGAACCCCGACATGGTGGGGCATACCGGCGTCTTTGAAGCGGCTGTCGCGGCTGTGGAGGCCGTTGACACCTGCGTCGGACGCGCGGTCGACACCCTGCTTAAGGCCGGCGGCCAGATGTTCCTCTGCGCCGACCACGGCAACTGCGAGAAGATGTGGGACGACGAGGCGAACGCGCCCATGACGGCCCATACCACGAACCCCGTGCCTTTCGTCCTGATCGGCGCGGACGAGGGCATCACCCTCAAGGAAGGCGGGCGTCTGTGCGATATCGCACCGACCTTGCTCGACCTCATGGGGATCCCGAAGCCTTCGGAAATGACCGGGCATTCACTGCTCATCAGACCTTAAACACATAAGGAGTAAAGGACTATGATTTACACCAAAGAAGTGGAACTCATGTGCCCGGTGGCACAGGGCGTTTCCCACGGCGCAGCGCCCATTCCCGAGGAAGCCAAATGGGTGAAGGCCAAGGAAGTCGGCGACATCAACGGCTTTACCCACGGCATCGGCTGGTGCGCGCCGCAGCAGGGCGCCTGCAAGCTGACCCTGAACGTCAAGAACGGCATCATCCAGGAAGCCCTGGTTGAGACCATTGGCTGCTCCGGCATGACCCATTCGGCCGCCATGGCCGCGGAGATCCTGCCCGGCAGGACCATCCTCGAAGCGCTGAACACCGACCTCGTGTGCGACGCCATCAATACCGCGATGCGTGAACTCTTCCTGCAGATCGCCTACGGCCGCAGCCAGAGCGCGTTCTCGGAGGACGGCCTCGCGATCGGTGCCGGCCTCGAAGACCTCGGCAAGGGCCTGCGTTCGCAGATCGGCACCATGTACAGCACCCTGGAAAAAGGCCCCCGCTACCTGGAGATGGCGGAAGGCTACGTTACCGGCATTGCCCTTGATGAAGAAGGCATGATCATCGGCTACAAGTTCGTGAACTTCGGCAAGATGGCAGACTTCATCAAGAAGGGCGACGACCCGAATACCGCCTGGGAAAAGGCCAGCGGCCAGTACGGCCGGGTGGCCGACGCCGTCCGGATCATCGATCCGAGAAAGGAGTGAGCCATGGCAACGTTTGAATCCTACGAACGCCGCATTCCCCAGATCCAGAAGGTTCTGGACAAATATGAACTGGGCACGCTCGACGACGCAAAGAAACTGACCGAAGACTACGGCCTGGACGTGTACGCGCAGGTGCGCGGCATCCAGCCGATCTGCTTCGAAAATGCCTGCTGGGCTTACACCCTCGGCGCTGCGATCGCCATCAAGAAGGGCTGCAGGCGCGCGGCTGACGCTGCCGCCGCCATCGGCGAAGGCCTTCAGGCCTTCTGCATCCCCGGCTCCGTCGCTGACCAGAGAAAGGTCGGCCTCGGCCACGGCAACCTCGGCAAGATGCTGCTGGAAGAGGAGACCGAGTGCTTCTGCTTCCTGGCCGGCCATGAATCCTTCGCAGCTGCGGAAGGCGCCATCGGCATCGCCGAGAAGGCCAACAAGGTCCGCAAGAAACCGCTCCGCGTCATCCTGAACGGCCTCGGCAAGGACGCCGCCCAGATCATTTCCCGCATCAACGGCTTCACCTACGTGGAGACCGAGATGGACTACTACACCGGCGAAGTGAAGGAGATCTTCCGCAAGAGCTATTCGAACGGTCTGCGTGCGAAGGTCAACTGCTACGGCGCGAACGACGTGACCGAAGGCGTTGCGATCATGTGGAAGGAAGGCGTGGACGTGTCCATCACCGGCAACTCCACCAACCCGACCCGCTTCCAGCACCCGGTCGCCGGCACCTATAAGAAAGAATGCAATGAGCGCGGCAAGAAGTACTTCTCCGTGGCCTCCGGCGGCGGCACCGGCCGTACGCTTCATCCCGACAACATGGCTGCCGGCCCTGCCTCCTACGGCATGACCGATACCATGGGCCGCATGCACAGCGACGCCCAGTTCGCGGGCTCGTCTTCCGTGCCAGCACACGTCGAAATGATGGGCCTCATCGGCATGGGCAACAACCCCATGGTCGGTGCGACCGTTGCGGTGGCAGTTTCTGTCGAAGAAGCGATGAAGAACAAATAAGCCTGCCTGAATGCAGAAAAAGACCTGTGAAGCACATGCGGCTTCACAGGCCTTTTTGTTTGCCTTACGGTTTGCTTTTACGAACGGTAAACAGGTGTTAACGATTGGTAAACGCTGCCGTTTAGCGGGCTTTTACGGTCTTTCCAGCCGGCTTTCCGCCGTGGCAGGCACCGGCCATGGGACAGCCCGCGCAGGCGCCGCCACAGGAGGAGCAGCTGCCGCAGGAGGTCTTCCCGGCCTTCCTGTCGCGGACCATGCCGCGCACGATGAAAAAGACCGCCGCGGCAATTGCCGCGATCAGGAGGATGTTGACGTAATTTACAGCAAGCCAGGCAAACATTTGGCATTTCCTTTCCGATGACCGCTGCGGCGCCGGAGACCGGTGAAAAACTCCGGCGCCGCTTTTTTTGAACAGGGAGATTATTTTACGGTCAGTTTCTGAGATTCCTTATAAGGCTTGAACAGCTGCCACAGGAGGGCGGCAAGGGCAAGTCCCGCAAGGACGGCGCCGATCACGTTCACGCCGCCGGCAAAGATCCTGCCGAGCTGCCAGACGATGAAGGCGATGGTGTAGGCGAAACCGCACTGATAGCCGATCGCGAACAGGGTCCATTTGCCGCTGTTCATTTCCCGCTTGATGGCGCCAATGGCGGCAAAGCACGGTGCGCAGAGGAGGTTGAAGATCAGGAAGGCGTAGGCGGCAAGCCTTGCATGGCCGCCGGAGAAGTCTTCGAAGTCAGCCTGGACGTTGTCCCAGATCTGGTCGCCGTTTTCCTCCAGCTCTTCCTCGCCGTCCTTATCGTCATAGTTGTACAGGACGCCGAAGGTGCTGACGACCTCTTCCTTGGCGACGAGGCCGGTCACGGTTGCGACGGTGGGCTTCCAGTCACCGAAGCCGAGCGGCCGGAAGATGACGGAGACGGGCTGCGCCGCGCGGGCCAGGATCGAATCGTCCATGGGTTCCACTTCGTCTTCGGGGATGTTCATGCGCTTTGCCACTTCGGCGACGTAGGCGTCGTCGACCAACTCTTCATCCGCATACAGTTCCTCGACCATGCCGAACTGTCTGCCCACCCAGCCGAAGCCGGACAGGAACCAGATGATGATGGAGGAAAGCACGATGACGGTGCCGGCGCGTTTGATGAAGGACCAGCCGCGCTCCCAGGTGCCGCGCAGGACGTTGACGGCAGACGGGACGTGGTAGGCCGGCAGTTCCATGACGAACGGTGCAGGATCGCCGGCAAAGCGTTTGGTCTTCTTCAGCATGATGCCGGAGACGATGATCGCGGCGATGCCGATGAAGTAGGCCGAGACCGCGACCCAGGTGCTCTCATTGAACAGGGCGCCCGCGATCAGGCCGATGATGGGCAGTTTCGCGCCGCAGGGCATGAAGGTCGTCGTGGTGATCGTCATGCGGCGGTCGCGTTCGTTCTCAATGGTACGGGAGGCCATGACGCCGGGAATGCCGCAGCCGGTGGCCACAAGCATGGGAATGAAGCTCTTGCCGGACAGGCCGAAGCGGCGGAAGATCCGGTCCATGATGAAGGCGATACGGGCCATATAGCCGATGTCTTCCAGGATGCAGAGCATCAGGAAGAGGACCAGCATCTGCGGGACGAAGCCGAGGACGGCGCCGACGCCGGCGAAGATACCGTCGGAGATCAGGCCGACCAGCCAGGGCGCTGCGCCCCAGCCTTCCAGGACTGCGCGGGAGCCGTTCGTGAGCCAGGCTTCGCCCAGTACGTCATTGGCCCAGTCGGTCAGGAAGGTGCCGATGGAGATGCCGCCGTCGCCGATGGGCTTGCCCATGGCGAGCGCATAGACCAGGAACATGACACAGGCAAAGATCGGAAGGGCGAGCCAGCGGTTGGTCACGATCTTGTCGATCTTGTCGGAAACGCTGAGGTGTCCTGCGGCCTTCTTCACGTAAATGCCCTTGATCAGTTCGGCGATGTAGACGTAGCGCTCATTGGTGATGATCGCTTCCGCGTCATCGTCCATTTCCTTCTCGGCGGCCTGGATGTCCTTTTCAATGTGATCCAGCGTGCTCTGCGGAAGATGCAGGGCTTCGATCGCCTTCTCATCGCGTTCGAAGAGCTTCACGGCGTACCAGCGCTGCTGCTCTTCGGGCATGCCGTGTACGGCTGCCTCTTCGATGTGGGCAAGTGCGTGCTCGACGATGCCGTTAAACGTATGCGCCGGTGCCGAAGCCTTCCGGCTTGCCGCGTTCACGGCGGCCGCAGCGACCGCATCCACGCCGTCACCCTTCAGGGCGGAGATCTCCACCACCGGGATACCGAGGCGCTGCGAAAGTTCGGCGGAATTCAGTTTGTCGCCGCTCTTGCGGACGACGTCGATCATGTTGAGCGCCATGACCACCGGGATGCCCAGTTCGGTCAGCTGGGTCGTGAGGTAGAGGTTGCGCTCCAGGTTCGTCGCGTCCACGATGTTCAGGATGACGTCGGGGCGTTCGCTGATCAGATAGTTCCTGGCCACCACTTCCTCCAGTGTATAGGGGGAGAGGGAATAGATGCCGGGAAGGTCGGTGACCGTCACGCCGGGGTTCTTTTTCAGTTTGCCTTCTTTTTTCTCAACGGTGACGCCAGGCCAGTTGCCGACGAACTGGTTCGAGCCGGTCAGCGCGTTGAACAGAGTCGTTTTCCCGCTGTTCGGGTTGCCCGCCAGGGCGATGCGAATATCCATGCTTTGGATCCGTCCTTTCATGGTTAGTTTCAGCTAACCGCAATCGTAAAAAAATATGAGCTTATTCCACTTCGATCATTTCCGCGTCAGCCTTGCGCAGGCTCAGCTCGTAGCCCCGCACGTTCAGCTCCAGCGGATCGCCCAGAGGCGCGACCTTGCGCACATAGACGGAGATGCCCTTGGTAATGCCCATGTCCATGATGCGGCGCTTGACGGCTCCTTCGCCGTGCAGCTTCTTGACCTTTGCCGTATCCCCTACGGCGACGTCACGCAGCGTTTTCATTGATCCTGATTCTCCTTCCTCATACCATGATCTTTCGTGCCATCTCTTCGTTGATGGCGATTCGTGATTCCTTGACTTTAACGATCAGATTGCCGGCGACCCGGTTAAGGACCGTGACCCCGCTTCCGGGAACGAAGCCGAGGTTTTCCAGATGCTTCTTGACCTCCGGCGTCCCACTGACCTTTCTGATGATCACTTCCTGATTCATGTCTGCAAATCCAAGCGGAAGCAATGCAACCCTCCTTCTCCCTGCCCGTTCGGGGCAGAGGAACATTGATGGCTGAGGTTAGCCTGTGCTAACCTTCCTGTACAGTATAGTAAGCCGCCGCTAACTTGTCAAGAACTATTTTATGAAAACGGCGTTTTTTCGGAAGGCTTGATATCCGGCGGCAGATGGTGTACACTGTCAGTATCCGTTCAAAAAGGAGGCAGAAGCCCCATGGCAGTGCAGGAATCCGGAGAAATGTACCTGGAAACGATCCTTATTCTCACACAGAAATCGCAGGAGGTCCGCGCGATCGACGTCGGCGAATACATGGGCTTTTCCAAGCCTTCGGTCAGCCGCGCCCTCGGCCTGCTGAAAAAGAACGGCCTGGCGGTCACGGACGAAGCGGGGCACATCAGCCTGACGGAAGCGGGAGAGAAGAAAGCGAAGAGCATTTACGAGCGGCATACCGTGCTGACGAAGCTTTTCGTCGGCCTCGGCGTCGATGAAGAGACGGCTGCGGAGGACGCCTGCCGCATCGAGCACTACATGAGCGATAAGACCTTTGACGCGATCAAGGCGCACATGGCGAAGTACGCGTCGAAGATCCCGAATAAATGAACCTGACCGTACCGGAAGGTGCGGCGGAAAGAAAAAGCCTGCGCGGCCCGAAGGCCGCGCAGGCTTTTTCATGTCCTGAAGGAGACCGCCGCTTTACTGCCGCCGTTCCGGCATGAGTTCGCTGACGGCAGCTGCGGCAATAACGAGGGCGGCGCCGATCCAGCCCCAGAGCGTGAGCGGTTCGTGCAGGAAAAAGAAGGAGCAAAGCACGGAGACGACCGGTTCCAGGTAGCCAAGGATCGCGACGGTCTGGACCGGGAGCACGGCCATGCCGCGGAAATACAGGCAGTAGGCGACGCCGGTCTGAAGGAGCCCCAGCATCAGGATGATGAGAAGGGCGCGTCCTCTCGGAAGCGGCAGCCCGCCGTTCTTAAGCAAGACGTAGGGCAGGACCGTGATGGCGGATATGCCAAGCTGCATCAGCGCCCGGTCCATGGCCGGAAGTTCTTTCATCCGCCGGTTGCAGAAGACGATCGCGGCAAAGCAGACCGCGCCGGCAAGGCCGTAGATGATGCCCGCGGGATCGCCGATGCCGCCCCCGAAAAGGTTTGAGACCAGAATGATCCCGAGGAGCGCCGCCGCGATGCAGGGGAGCTTCCGCGGGTCGAGTTTCTCCTTCAGCACGAGCGGCGTGAAGGCGATGACGAGGATCGGCGCCATGTAATTGCAGAGGCTCGCGACGGCGACGGTCGTCTTGACGTACGCCGCGAAAAGGAAGATCCAGTTGAGGCCCAGCAGGACTCCGGAAACGATCAGGAGAAGAAGGTTCCGGCGGATGGCCGCGCCGTCGGGCTTTTCGCCGCGTACGCTGCGCCAGACCAGAATGAAGAGCGCGCCGAGGACGCCTCGGTACAGGGCAACGGCTTCGCTCGGCAGCCCTGAAAAGCGCAGAAACATCCCGACGGTCCCGTAGAGGACCACCGCGATGATGAATCCGATGCGTTCACGGCGAAGCGGCATGGCAGCGCCTTCCTTTCTTCAGATTATGCGTACTGTGCGTCGTTTTCGTCCTGGATCCCGCTCATGCGGGCGTAGGTGCCGCCGAGACGGATGAGTTCCTCGTGCGTTCCCCGCTCGGTCACGCGTCCGTTCTCGATCACGAGGATCTGGTCGGCGCTGCGGACGGTGGAGAGGCGGTGTGCGATGGCGACGATGGTTCGCTTCCCGGCGATCCCGCCTATTGCGGTGCGGATCTGCTGCTCCGTCTCTACGTCCACCGAGGCGGTGGCCTCGTCCAGGATGATGATGGGCGAGCGGCGGAGGATCGCCCGTGCGATGGCGATGCGCTGCTTCTGTCCGCCGGAAAGGCGGATGCCGCGTTCGCCGACCAGGGTGCCGTAGCCGTCCGGCATCGCCTCGATTTCCGCATCAATGTTGGCGGCTCTTGCGGCCTCGCGGATCTCTTCCGCTGTCGCTTCCGGTCTTGCATAGGAAATATTTTCCGATATCGTTCCGTTAAACAGGAAAGTGTCCTGCATTACCGTGGAAATGTTCCTGCGGAGGCTTTCAATCGTCACGTTCTGGATATCCTGCCCGTCAATGCGGATGCAGCCGGTCTTCGGCTCGTAGAAGCGGGAGATGAGCTGCGTGATCGTGGTCTTGCCGACGCCGGTCGGACCGACGAGTGCCAGCATCTGCCCGGGCTCACACACGAAGGAGACGTCCTCCAGCACGGGCACGCCGTCCACGTAGGAAAAGCCGACGTGCTCGAAGCTGATCCCGCCCTTTACGTTTTCGAGCGGCTTCGCCTCCGGCTTGTCCCTGATCTCGCAGGGGGCATCAAGGATAGTCATCACGCGTTCCGCGCCCGCCATCGACTGCTGCATGCTTTCGAGCAGGTTCGCGAGACCCGTGACCGGCGCGTAGAAGAGGCTGAGGTACAGCAGGAAGGCAACGATGTCTTCGACCCTGAGCCCTTCCTTCCAGGCGAGAAAACCGCCGAAGCCGACGACGAGGATCGTTCCGATCGAGGAAATGAATTCCACCGTGGGATGAAAGACCGCGCTCAGCTTCAGGGCGTGGAGCATGGCCCGTACGTGGTCGAAGTTTTTCTCGTCGACGCGGCCGGTCTCGTATTCCTCACGGCCGAACGACTGGATCTCGTGGATGCCGGAGAGGTTGTCCTGGAGCTTGCCGTTCAGTTCGCCCATTTTCTTCTGCGAAATGCGGAAGTACGGCCGGACCTTTTTGGAAAAGATCACGCCGGAGACCAGAATGAAGGGGATCGGCGCGCAGGTGATGAGCGCGAGTTTCGCGTTGATGGTGAGCAGGATGACGAGCACCCCTGCGAAGGTCACGAGATGCGTGATCGTCTCGGGAATGATGTGCGCGTAGAGCAGCTCGAAATCGCGGGTGTCGTTCACGACGCGGCTCATCAGGTCACCGGTCTGCTTGTCGTGGAAATAGCCGAGATGCATGTGTTCGAGCTTGTCGTAGACTTTTGTCCGGAGGTCGCCGACCAGATACCAGGCCGCCTTGTGAGACATGTAGCTGCTCATGAAGCGGAAGGCAACGCGCAGAAGATAGAGAGCGATCAGGATCAGCGTGAGGCGGAGGATCTGCTGCCAGCCTTCTTCGGTGATGCCCCGCTCCACGATCCCCGTCATGGCGGACAGGGCTTTCGGCGCCGCAAGGTTGACGGCGGTGAGAGCCAGGGTCGATAGGATCGCGATAACGTACAGCGCCCGGTAGCGGATCGCTTCTTTGCTGAGTCTCCAGAGCAGTTTCATGCTGCGGCCTCCTTTTTCGGAACATGTCACTATCATAGGCGATAAGGCCGCGGATGTCTAACGCTTATCCGGGTGATTTTCCGCGAAAACCTTCGTTGGCATACAAAAAAGACGCTGTTCTGCGGAACAGCGTCTTTCCCGGCTGCCGGATAAGGCAGGCTTAATATTCGAGGTTCTTATCGGTCTCCTTGGAGAACACGTGGGCAACGCTTCCCTTGAAGCTGAAGCGGACGGGATCGCCAATGCGGAAGCCGCCCTGCATCTCGGTCGTCGGGACGATGATGATGACGTCGCGGCCGAGCGCCGAGATGTGCAGATGGACGGAGGAGCCCATCATTTCGGCCACGTCCACGCGGCCTTCCACACCGCCTTCGACCACGTCGGTGTGCTCCGGACGGACGCCAAGGGTGATGTCCTGAGACTTCACGTTGTTCGCTTTCAGGCGGGCTTCCTTTTCAGGGGAAAGCTCTACCTTCACGCCGCCCAGTTCCACGAAGTACTTCCCGCCGTTTTCCACGAGCTTCGCATCGAAG
>CACWLA010000033.1 GCA_902761665.1 uncultured Lachnospiraceae bacterium | reverse complement strand
AATTGTTCATCTCAAGTCCATTCTAACACAAAAAGGGTCACCTGGCTTAAACCAGATGACCTCTTTTTCTTAGAGCTGTTTTTTTTCACAGCCCCTTTTGCTGTCAGTCTTTCTTAACGGTTCTTCGGGGCTCTCGTGCTGAGGAACTCATCCACGCCGTCCGCCATGCCGAGCGCAAGCTGCATCTGATAGGCGCCATCCTGCAGTCTGGCATCTTCCTCCTGATTCGTCATGAAGCCCATTTCGATCAGTCCGGCCGGCACCTGGCACCAGTTGATGCCCGAATAGGCATCACTCTCGAGCAGCCCGGCATTCCTGGCACCTGTCCGGCGCAGCATGTGATCCAGCAGGCTGGCATTCAGGGCTTTCGCCTCATCATGCAGCGGACCGTTGTAGGGATTGGCCGGCGTCTGATAATAGATGCTGATGCCTTGAACGGAAGCATTGTCATTGCCGTTGCAGTGGATCCGGAGGAAGGCGTCGGCGTTTGCGTTGTTCGCGATCTCCGCGCGCTCGATGTTGCTGATGTCGACATTGTGGCCGGTCCTCGTCATGATCACGGTATAGCCGCGCCGAAGAAGCTCTTCCCGGAGTTTCAGCGCGACCTCGAGATTGACCTGGTATTCCGCCCGGCCGCCGAAACGGCTGGCCGTGCCGCTGCTGACCTTGGCCTTGGTCTCCGATGCGCCGGGTCCGACCGGTTCCTGGGCGTTATTCCCCTTGGCCTGATGGCCGGGATCGATCACGATAACGTAGCCGTTCGTGCCTTCCGTCCGGAAATTGGTGGCATCAGGGGCGACGTCCGGTACCGAAGGCGCCGGATCCGTAGGTCTGGGCGCGGTCGTCTCCGCCTCCGTCGTCCGGGGCTGCGTCGGTGCCTCGCTCGTTCCTTCCGTGGACGGGAGCGTCGGTTCGGTCGGGGCGGCCGTCTCCGGCTCCGTCTGATCCCTCGTCGGCGAAGTCTGGTCCGTGCCCGCGGGCACGGAAGAATCCGGACCGATGACCGGCAGCGTCGCCGGTTCAGGCGTAGAGGCCTTCGGACCGCCGGAACAGCCCGCGGTCCCGATGACAAGCAGCGCAGTACACAGGCCGCTCAGAATATATTTCATCACAGATCTCATGCTTCATTCCTCAGTTTCTCGATGACACGCTTCATGTCTTCAGGCATGTCAGCGGTAAATTCCAGATATTCGCCGGTCTTCGGATGGATGAAGCCGATGACCGCGGCGTGAAGGCACTGCCCTTCCGTCCCCCACTTCAGCGGCGCCGCTCCGTAAAGCACGTCGCCGAGCAGCGGATGGCCGATGCTCGCCATATGCACCCGGATCTGATGCGTCCTTCCGGTCTCGAGCCGGCATTCGATCAGCGAATGGCGGGCAAAACGCTCAAGCACCCTGTAATGCGTGACCGCCCGCTTTCCGCTTTCTTCGTCGGGGGCCATCCGCAGGCGGTTCTTCTTATCACGCCCGATCGGCCGGTCGACGGTCCCTTCCTCTTCTTCGAGGCGTCCCTGCACCACGGCGAGATATCGTCTCGTCACGCTGTGCGCCTTCAGCTGCGCTGCAAGGCTCTGGTGCGCTGCATCATTCTTGGCGATCATGATGAGGCCGGTCGTGTCACGGTCGATCCGGTGGACGATCCCCGGCCGCAGTACGCCGTTTATTCCGGAGAGCTGCCCGCCGCAGTGGAAAAGCACGGCGTTCACCAGTGTACCCGACGAATGACCGGCAGCAGGATGGACTACCATGCCCCTCGGCTTGTTGACTACCAGGACGTCTCCGTCCTCGTAAACGATATCGAGAGGAATGTCCTCCGCGGGAACCTCGAGCGGCTGAAGATCCGGCAGATCCACGCTGATCTCCTCTTCGCCGCTCAGCTTATAGCTTCTCTTGACGCTTTTTCCGCCAACCGCGACGCGCCCTTCGTCGATGAGTTTTGCCGCATAACTGCGAGAAAACCCCTCCGAATACTCGGAGAGGTAAACATCCAGGCGCTTGCCGGTATCGGCGAGTTCGGTTGTCAGCATCAGCGTCGCCATAAGCGGATCTCTTTCAGTTCATCCTCTTTGTAATGAAACAGCAGCAGGAAGGCAAGGAACACGGCCGTCCAGCTGATATAGCAGTCGGCTATGTTGAAGACCGGAAATGACATGAAGCGCAGTTCCAGAAAATCGACCACGAATCCCTGCCGTGCCCTGTCGATGAAGTTTCCGACAGCGCCGGCGAAAATGAGGAGCACGCAGACAGACAGCGGCCGGAAGCGCTTCGTGTCAGGGATCCTCAGGTAGACCCAGACCAGGAACAGGCAGATCAGGACCGTGATCACGATGAAGAGCACGCGCTGTCCCTGCAGCAGTCCGAAGGACATGCCGCGGTTTTCCACATAGGAAAGCCCCAGCACGCCGGGGATGAGTTCCTTAGGGCTTTCGCCCTTCAGATCCCGAACGGCCAGAACCTTCGAGAACTGATCCGCCGCAATCAGAAAGAGCGGGAGAATTACCCCCCGCAGTAAATGTTTCACTGAAATGTTTTTCATGCCGGATCAGCGGACAGAAGCATTGCTGCCCGACACGCTCTGAAACTCACCGGTCAGCTCGATATTGCTCGGCGTGATAATGAAGATATAGGACGAGATCTTCTGCAGGTTGCCGTCGATGGAATAGCAGGCACCGGAAGAAAAGTCGATGATCCGCTGGGCAAGATCGACCTGTACGCCTTCCAGATTGATGACGACGGCACGGCCGGAAAGCAGCATGTCGCAGATGTCGCGGGCGTCATCCATCGACGTCGGACGGATCATGTTGACTTCCAGGCCGACGCGGGCAGGCGCGGTGCGCATCGGCGAACCGGTGCGGGCATAGGATCTGGCGGGACGGGGACGTTCGACCGCCGGCTCCTCAGCCTCCTCTTCCTCTTCGGGTTCTTCTTCCTTCGGCTGTCTGCGCGAGAAAAAGCTCTTTCTCGGTTTTGCAGGCTCCGGTTCGGGTTCTTCCTCGTACTCTTCTTCCTCTGCAGGAGCCTCTTCGGTCAGTTCTTCCTCTTCGTCTTCAGCGTCATCGTACAACTTCATGGAATCCAGAAATTTATCGAAAATGTTTGCCATGGTTCCTCCCCCAAACACTGGTGTTTCATCAAATTCATTATCACTGATTTATTCCTGCTTGTCAAGGACGTTGACAGGAAAAAGGCAGATTTTTACGGCGTAAAAATCGGGCGTTACTGCAGGATCTGACCGGACGTGTATCCGGCTGCATTCAGCAGAATGGTGTCATATGCGGAGACCCCGTTCCGGACATTCTGCGCCGAAAGAACGTAGTCATCGCTCTCGGCAAGGATCACGACAGGGCAGAATTCCGTGAAGCCCTTGCTGATCTTGTACACCCCGTCCAGTTCGGCGGTCAGACGCACCGTATAGCGTTCAGACGAGTCAGGCCTGGCCAGGATCGTTCCGCCCGCAAAGGCAGTCTGCGCAACGTAATAATACTTCTCGTCCTCAAAAACGATGTCCGTCTTGACGGTCTGCACGGTTTCACGGCCGTCATCGTAGCTGGCCTGAATGAAGCCGGCGTCCGTCAGGTAGTCACGGGGGATCATGTAGAACGACTCTTTGGTCAGCGCCGTCTTCGGCAGCTTATAGCCGTTCTCTTCGGTCCTGCGGATCCGGATCATCGTATAACGGTCCGAAATGAAGCGGATAAGGTAGCGGCTGAGGTCAAGTTTCAGATAATATCCGCCGTCCGCGCCGGTAATGACCGATGCCGCAGCTGTCGTATTCAGCCCGTTCTTCAGGAACGTTACGCCAAGGGATGTCACCTTGCCGTACTCTGCCGCTTCGTCCGCAGTGAGCGGCACGCCCAGCGACCACCCTTCCGACGTGACTGTCTTATACAGAAAATCTCCGGCCGCCACGAGATCCTGCGTCGTTTCGCGGAAATACTTCGTCGTATCAAAATCCGCCGCCGTCAGATCCCGCACGGTCTTGGTTTCGTATCCGTCCCTGTAGTAAGTCACCATTCCGGTCGCCGCACATTCGCTTACATGGAAGAAGTCCGCGGCAGGCGTTCCGGCAAGGATCTCACCGTACAGTTCGGAAACGCTGTTCTCCAGTACGGCTGAGCGAAGCATGCTCTTCCGCTCATATACGGCAGAGAAGTTCATCCCCCGGTAGGCGTCCGAGAGTTCCTTCAGTGCCGTTTTTAGACGCAGCTGTTCCTCCCGCGTCAGTTCTCTCTCCGTCATGGCTTCACGGATCTGTGCGCTGTACGTCCCGATCTCGTCCACGCTCGCGATATCGACGCCGACCGAAACGCGGCCGCCTTCCTGCACGTAAAGATCCACGTAGCCGGAGTGTTCTGCCTCCGTTACGTCCTCCTGCCGCAGAATGATCGCCTGATAGGACAGGTCCTCGGAAAGCGGACCGGGCATGGCCACCTGGAAGGTCGTATAGTTCTCCCTCGCGGCAAAGTGGATCAGGGAATAGACCAGATAAAGAAAGATGAAGATAAAGATGACGAGGCCGATATTGATGTTTATTCCATGCCGAAAAGGAAGGATCCTTGCCCCTTCCTTTTCAGCGGTCCCGCTCTCGCGGGCATTCCTCATTTTCTTTGACCGGCTTCGGTTCAAAGTCTCTCCTTAAAGCGAAATCGTCACGAAACCGCGTGCGGATTCCGGCAGTTCGTCCTTGTCCAGGGAAACGGACAGGATAAACTTGATGCCGTATTTTTCACCGAGCGTGTCGACTTCCTTAATGGCTTTTTCGATTTCGTCTCCGTGTTCTTCCAGGGCGGCGATCGTCAGGAAGCTGTCCAGATAGATCTGTTCCAGATCGTGGTCCTGGGAAATGATGCCGCACAGAAAACCAAGGAACGCATCCAGAGACTCGATCGGGAAATCAAACACGTTGATCAGACGGATCTTGCGATCCAGTTCGAACATGTGCTTGACGTTTTTATCGAGAAAGACGATCGTGCCCTTTGCCTCGGCGATCGAGGTGTTGGCCATCTCCAGAATGTATTTCGTTTTGCCTTTGCCTTTTCTGCCGGCGATGATCTGAACCATGGTGTGGATCCCCCTATGCTGATTTACGATTTGATTATAACGGACAGTCCGTAAAAATACAAGATGTCGCGGAAATGTTTCCGCGTTTTCCGTCAGTGCCGCGGCGGCGCTTCGTCCCGCTGCAGCCCGACGTTCAGGACAAGTCCCAGCGCGGTATAGCTGCATACCAGCGAGCTCAGGCCGGCGCTGAAAAACGGCAGCACGACGCCCGTGTTCGGCAGCAGGCCGCTGCAGACGCCGATGTTGATGAAGACCTGCAGGCCGAGCAGCGTTCCGACGCCTGCACAGATGATGCGCCCCTCAAGATCCGCTGCCTTGCCTGCTGCGCGGAAGCACAGAAAAACAAGCAGCGCAAAGAGAAAGATCACGGCACAGGTCCCGATGAAGCCCAGTTCCTCTCCCACGACCGCGAAGATGAAGTCGCAGTTTTCCTGAGACAGGAAGTTGCCGTTCTTGACGGATTCGAAGTCGGCGTTGAAAAGCCCCTTGCCGTGGATCTTTCCGGACGCGATCGCCATGACGGCTTTTGCCTGCTGGTTGTTCAGCGAGGCAAAATCGGGGTTGTCCGGATTCAGATACCCAAGGATGCGGTTCAGCATGTACTGCTTCAGGATCATCGGGTTCTCACGGGTCGAATCCCAGTACAGAAAACCGGCCGCCGGAAGGACGGCAAGGACCATGCCGCCGATCCATTTCCAGCTGATCCCGCCGATGAAGAACAGGACCAGGAAGATCATGGCGAAGGTGGCCGTAGTCGAAAGATCCGGTTCCAGGAAGATCATGACAGCCGGAATGGCAAACAGCAGCAGCGCCAGAAAGACGGTCGACGGCTTATTGATCTTCTCCCGGAAATACCCAAAAAACCAGGCGAAGAACAGGATCAGGCAGACCTTCGCGAATTCCGAAGGCTGGAAGCTGCCGAGGCCGGGAACGCGGAGCCACCTGGTCGCGCCGTAGAAGGTCTGGCCGAGCGGCGTGAACAGCAGGCCGAGGATCCCGATCATGAAGAGCCAGATCAGGCCGTGCAGCTTCATCCAGAAATGGTAATCGATCAGGGTGAGCGCGAGCACGAAGATGAAACTCAGCAGAAAGCAGAGCATCTGCTCGCGGATGGTCGCCGGTCCGTCCGCGTCATGCACCACCGCGCTCTGCAGGACGGTAAAGCCCAGAATGCTGAGTGCGATCATGACCAGCAGCACCGGCAGGTTGAAATTGCGTAAGCGATAACGGTCAAAAGCAAACATTATCTGCGGCGGAACCATCCTTTCTTCTTTTTGATCGGCGGAATAGGCACGTTCTCGCCGAGCAGACGCCTTATGATGCGGTCATAAGCCTGTCCGGCAGGCGTTTTCGTCCCGCTGACCGGCCGGCCTTCGTTGGCGCAGCTGATCACGGCGTCATCGTCAGGAATGACGCCCAGCAGTTCCACCCCCAGCACGTCCGTGATGTCGGCCGGCTGCATCATGGCACCGGTCCTGAGCAGTTCTGGACGGACACCGTTCACGATGACGCTGCGCTTCCTGACACCGGCTTCTTCCATCAGGTGCAGGACCTTGTCCGCGTCGCGCACGGCGGAAACGACCGGCGCAGTCACCACGATCCCCTCGTCAGCCAGAGGAAGGATCATCTGGAAATACGCACCGATCCCGGCAGGGCTGTCGATCAGGACATGTTCCGCCATGCCCGAAAGTTCGGCAAGCACGCGCTGCAGCGACTCTTTCGTCAGGGTCTCCTGCCTTACCGTCTGCGCCGCCGCAAGCAGCATGAGATGCGGATACCGTTCCGATTCGACAAGGGCTTCTTTCAGGGATATGCTTCCTTTCAGCACGTCGCCGATATGCCAGAAGACCTGCGTCTCCAGACCGAGAGCAACATCAAGGTTGCGGAGGCCGAGGTCCAGGTCGACGACCGCCGTACTTTTTCCCGCAGCGGCCAGTCCGGCGCCGATGGCTGCGGCAGCCGTCGTCTTGCCGACGCCGCCCTTGCCCGAAGTGATAAGCGTGATCCGGGACATTGCACTCTCCTCCTTTACTCCGTGATCTGGTTGCCGCCGGCGTCCTTGGCATCGCTGCCGAAGACGTCTTCGTCGGTAAGATAACCGTAATAGTAATCGTAAATGTATCCGCCGAGTTCAGCGGCATTGCCTGAAGTATAACCGTGCGGGATCGTCACGCCGAGTGCGATCTCCGGAGCGTCATACGGGGCATAACTGATGAATGTTGCATGGTTCGGGCGGTTGGTATTCTCCCTTGCCGTACCGGTCTTGCAGGCAAAATCGACTTTCCCCGAGAACAGTGATTCATAGCCGCCTTCCGTAGCCGCAAGGTGCAGGCCGTACTGGATCGTATTCCATGTATCCGGGGCAAATTCCGTATTGCTGAGGATCTCGCCGCGGTAGTTCTGCTGGAGCCTTCCCGCCGCATCGCTGCGGTGATCCAGCAGGGTAAAGTTATATATCGTGCCGCGCGAGGCAAGGGCTGCCGCGTATTTGGCCAGATGCACGTTCGCGAACAGATGCGTGCCGTGCCCGATCGCCGAGGTTATGGAAGACGTGTCGGAAATGAACGGCGCGTACTCCGCCACCTCCACGCCCGACTTGCTGCCGAGCCCCAGAAGTTCCGCGTATTCCCGCAGCGCGTCCACGCCCACAGCGTCCACGTAAACATCGTCGACCAGTGCGAGCCGGTACCCGAGCTGTGCGAAAAAGTCGTTGCAGGAATACTTCAGCGCCAGCGGGACGTTGACGTATCCGTGCGAATTCGGATAGGACCAGCAGTGGACCTCAATGCCTGCGGCGGAGAAAACGCCGTGGGTCAGCAGGTAGGTCCTTTCGGTCACGAGTCCCTTCTCGAGGCACGCGGCTGACGTCACCGGCTTGAAGATCGAACCGGGCGTGGTCCGCGCCTGCGTTGCCGTATTCAGCAGCGGTGTTGACGCATCGTTCAGCAGAGATGCGTAATATGCGGGATCGTTCAGGCGGTTGTTGTCATAGCCGGGATAAGAAACCATGGCCAGTACCCTGCCGGTCGCGGTATCCACGACGGTCGCCGCCGCCGAATAAGGGTCAATGGCCAGCTGAGCCGGCGTGATCTGGATCTTGTTGATCTTCTCCCTGATGAAGGCGAAGGCCTCCCGTTCCCGCTGCCAATCGGCCTTCCTGATCTCTTCTTCGTCCTCACTTTCAGAGGGCAGCAGGCGCCGGATCCACTCCGGATCATCTTCCAGAACGCCCTGTTCAAAAAGCGCCAGTGCGATGTCGCTCCGTCTGATGAGATCATCCCCGATCAGTTTTTCGTAGACATATTTTGAGAAAGACGTATTATCCAGCAGCCTTTCCATGATCCGGCGGACCAGCTGCCGGTAGACCTCCTCGGAACTGATGTACTTATCGTCCAGTTTCAGGCCGGAAATGTCCACCCAGCCGCGTTCGAGCCCCTCCCGCAGATATTCCTGCAGGCTGATCGTGCCTTCCGTCCGGTAGGCCTTATAGACCTCGGAGGAAGTGTCGATGTTCTCGCGGATCAGGATCTTCTCGTCCTGGAGCACGCCGTAGACTGCCGTGAAGCAGCCCTGCATGTCCTCCGTCAGTTCGGCATAGGCCGCCGGCGTATCAGAGAGGAGTTCCTTCTCCGTTTCAGCAAGGATCCCTTCCCGGTATTCCGCGAAGGCCTGATACAGCCGTTTCTGCGCGGGGCCTGCATCCTCAAGGGCAAATTGGCTGAGTTTCAGTACGTTGTTGCCGATCAGCTGGCTGAACACCTTCTTGACCGGGATAAGATGGTCGGGTTCCGTAGGGTCAACGTCTTCGTTCCTCAGATTCGCGACCAGGATACCGGCAAGTTTCTGTTCGATCAGGTGATACGTCGCTTTCTGCAGTCCGGCGTCGATCGACAGATAGATATCGTCTCCTGCGGTCGGGGCCTTTTCTTCAATGACCTTCTGCACCTGGCCGAGATTGTTGACGTAAACGGTGACGGAACCGGAAGTGCCGCGCAGCTGCTCTTCCAGCGAATTTTCAATGCCGGTCTTGCCGATCAGGTCGCCGGAGACGTATCCGCCTCCCTGTTCGTTCATCCGTTCGATCTCTTCTACGCTCGCCAGTCCCATGTAGCCGATGATATGGCAGAAATAGACGGGATCGCTGTAGACGCGTTCATATGACTGCTCGATGTCGACCCCGAGAAGCCGCGACTGGTTCTCCCGGATCGCGGCGATCGTAGTCTCACTCACATCTTTCGCCACGATGCTTGACCGGTAGCGCACGTAATAATTCTGCGCCATGCTCCAGCGGATGTAGATAACCTTCAGGGCTGTCTGCGGATCGATCTCGTAAGTGGTCTTGTCCCGGTTCCTGCCGATGCCGTAGCGGTCGGTGTAATATGACACGATCTCTGCGGCGCCGGCCGCCCGCTCCTCCTCCGTCAGTTCGTCGACCGACTTATGGCCGTACATGTCGCGCAGGAAACGGAGCCTTGCCGCATCAGAGGCAAAACTGTCCTTCAGCACACCCTCCCCGTCATAGTAAACCGGAATGGTCTGTTCGACCGTTTCGCCGTGCTCATCCAGGATGCGGACGAGGCGGATCAGCATCAGATTGCGGACGTAGCCGTTTGCGTAAGAGCCGTCATCGGTGACCGTCACGTTCTGCGTCAGTTTGTTGTATGCCAGCAGCACGCCGTTCCGGTCATAGATCCGGCCGCGCGTCGCCGGCGTCGAAATGCTGCGGATCGTGGTGTTCTGTACGCTTTTCTCCGCTTCCTCCCCGCCGACGATCTGGAGTTTGTACATCCGGCCGAACAGGAGCCCGAACAGCACAATAAAGACCATCACGACGGGGAAAAGCCGCGACGTGACGATCTGTTTGAGTTTTTCCAGAAGATATTCGAGCAGTTCCTTAAACAAACGACCGGGTCCTCCTGGTCTCCCATCTCGTGATCAGCTTCTCCGTTTTCCGGAAAAGCGGATAGAGCACGAGCGTCATGAGCGCCGTATAGAGCAGTTCGGGGATGATGACGCCCGTAAAATATGCGCCGAAGTTAAACTGGCCGTTCAGGGCGAAAGCAAAAATGAAAATGCCGATGTGGTAGAACAGGTCGCTGATCAGGCAGAGCAGCAGCGGCATGTCCACGAATTCGGTAAAGTAGAGCCGGCCGAGAAGGCCGATCCCGTAGCCGAGCAGCGTATAGATCAGCGCGGAAAAACCGAGCGTCTCACTGAAGAAAATATCAAGCAGCAGACCGCAGACAAAGCCGATGCACATGCCGTCGACACTGCCCCGGATGAAGCCGAAGGAGAACACGAGGATCAGCATGATGTTCGGCACGGTCAGGATCAGCGGGGACGCGGCAAAGACGTTGTTCTGCAGGAAAAATGCCGCCAGAATCAGCAGAAAATATACGAAAGCCCGCTTCATTGCCCGTTCTCCGAGATCTTCAGCGTGGTAACGATCAGCACGCTGTCGAGCGTGTCGAAATTGACAGCCGGTCGGATCCTTCCCGATTTCTGCAGATGATTCGGCTCCTGTTCAACGCTGTCCACGAAGCCGATCAGCAGTCCCGGCACGTACAGCGCGCTGATGTTCGACGTCACGATCATGTCGCCGACGGCGATGTCTTCATCCATGCCGATGTTCTGCAGTTCCAGCATGCCTTCCGCATACAAGGACAGGTTTCCGGCCACGATGCAGCTGCTCTCGCTGCGGGCGCTCATCGCGCTGACGTACTGAGCGTCATTGATGATGGTGCTCACCGTCGCATAGTTTTCGCTGACCGCTGTCACGATGCCGACAAGCCCGCCGTCCGCCAGGACGTTCATGTTGACCCGGATGCCGTCGCGGCTTCCCTTGTCGATCAGGAAGGAACGGTACCAGTTGCTTGAGTTCTTGCCGATGATGTGCGCTCCTACGGTATCGTACTGCGGATACTGTTCAGCCATGTCCAGAAGGCGCCGCATTTCATCCAGTTCGTTTTCCCGGAGGCGCAGGCGCGCGTTCTCCGCCCGGAGGACCGCCAGTTCGTTCGACAGGAGTTCGTTTACTTCCCGGACCTGAGACAGTTCACTGTATTCTTCTATACGGCCGAACAGATACCGTCCTGCCGTATTCATGCCCTTCTGCATGGGCATGAGGACGGCGTCGACACCGCTCCGGAGCGCATTGCTGAAACCGGAGCTGAAGGAGCTGAGGAGCAGCAGAAACAGACAGACGCCGACCAGGATCAGCAGTCCGGTATGCGGCCGCATGGATGGATTGTTGCGCTTATCTGCCATATTTCCGTTCTTTCTCCTCAGTGTTTTCGCCTCAGTCCGTACCGGGCGCCTTCAGAAGGCCTCTTTCCCGGAAGCTCAGGTAACAATGATCGCCGATGATGATATGGTCCATCACCGGGATGTGCAGCAGGGCGCCGGCTTCGGCCAGCCGGTTCGTCAGGGCAATGTCCGCAGCGGACGGTTCAGGGTCGCCGCTGGGATGGTTGTGCAGCAGGACCACGAAGACGGCATGGTGCCGCAGCGCATTCAGAAAGATCTCCCGCGGCGAGGCCAGGGACGAATTTACCGTTCCCATGGAGACCGTCTCGGTATGCAGCAGCCGGTTCTTCGTATCAAACATAGCCACCCACATCTCTTCGTGATCCAGGTAGCACAGGTCTTCCATGAAATAGGATGCGATGGCGTTCGGCCGGCCGAGGGCGAGGTGTTCCCGCCTTGCCGCGCCGGCAATGCGGCGGCTGAGTTCGCCGACCGCCAGAAGTTCCGTGGCCTTGACGGGGCCGATCCCGTCGACGCTCATCAGTTCTTCCCGGGTCGTCTGCCGCAGGAATCCGAGTCCGCGCCGCTCTCCGAATACGGTCAGGAGCCTGCGCGCAAGTTCCAATGCCGTCAGGCGGTTCGTTCCCGACCGCAGGATCACGGCAAGGAGTTCGGCGTCGCTCAGGGCACCCGGCCCGTAAGCAGCACATTTTTCGTAGGGGCGTTCCGAAGCCGGCATCGACTTCATGGTCTGTTTTTCATGATTCAATTCTTCCTCCTTTTGTCTCTCCAAAACTCCGGAAGGAAGATATTAATTATATCACAGGGCAAGGCCTGCGTCCACCAGTTTCTGCAGGGACATCAGGATGCCGTACTTGGCATGGTACCAGGTCAGGCCGCCCTGGAAGTAGATGCGGTACGGACTTCTGAGCGGGCCGTCCGCAGAAAGTTCGATGGATGAGCCCTGCACGAAGGCGCCGGCGGCCATGATGACCTGATCCGCATATCCCGGCATGTCCGACGGGACCGGACGCACGAAACTGTCCACGGGAGCCGCTGCCTGGATGCCCGCACAGAACGCTTTCATGTATTCCGGGCTGCCCAGGTCGATCGCCTGGATGATGTCGTAACGGGTCTTGTCGCTTGACGGCCAGGTCGGAAAGCCGAGTCCTTCGTACAGTTTCGCCGCGAACAAAGCGCCCTTCACCGCTGCAGCCGTTACGACCGGGGCGAGGAAAAAGCCCTGGTAGAAGGAGCGGTTGACGCCGAGGGACGCACCGACTTCCTTGCCGAGCCCCGGCGCCGTCAGGCGCTTCGCACAGCGCTCGACGAGGTCCGCCCGGCCGGCGATGTAGCCGCCGCAGGGAGCAAGGCCGCCGCCCGGATTCTTGATGAGCGAACCGACGGTCAGATCTGCGCCGTGGTCAGAGGGCTCCGTCTCCCGGGTGAATTCACCGTAGCAGTTATCCACCATGACGGTGACATCCGGCTTGACCCCGCGGATGAAGCGGATCAGTTCGCCGATCTGTTCCGGGGAGAAGGTCTCCCGGCTGGAATATCCTTTGGAACGCTGGATCTCAATGAGGCGCGTTCTCTCATTTACCGCGTTCCGGATCCCTTCGTAATCGAAGCCGCCGTCCGGAAGCAGGCCGACTTCCGCGTAGGTGATCCCGTACTCGGCAAGCGAACCGACGGAAGGCCGGATCCCGATGACTTCCTCAAGGGTATCGTACGGCCGTCCGACGGGGGACAGGATCTCGTCCCCCGGGTGGAGCGAGGCCGCAAGCGCAATGCTGAGCGCGTGCGTCCCGCAGGTGATCTGCGGGCGGACCAGCGCATCCTCGGTATGGAAGGTATCGGCATACACCTTTTCCAGCGTATCCCGGCCAGCATCATTGTAGCCGTAGCCGGTCGTGCCGTTCAGGAGATCGGCAGCAACACGGTTCTTCTGCATGGCCTGCAGCACCTTCAGCTGATTCGTTTCGGCGATCCTGTCTATCTCCTCAAAACGGCCGGCAAGCGCGGTAAGCGCCTCCTCGCCGCGCCTGAATACTTCGTGCGAAATGCCGCCCGCGCGGTATGATTCTTCTCTCATTCTGTCCTTTCCTGCCCCAAGTGGGGCTGCAAACGTAAATTGATAATAATTTTCCTTGGGATTATAGCACATATCCCGAAAAAACGCTTGCTTTTTTCAATTTTTCCTAGTATATTATGCTCGTAAAATTTTCCGCATCGAAGAAGGCAGAAAGTCATGAAAAATTTTACCGGTTTCATTATTCGTCAGCAGCGTCTGGCAAAAGGCATGTCTCAGGAAGCCCTTTGCCGCGGCATCTGCGCCGTCTCCTACCTCAGCAAGATCGAGCAGGGGATCGGGAATCCCAGTCCCGCGATCCTTCAGCAGCTGCTTGACGTTCTGGAGATCAATTACAACCAGAACGAAGCCATGCTGGAAAAAGCCCAGATGATGCTGAACAACTACTTCGACAAATATTTCCACAGCGAAACGGCGGAGGAAGAGACCGCTTACCTTAAGCTGCACCAGCAGGAAATGGAGAACAGCGAACTGCACCTGTCGTGGCACCTGTTCAATCTGTTCATGCTGATCCAGAAGTACGGCAAAAGCGCTCCGGTCTGCCATCAGGAGGCCGCCTACATTGCCCGCTTCAAGGAGTATCTGGAGGAAGACCAGCTTTTCGCCTACTACGTCGGCGCCGGCCTGATCGAGGGTGACGACCAGATCGAAAACCTGCGTCTGGCCGAGACCATCCGTCCCATCGCCTTTGTCAAACAGAGCATTGCGGAGTGCTATTACGCGCGCCGCGAATACATGAACGCGATCGACGCTGCCGGCCGCGCCTATTCTGCTGCGGCTGAAGAAGGCAGCATGCCCACGCTTCTGTGGAGCAGCTACCTGCTCGGCGCCTGCTATTCGAATTTCAACGACATGAGCTTCATGCTCAAATACTATAAGCGCGCGCTGGAACTCTCCCGCGGCTACGACGCCACGATCTCCAGCCTCATTCAGTACAACATCGGCTCTGCCTATCTGGAACACAAGAATTTCCAGGATGCCGTGCCTTATCTGCTCACTTCCATGCAGCCGACCGACAGTTCGCTGGAAGATCAGAAGGTGCTGGCCGGCCAGAAGCTTGCGACCTGCTATTTCGAGCAGGGCTTCACCTCCCTCGGCCATCAGTTCCTGCAGCAGGCAGCCAACCGCCGTACGGACCGCATGCCGGCCGTTTACCAGGAACTGCTGTATTTCACCAGGCTGCGCTACGTGGAAGGTGACCGCAGCTCCGACGAGTACGAAAACGTACTGAAAGACCTCTATGCGAATGGCGGCGAAGCCCTTGGCGATTCCTACCGCCGCATCTTCGCCGATTATCTGGTCGAACTTTACATGGCGCAGCGCAAGTACAAGGATGCCCTGGCCATCAAGAGCGAGTATGGCTACGTCTGAGATCTCTGACAGACGGAAAGCTCCTGCGTCCGCAGGAGCTTTTTTGCGTGCAGAGAAGCGCCCGGAGGCGCAGGTTCACGGCTCTCCCGCTCCGTCTCCAGACGGCTGCCGTCTCTGCCCGCGCCGCTGCGGCGCCCTGCGGACCGAAACGCATTCCGCCGGCTTCTGCGCCTCGCCTTCCGTCATGCACATTGCCCGCGCCGCCGTCCATTTCGGCGAGGAGCCCTGCCTGTGCGGGACGCGGGGAAGCGGCGCCGTATTCTTCACCGGCTGCAATCTGCGCTGCGTTTTCTGCCAGAACCATCTGATCAGCCGTGGCGCCGGCGGCCGCGCCGTCAGCGCAGCGGAACTGCGCGATATCCTGCTGCGGCTCGAAGACGAGGGCGTCCACAACATCGATCTCGTCACGCCGACGCACTTCAGCCCGCTCATTGCGGAGGCACTGTCCGGCGTGCGGCTTCACGTCCCTGTCATCTGGAACTCCTCCGGCTATGAAACGCCTGAGCAGCTCCGCGAACTGGAAGGCCTCGTGCAGATCTACATGCCCGACCTCAAATATGCCGATCCCGTTCTCGCTGAGGAATTCTCCTTCGCGCCGGATCTTCCCGAGATCTCCCTGGCCGCGATCCGGGAAATGTTCCGCCAGACCGGTCCCTTTGTCATGAATGAAGACGGCCTGCTTGAACGCGGCGTCCTGGTCCGCCATCTGATCCTGCCGGGGCACCCCGAGAACACGCTCCGCGTGATCGACATGATGGAGGACGAGCTGCCCCACCGGCAGATGCTCTTCTCCCTTCTGGCGCAGTACACCCCCATAGCCGCCCTCGCGGACACGCCGCCGATGCGCCGCCATCCGGAACTCCTCCGAACCGTCAGCGAAGCAGAGTACCGCCGGATCCTCGATTATCTGGACTTTTCTTCCGTAGAAGAAGGCTACGTACAGGATCTTTCCGCGGCAGGGGAATCCGCCATTCCCGCCTTCGATCTGACGGGTGTTCCGGCGCCGTCTTCCAACGCCTGAAAACCGCATAAAAACGGGCTTTTTCCGCAAAAACCCTTGCATTTTCCATGGGCTGTGCTATAATGGCGAAAATGCTTTTTTTGGAGGCTTTAACCATGAACAAAAAAGAACTTATTGCTGCCGTAGCTGAAAAAGCCGACGTCACCAAGAAGGACGCGGAAGCCGTCGTCAAGGCCACCCTTGAGACCATCACCGCTGCCATCGCCGGCGGCGAAAAGGTACAGCTGATCGGTTTTGGCACTTTTGATGTCCGCACCCGTGCTGCCCGCACCGGCAAGAACCCCCGCACCGGCGAAGCCGTTAAGATCAAAGCCAGCAAGGTCCCTTCCTTCAAGGCCGGCGCTGCTCTTAAGACTGCGGTCAACGCGAAGAAGAAAGCCACCCGCAAGAAAAAATGATCCGACGTCCGTCGGATAAAAAGAAGACCCGGGAGAATTCCTCCGGGTCTTCTTTTTTCGTGTTGACAGAAGGCGGTGCGGGTGGTATATTTGCCGCGGAAAAATGAGATCGTGAAAGGAGGTCAGACCAATGATCATTTCCGGAGGAATCAACGATTAACTGAATATTTCAGGTGCCGAAGCCAGGGAGGGTGACGCCCTTCCGGCATGGTGCGCCGTTTTTGAGTAACTTTCAGACCGTGGGAACCGCAGGATGCAGCCACATCGGAAGCTGCTTCACTGCGGCATTTTTATGACCTTCCGGCACCTGACAGCAGAAAAACGAACGATAAATCTACCACTCTCACATTCGGAGGAAAATCACATATGTCAATCCAACTGATACCTGTTACCGATGAAAACCGCGAGGCGATCCTCGCGCTTTCCGTGCGCGACGACCAGCCCTTCGTCGCTTCCAACAAGACCTCCCTTCGCCAGGCCGCGGAGACCGAGGAAGAAGCCCCCGGCGTTGCGCGTCCGTTCGGCATTTACGCGGACGGGAGGCTTGTGGGCTTCTGCATGTTCGCCGTGGCCCCGGACGATGATGACGAAGACGACCGCTACTATCTCTGGCGCTTCATGATCGACAGGAACGAACAGGGAAAGGGATACGGCCAGGCGGCACTTTCGGAAATCATCCGCTATTTCCGGGATCTCGGCGCGGACCGGCTCGTCCTCTCCACCGAACCGGAGAACGAGCGGGGGCTTCACGTTTATCACAAGGCCGGTTTTGAAGAGACCGGCGCCGTCGACGACGGCGAGGCCGTGCTGCGCCTGTGGCTGAAGAAAAAGACAAAAAAAGAACGGGAGACCTTCCTGTGGTACGGCGTCAACGTGAAGGAACGCCTGCGGATCCGGAAGAACGACGCCTACGGCGTGAGCATGGCGATCCTTGACGGCGATGAACTCTGCACCTACTGCGCCGGCAGCGGCCGTTACGGGCAGAACTTCCCTGTGGATCCGGACATGCTGTTCCAGGCAGGTTCCGTCTCAAAGCCCATGTTCGCTCTGACGCTGCTGCGGTACGTGGACAAGGGCCTTATTGATCTCGACGACGACATCTCCGGCGCCGTTCCGGACTTCGTCAAAAAGGGGCCTGTGACCTTTGCTGCTCTTCTCTCCCATACGGCAGGCTACAACCTGCACGGCTTCCCCGGATACCCCGCGAGCCACGAGCCGATGACCCTTGAAGACGTCCTGAACGGAAAAGGCATTACCCCGAAGCTTCGCCGGATCCGCCCTTACGGCAAACAGCACATGTATTCCGGCGGCGGCACGACCCTGGCCGAGCTGGCTTTTACCCGGATCACCGGTACGACGCTCCGGGACGCCTTCCAAAAGGAAGTGGCGGAACCCCTGGGCATGACCCGGAGCGGATTCTTCCAGCCCCTGGATGAAGATAAAGTCGCCGGTGCCGCGTTCGGCGGCAAGCTCGGCCTCACGGAAGACCCCGCCCACGGTTATCACTACTATCCCGAACACGCGGCGGCAGGCTTCTGGACGACGCCGACCGAACTGGTCAAGGTCGGGCTTGCTCTTTCGAGAAGTTACCGCAAGGGCGGCTTCCTGAAGAAGAAAACCGCCCGGCGCATGCTGACGCCCGTGATGGAGGACGAGACCTACGGCCTCTGTGTGGAACAGTACCGCGGCGACATCGGCTACCACGGCGGCTGCAACGAGGGCTTTCTGACGGAGTGGTGGTTCTCGCTTCGAGAGGACCTGTGCGTCGCCAGCATGCTGAACCGCTCCGGCGATGAGATCGACTGGGCGCACACCTATACCGCGATCGCCCTGTTCCAGAATGCGGAGGAAGGCCTGGCCGACGAGCCGTCAAAGCGGACCCTGAAGTCTTACTGCGGCCGCTATGAACATCCAGAAAACGCCGACTTCTGCATCGACGAAGTTTTCCTGGATGACGGGAAGCTCCGTGCAAAAATCGTGGACGAAGGGGAGGAAAAAATCTTTGAACTCTACCCCATCGGGAAAAAGACCTTCGGCCGCAAGGGCGGCTTCCTCAAAGTCGTTTTCGGCAGGGACTGCCTGACGGTCGACGGCGTCAGCTGCAAAAAGCTGTAAAGGAGCAGCACGGAACGTTTTACCAATATCTGTAAAGAAGGAAATCTGCCATGATTTACGAACTGAAAGATCCCGCGAAGGCCGAAGCGGTCTTTGCAGGGATGGAAGACACCATGATCCGCAGCTGCCTCCAGGGCATGATGGGCGGAAAGATCTACGTGACCGACCCGGAGGCGCCCCGCGCCGCGATGGCGTTCCTTGCTGAATTCGCTTTCCTTGCCGGAGAACCGGATCGGGAACTGGCATCCTTCAAACCCAAGGGGCTGGTCGGGATGGTCCCGCCGGACGAGCGCTGGGCGGCTCTCCTGGACGAATGCTGGCCTGGCGCCTACAAGATGACGCGCTATGCCATCAAAAAGCACACGGTATTCGACCGGAAGAAACTGGAGGCAATCGTCGCCTCCCTGCCCGCGGAGTACGAACTGAGAAGGATCGACGGCGAGCTCTACGACGCCTGCCTGGAAAGCGATCAGTTCGAGGACAACGTCTGCCATTTCGAGTCGAAAGAGCAGTTTCTGGAGCTGGGCAGGGGCTTCGCCGTCCTGAAAGACGGCGTGATCGTCAGCGCCGCATCCTCCTATACCGCGTTCCGGGAAGGCATCGAGATCGAGATCGACACCGAAGAGGAACACCGCCGCAAAGGGCTGGCAAGCGCCGCCGGCGCCGCGCTGATCCTCTCCTGCCTGGACGACGGGCTCTATCCCGGCTGGGATGCGGCAAACCTCGAGTCCGTACATCTTTCGGAAAAGCTCGGATACGAATTCGACCGCGAATATCCCTGCTACTGGCTGAGCGAGGTCTTCGACCGCGTGATCAAGGATCCTGACAAAAGCGGATGGGACGCCTTCTGCGGCAGATATCAGCATCCGGCCGACGCACGCCGGATCTACGAGATCCGCAAAAAGGACGGCGAACTGTATTATCATTTTGTGAATCCGGATAACGGCGAGGACTATGACCTGCGGATGTATCCCGTCGGGGAAAGGACCTTCGGGATCAACGAGGACGACTTCGAACTCGAATTTTCGGACGGCTGTCTCACCATCGCAGGGAACGTCTGCAAAAAACGATAAGAAACATAAAGGATACGAAGGAGTTCATATGGATAAACACGGCATTATCGATAAACTGGCCCGCGAGTCGTTTGAAAAGGGCGGCTTCAACGGGACCTGGCTCTACGCGGAAAAAGGACAGATCGTCTCGAAAGGCGCGGCCGGCTTCCGCGATCCGGAAAACAAGCTGCCGCTTGCGGAAGACTCGATCTTTCAGCTCGCCTCCGTGAGCAAGACCTTCACGGGCGCCGCGGCCATGCTGGTGATGCGGCAGGGCCTGCTCCGCCCGGACGATGAGATTGTGAAATACTTTCCGGAGCTCAGCGCGTACAAGGGCGTCACGGTCCGCCACCTGCTGAACCACACGAGCGGCATCCCCGATTATTTCGACGATGCGGACTGGTTCATCAGGATCTGGAAAGAAGAAAAACGGGTCCCCGGCAACGACGAGATCCTGCGCTTCCTCTGCGAGACGAAGACGAAGCCGTATTTCGCCCCGGGCGAAGACCTTCACTATTCCAACACCGGCTACAACCTGCTGGCTCTCCTCGTGGAGCGGCTCTCCGGCGTTCCCTATGAGGAATTCCTGCAGAAAAATATCTTCGAGCCGGCCGGAATGACGTCCACCCGCTGCTGCCACATCCGCCGGGACGGCGTTCCGTTTGAGAATTACGCGCAGGCGACGGTGTTCGAAAACGACAAATTCGTTGCGGACGTGGATTCCGAAGAAGACGGCGACGTGACTGCCTTTGACGGGCTGAACGGCGACGATTACGTTTTTACCAATATCTTCGACATGCTGAAATGGGACAGAGCCCTCCGCGAAGGCAGGGTGCTGACGGCCGAGGAGCAGCGGATCGCGTACGCCCCCGGAAAGCTGAACAGCGGCGAGGACGCCGTCTATGATGAAGAAGACGGATTGAACTTCGGCTACGGTTTCGGCTGGGCAGTCTGCCGGGAAGAAGGATTCAGGCTCATCGTCAGCCACAGCGGCGGCATGCCCGGCGTCGGCACCTGGTTCGAGCGCTTTATTGATGCAGACCGGGTCCTGGTGTTCCTCACCAACCGGGTGCCGGTGGACGCCAGAGCGTACTGGAGCTTCGAAAAGGCCCTTGAAGCGATTGCAAGAGACAGGGAACCCGGTCCGATCAAATGCCTCGAAGACATCGTGAGCAGGGATCCCGACAGGTCGAAATGGGAAAGCTTCTGCGGGAAATACGAGCATCCCGAGGATGCCGACTTCATCATCGATGAAGTGTACATGAAAGACGGCGAACTGTACGCGAAGGCGGTCGATGAAGACGGCCACGGTTTTGAATTCCGTCTCTTTCCCATCGGGGAGAACGAGTTCGGCCGCAAGGGCGGAATGCTGAGACTGAAATTCGGCGCGTCTGCAAGAAGCAGTAAGAAAACAAAAGAAGAGACCGGCCTGCTGTTTTGCAGCAGGCCGGTCTCTTCGCTTACCGCAGCACGAATTCCGCGTGCAGTGACGCGTCCGCCGGGTCGAGGATGCGGACGACGTGGTCCTCTCCTTCTTTCCCGTAGGTCACGGTAACGTGCCCCGTTTCCGGTTTGATTTCCTTCTTATAAACCGATTCCAGATAAGTGAAGTCTTCGGGATCGAGCTCACCCGGCAGCACCTCCCGTACCATGTCCAGGTAACAGGTGTTGTGGACGTGGCCGTTTTCGTCGATCATCGCCTTCAGGATGGGATAATCGATCTTTCGGAGGACTTCCGGGCCTTCCTTCGGCGGTCTGCGGAAGTTTTCTCCCGGGAAGTTTTCGTGATCCGGCTCCTGTTCATAAGGATCCATGTATTCCGGCGAAAGGCGAAGGATCGTCATCGTCCTGTCGTCCAGAAGGACCCAGTTCGAGCTCGCGCGGACCAGTTCGTTTCCGGCTTCATCCAGGATCAGGTAGTCACGGGAGGCCTGCGCCCTCGTATAGTCTCTCGCCCAGGTGACGGCGGTAATGATCTCGCCGGCACGTGGCCGTCTCGTGATCTTCATTTTCCAGTTCAGCGTCATCCAGACCAGATGGTGGATGTGACGCGTGTTGATGCCCTGGCCGATCCGCATGCCGTGCAGCATGGCCATGTCGCCGAGGATCTCCAGAAGCGCCTTGTCCGTCATCCGCAGGCCGCTTCTCACGTCTTCCATCCAGACCGTAAAATCATGTCTTAACTGCATGCCGTCCTCCTTCTCAGTCCTCTGTGAACCCTGCCGGTTCCGTCACGATGTCCAGCAGGCTCATCTGGTTGCTCATCGGCAGATCGCCCAGGATCCCCAGTTCAGCCATCGTCTCCGCCATGGTCTGCGAGATCTTTGCGCGCTGAACAAGGTCTTCGCGCGACAGGAATTTCCCTTCCTGCGCAGCCTCCTCCAGACTCTTCGCCGCTTTTTCCCCCATGCCCGCAATGCTCTGAAAGCTCGGCATGATCTTTCCGCCGACGATCTGGAAGCGGTCGGCTTTCGCGGAATACAGGTCGATCGGGACGAAATCGTAGCCGCGGGCAAACATCTCTTCTACGATGCGCATGTCGCGCAGGGTCAGTTTTTCGACGTCGGAAAGTACGTCAGCCCGGCGCCTGAGCTCGGCGATGATCTGATTGAAACGGTCGTGTCCTGTGCACATCTTCTCATAGTCAAAGCCGTCGGCGCGGATGCTGAAGTACGCCGTATAGTACTGAAGCGGATGGTGGATCTTGCACCAGGCCACGCGCCAGGCCATCATGACGTAAGCCGCAGCATGCGCCTTCGGGAACATGTACATGATTTTTTCGCAGGAACCGATGTACCAGTCCGGAACGCCGTGTTCCTCCATGCTTTCCTTCCAGGCAGGCCAGTTGCCTTCGCCGCCCTTCGCGACCTTGCCCTTGCGGACGGATTCCATGATCTTGAAGGACATGCTGGCATCCATGCCCTGCGAGATCAGGTAAAGCATGATGTCGTCGCGCGTGCAGATGGCTTCTCCCAACGTTGCCGTACCGGACAGGATCAGGTCCTGCACGTTGCCCAGCCAGACGTTTGTCCCGTGGGCGATGCCGGCAATGCGGACGAGGTCGGCAAAGCAGGTGGGTTTCGCGTCCAGCACGATCTGCATGGCAAAGTCGGTGCCGAATTCCGGAACGCCAAGCGTACCGAGCGGGCAGCCGCCGATGTCATCCGGCTTGATCCCGAGCGCCTCAGGGCTCTTGAAAAGAGAGATGACCTTCGGGTCGTCCAGCGGAATGTCGGTCGCCTTGATGCCGATCAGATCCTCCAGCCTGCGGATCATCGTAGGATCGTCATGACCGAGAATGTCCAGTTTCAGCAGGTTGTGGTCGATCGAGTGATAGTCGAAATGCGTGGTCACGATCTTGCTGTTCACGTCGTTGGCCGGATGCTGGATCGGCGTGAAGGAGTAGATGTTCTCGCCTCTCGGCATGACCACGATCCCCCCCGGATGCTGGCCGGTCGTGCGCCGCGTACCGACGCAGCCTGCCGCCAGCCGTTCGATCTCGCAGCGGCGCTTCGTCATGCCGCGCTCTTCGAAATACTGAAGAGCAAAGCCGAAGGCCGTTTTCTCCGCGATGCCGGAGATCGTCCCGGCCTTGAAGGTGCAGCCCTTGCCGAACAGGACTTCGGTATATTCGTGCGCCTTGCTCTGGTACTCACCGGAGAAGTTCAGGTCAATGTCCGGTTCCTTGTCGCCCTTGAAGCCAAGGAAAGTCTCGAAGGGGATGTCATACCCGTCCTTGATCATCTTCGCACCGCATTTCGGACAGTTCATGTCGGCCATGTCCACGCCGGCGCCGCCCGCGTGGGCGCGCGTCTCGGCATTGTCCCAGATGCTGTGCCGGCAGACCGGGCAGCGGTAGTGCGGGCTCAACGGGTTCACCTCGGTGATCCCGCTCATCGTCGCGACGAAGGAGGAGCCGACCGAGCCGCGGGAACCGACCATGTAGCCGTCGTCGTTCGATTTCTTGACCAGGCGCTGCGCAATGATGTACATGACGGCGTAGCCGTTGCCGATGATGGAACGAAGTTCCCTGGACAGGCGGTCCTCCACGATCTGCGGAAGCTCGTCTCCGTACCATTCGTGCGCCTTGCCGTAGCACATTTTCTCGAGTTCTTCCTCAGCGCCTTCGATGACGGGCGGACACTTGTCCGGACGGACCGGGGAGATGGTCTCACACATTTCGGCGATCATGCGCGGATTCGTGACAACGATCTCCTGTGCCTTCGCCGGACCGAGAAACTCGAATTCCCGCAGCATCTCCTCAGTCGTGCGGAAATACAGCGGCGGCTGCATGTCGGCGTCGGCATAGTGCTGGCCGGCCTGGATGATCCGCCGGTAGACTTCGTCCTCCGGATCCAGGAAATGCACGTCGCAGGTCGCGCAGACAGGCTTCCCGTACTGCTCGCCGAGTGCAACGATCCGGCGCACGAAATTCCGAAGGTCCTCCTCGGTATAGCGCCTGCCGTTCCGCGCCCCGCGCAGCATGAAGGCATTGTTCATGATCGGCTGTACTTCCAGGTAGTCGTAGAAGTTCACGAGCCGGGCGATTTCTTCATCAGAGGCTTCGTTCACCAGCGCGCGGTACAGTTCGCCGGCCTCGCAGGCAGATCCGATGATCAGCCCCTCGCGGCATTCCTCCAGCAGGCTTTTCGGGATGCGCGGCCGCTTATGGAAGTATTTCAAATGCGATTCGGAAACCAGGCGGTAAAGGTTGATGCGCCCGGTATCGTTCTTCGCCAGCAGGATCACGTGATTTGCGAAGCTCTGCTTCAGTTCTTCGACCGATCTGCCGGTCGTGTCATCCACGAGGTAGCCTTCGCAGCCGTAAATGATCTTAATGGGCCTGCCCTTCTTTGCGCAGGCTTCCGCGGCATGCATGGCATCCGGGAAGGACTGGACCACGCCGTGGTCGGTGATTGCGACGGCTTCGTGGCCCCAGGCCGCAGCACGCTTCACGAGCTCATCGGTATGGGTGACCGCGTCCATCTCGCTCATCTGGGTATGCGCATGGAGTTCCACACGCTTTTCCGGCGCGCGGTCGCTGCGTTCATGCACTGTTCCTTCCTCTTTCATGATCCCGCTGACGGCCGAGATCGCGATCTCACGGTCGAAACGGTCCATCGCCGCAACGCCCTTCAGGCGGACGAACTTATCCTTCGCAACGTAGCGGTCGATCTCCTCCTTCTCCTCGGGCTTCAGGAAAAGCTTGACCTTGATGGAGTCGGTCTTGTCCGTGATCACGAAGATGTACAGCAGGTTCCCGGTCTTGAGTTCCCGGGGCTCCAGGCTGACGATCTGCCCCTGGATCACGACGTCACCCATTTCTTCGGTGATCTCCGAAAGGGCGATCGGTTCCTCGTCGAAACGGAAGCCGAAGCCTTCGCCGGGATCGAAATGCCGCTTGACGGTGTATTTTTTCGCGTTTTTCTTATCTTTCTGCGCAGTCTCCGCCTTCTGCCGCTCTTCGGTCTCCTCCTGCGCGTCGCGGTAGCGCTGCGCGATGGCGCTGATCTCCGCGGCCATCTCCGCCTCCGTATCCGCATGCTGCAGCTTCGCCCGGGTATTCTTTACCCGGACCGAGAGCGAGAAGCCCAGACGTTCCTGAAAAAGGCCTTCCAGGTATTTCGCCAGCTCCGCCGTCTTGGCGCCCAGGACCATGCTGTCCGGGACGGTCAGCATTGCGATCCCTTCTTCAGGGAAACTCAGTTCGGCATGGCGGAACAGATTGTACTCCATCAGACTGAACGTCTTCAGTTCAAGCAGGATGCTGTCGCGGTAGGCTGCGTACGCTTCCTCCGCGCTCATCCCGCCCAGCCGGAAAGTCTCACTGACCCGTACCAGAACGTCGTTTTTCGGGAAATAAGCCTGCTTGATCGCTGCCTCCAGGGCATAGATGTCCCGCTTGCGGATCAGAAAAGGCGCCTCAAGATACACTTTGAGGCGGCTCCTGTCCCGCGGCATGGTCATCCGGTCCACAAGGATCTCATCCATGCGGTCCATGATCTCACTGCAGGTTCTGATATTCGGTACGGCTTCCCGTAAAGTCTTCATTCCTTGCTCCGTTCAGCGTTCGTTTTTCCAGTTTCTGACTTCTTCTTCCAGTGCTGCCAGGAGTTCGCTTTCGGGCAGTTTCCTGACGATCTCGCCCCGCCGGAACAGCAGGCCTTCGCCGTTTCCGCCCGCAATGCCGGCGTCGGCTTCCCGGGCTTCGCCGGGTCCGTTGACTGCGCAGCCCATGACTGCGAGCTTCATGTTCTTATCCGGATAGCGCTCCGCCATCCGTTCCACCTGGTCCGCCAGGCCGATCAGATCGATCGAGGTGCGGCCGCAGGTCGGGCAGGATACGATCTCGATGCCGCCTTTCCGGAGTCCCAGGCCGCGGAGGAGTTCTTTCGCAACGCGCACTTCTTCCGCGGGATCACCGGTCAGGCTCACGCGGATCGTATCGCCGATGCCGCGGGCAAGCAGTGCCCCGATGCCAGCGCAGGACCGCACCGTTCCCCGGAAGACCGTCCCGGCTTCCGTGATCCCCACGTGCAGCGGGAAATCCGTCTTCGCCGAGGCGAGTTCATAGGCTTCGATGCACAGCGGCACGTTCGAAGATTTGATGCTGATGACGAGGTTTTCATAGCCGAGATCGGTGATCTTGGCCACTTCGCGCAGCGCGCTCTCGCAGAGCCCTTCGGCGGTGATCCCACCGTACTTTTCCAGCAGGTCCCTGTCCAGCGAACCGCCGTTCACGCCGACGCGGATCGGGATGTTCCGCTCCTTCGCGCAGGAAACGACCGCGCGCAGTTTCTCATCGCCGCCCAAATTGCCCGGATTGATGCGGATCTTGTCCGCGCCGTGCTCCATCGCGGCGATCGCCATGCGGTAGTCGAAATGGATGTCCGCGACCAGCGGGATATGGATCGCCTGCCTGATCTTCCCAAGCGCTTCTGCCGCCTCGAAAGTCGGCACCGTCGAGCGGATGATCTCGCAGCCCGCCTCTTCAAGCCGGAGGATCTGGCGGACCGTCGCCTCGGCATCTTCCGTTCTGGTATTGGTCATGGACTGAATCGCAACGGGATTTCCGCCGCCGACAGCGACGTTCCCGATCCGGACGGTCCTTGTTTTTCTTCTTTCGATCATACGCCCTCCGCGGTAAGAAATTTAAATAAATATGCAGAGCAGATCATTATTTTCCGAACAGCCGCAGCACGTCATTGAAGAGCACGAAGACCATCAGGATCATCAGCAGCACGAAGCCGATGAGATGCACCAGGCCTTCGAATTTCTGCGGCACGCGCTTCCGGGTGACCATTTCGATCAGGATGAACAGCAGCCGTCCGCCGTCGAGTGCCGGGATCGGCAGCAGGTTCATGAGGCCGAGGTTCGCGTTCAGGAGGATCATCAGCATGAGGGCGTTCAGGGCGGCAGCGCCTGCGCCGCCGTTCTCCACGCCGGTCTCCACGGCCTGGCCGATCGTATCCACGATGCCGACGGGGCCGGACAGATCTTTCATGCCCACCTGGCCGCTGATCAGCATCCTGAGGCTCATCAGCGTATAGCGGATCCAGTAGACGACCTCCTTCGCGCTGTAGCGGACAAGGCCGAAGAAGCCGAGATGCGCCGCATCGTCATAGTAGTATTCGGCGGAAAAGCCAAGGTCTTCCGTTTCATAGTGCGAAGGCAGGAAGCGGAACGAAAGCTCCTCGCCGCCGCGTTTCACGACCAGTTCGATCAGGCTTCCGTCCAGCGGATGCGCCTTAAAGTATTCGCTCAGCTGCTTGCCGGTCGAGATCTTCGTCCCGTCAATGCTGACCAGGATGTCGCCCGCCTTAAGCCCTGCGCTTTCTGCAGCGGACCCCGCCGAGATCTGGCTCAGCGTGCAGCCGGTCTCATCGGCCATGTAGGAAATGCCCATGCGCCAGCCTTCACGGTGCGTGTTCACGGTCTTCGTCAGAAGCTCGCTGCCGCGTTCCACCACGATCTCGGCGCTGCCGTCCAGCGGATGGCTGAACAGGTACAGCGGGATCTCGCGCCCGAGCGCGATCTTCTTTCCGTTGATCGACCGGACGATATCGCCTTTCTGAATGCCGGCCGAGGCTGCTTCCCCGACGGAATAGACGACAGGTTTGTTCACGCCGCCGAAACCGATGAAAAACAGGGAGCAGATAAAAGCCAGCAGGAAGTTGAACACGGGACCGGCGACGATCACGAGGAAGCGCTGCCAGGCCTTCTTGTTGCCGAAGGCATTGGGTGCCGGATCGTCTTCATCTTCGCCGACCATGGAGCAGGAGCCGCCGAAAGGCAGCGCCTTGATCGCGTATTTCGTCTCACCCTTTCCCCAGGAGACGAGGATCGGGCCCATGCCGAGCGCAAACTCGGTCACGCCGACACCGCAGGCCTTGGCCAGCAGAAAATGACCCAGTTCATGGAACAGGATCAGGACGCTGAATATCAGGATCGCAATGATTATCTTCAAATTGAATTCCTCCGGATGCCGCTCTTATTTCATCAGCAGCAGGATCAGATAGTAAACAGCCGGTGCCGTAACGATCACGCTGTCGAAACGGTCCAGGATGCCGCCGTGGCCCGGGATGAGGTTCCCGTAATCCTTGACGCCCCTGTCCCGCTTGATCGCGGAGGCGATGAGGTCGCCGATCTGCGCAAGGATGCTGCCGAAGGCGAACAGGATCATCACGGCAATGACCGGGCGGGCAAAGAGCCCCAGGGCGTTCCGGAACACGAAGCCGTACAGGGCACCGATGCCTGCGGAAAAGAAGACCGCGCCCACGGCGCCTTCGACGGTCTTCTTCGGGCTCAGTTCAGGCGTCAGTTTATGTTTTCCGAAAAGCATGCCCATGCAGTAGGCACCGACGTCGGAGCACCAGGCTGCAAGAAGGGTCAGCGCCGTATAGACGATGCTTTCCGTCAGCAGGTCCGTCCGGTAGACATAAGACAGGAGGACCGGGACGTAAAGCACTGCAAAAGCGGTCTCAGCCGCCTGGGAAGCCGTATATTTCGGCCAAGTAAAGACGTAAGTGCCGAGGATCAGCATGAGCGACAGGAACAGGGCAAGCAGCAGCCCCTTGTCCCAGCCGAGCCAGACGGCTTCCAGAAAGAGCGCAGCGCCCATGAAGCCTGCTGCCTCCAGCGCCGTCTTTCTGAGGCCGAGCGCCTTGAACAGTTCGAACAGGCCGATCATCGCGATCGCCGCAACGGCCAGAAACAGGACGAGCCCGCCGCAGAACAATGCAGCTGCAGCCAGGACTGCTACGATCACGCTGCTCCGCAGCCGGATCAGAAAGCCTTTTTTCTTTTCATTATCCATTGTCGGCCTCATTTCTGCCGCCGTAACGGCGGTCGCGGCCGTTGTATACCTCAATGGCCTTCACCAGGTCGGCCTTTTTGAAATCCGGCCAGAGGAGCTCCGGGAAATACATCTCGGCGTAGGCGTTCTGCCATAGCATGAAATTGGAAAGGCGCTGCTCTCCGCTCGTGCGGATGAGGAGGTCCGGATCAGGATATTCCAGAACCGCCGTATCCAGATTCCGGGAGATCATCTCTTCAGTGATATCTTCCGGCTCGAGTTTGCCGGCCTTTACCTTTTCCGCCAGTTTCACGGCGGCGCGCCTGATCTCGTCGCGGCCTCCGTAGTTGAGGCCGAGCACGAAAGTCATGCGGGCAAAATCCTTCGTATCCCGCTTCAGCTCGTCTATGCCGCGGATCAGGTCCTCGTCGAAGAGGCTCATGTCACCAATCGTTTCGACCTTGATGCTTCCTTCAAAGCAGCGTTTCCGAAGGCGCGGGATGTAATAGCGGAACAGCTGCATCAGGGCGCTCACTTCGTCCTGCGTGCGCTTCCAGTTTTCCGTGGAAAACGCGTAGATGCTCAGGACCTTGATGCCCAGGCGGGCGGCGTCCTCAACGATCTGCTCTAGCGCTTCGCAGCCGGCCTTGTGACCGAGTTTCCGCGGCAGTCCGCGCCGTTTCGCCCAGCGGCCGTTCCCGTCCAGGATGATGGCAACGTGCTTCGGTATCTTCATTTCGCTCATGGCTGATCTTTCTCTTAACTTTCCGTGAGATTTTCGTGAAGTTTCTGCCTAACTGAACAGAAGGCAAGCCATCGCCTGCCTTCTGCGTCCGGTGCCGTAAGCAGCTTACACCGTCATGATCTCTTTGGTTTTGGCTTCGACGGCCTTGTCCACCTTGCCGATGTACTTATCGGTCAGTTTCTGGGCTTCGTCTTCGTCCTTCTTCTGGTCATCCTCGGTGATCTCGCCGGCCTTCTGCGCCTTCTTGATGGTATCCACGCAGTCGCGGCGGATGTTGCGGATCGCGACCTTGGCAGCTTCGCCCTTCTTCTTCACGTCCTTGGACAGGTCCTTGCGGCGTTCCTCGGTCAGTTCCGGGAAGACCAGGCGGATGACGGTGCCGTCATTGTTTGGATTGATGCCGACGTCGGAGGCCTGGATGGCCTTTTCGATCGCCTTGATCAGGCTCCTGTCCCAGGGCTGGATGACCAGCATGCGGGCTTCGGGAACGGAGATGTTGGCGACCTGCTGCAGCGGGGTCGGGCTCCCGTAATAGTCAACGGTGATCTTGTTCAATACATTGGGATTGGCGCGGCCGGCGCGGATCGTAGAGTAATCCTCCGCCAGGTTGCTCAGCGTCTTTTCCATTTTTTCTTCTGCGATCTCCAAAGGTTCGTACATTTCATTCCCTCCTTGTTATCCGTGTCAGACCGTGATGCGTGTGCCGTTCGACAGGCCCTGCATCGCGCGGTAAATGCTGTCTTCTTCCCCGAGGTCGAAGATCTGCATGGGAACGGGGTAGTCGCGGCACATGGCGGCCGCCGTCCCGTCGATGACTTTCAAATCGTTTCTCACCAGCTCACCGACCGTGATCGTATCGTACTTCTTCGCGTCGGGATACTTGCCGGGATCCTTGTCGTAGACGCCGTCGATCGATTTCGCCAGCAGGATCTCGCTGCACTCCAGTTCAAGCGCGCGCAGCACGCAGATCGTATCCGTGGAGAAATACGGATGGCCGAGTCCGCCTGCAAAGAACAGGACCTTGCCGGCCTTCAGGTCGGCATCGGCTTCGTCCTTGCTGTACAGCTTCGTCATGGAGCCGCACACGAAGGGGGTGTAGATCTCGGTCTGCATCCCGCAGTCGCGGAAGATCTCCGAGACGTAGAGACAGTTCATGACCGTGGCAAGCATGCCGATGGCATCGGCCTTGGTCCGGTCGATCGCCTTGCTGGAACGGCCGCGCCAGAAATTGCCGCCGCCGATGACGATGCCGAGTTCGACGCCCTCATCCGCAGCACGTTTCACCTGCGCAGCGACCTTCCTTACGGTTTCTTCGTCAAAACCGGTCTTCTTCTCTCCTGCGAGCGCTTCTCCGCTCAGCTTCAGTAATACGCGGCGATGGTCAGTCATTGTCAGCTCCTTTGCTGTCTGGATGAATTCCGCGAAATATTATACCACAGAACAATTCCCTTATACAAGCGTTTCTTGCCGCTTAATGCGTCAGCAGGATCTCGATCCCAATCCCGACGAGGATGACTCCGCCGAGAACGGAAGCGCTGCCCGCCAGCTTCGTCCCCAGTTTCCTGCCCAATACGACGCCGGCAAAGCAGATCGCGAAGGTCACGGCGCCAATGATGAGCGAGGAAGCCACTGCTCTGGCCGGAGACAGATCCGCGATCGTGAAACCGACGGACAATGCGTCGATCGAGGTAGCGACGCCCTGGAGCATCAGTCCGCCGAAGCCGACCGCGCTCTTTTCCGTCTCTCCTTCGCCGCGGATCCCTTCAAGGATCATCTTCCCGCCGATGAGAAGAAGCAGGCCGAAGGCGACCCAGGGGATGTACGGGTCGATCACCTGGAAGGCGTGCATCAGCATGCTGACCAGAAACCAGCCGATAAGCGGCATGACGGTCTGAAAGACTGCAAAGGTCCCGGCTACGGCGCACATCCTCCCCCGCTTCATGCCGGGTTCATGCAGCCCGTTGGCCAGCGACACCGAAAAAGCGTCCATCGCAAGCCCTGCGCCGAGCAGCATGCTGTTCAGTATCCACAGTGATCCTTCCATTGCTACCGTCCTTACATAAAAACACAGGCCGGCGGAGCCGCCCTGCATCAGCCTTATCACGCTCCCTGGAGCAAAATCAAGTCTGACACACTTTTCCTCTCTTGTCAAGTTTGTTTTCAGCCGTTACAATAAAGGCATCAAAGACAGAGGTCATCGCTTATGTCATTTCTTCTTTCCAACGCACTGATCCTCCGGGGCCGGG
>CACWLA010000032.1 GCA_902761665.1 uncultured Lachnospiraceae bacterium | reverse complement strand
GACCGGCTCATCCTGCGGTTCATAGCCCGCGTTATCCGGGATGCGCGCCTTCATCAGGTTCCGGCCTGTGGTCTCGGGCGTGATCGCATCCCGCGTCCCCGCAAGGCCCAGCATCACCACCGCGTCCGGACGCAGCCTGTCGTACGCTTCGCAGGCCCTTTCCCGCGAACGCACGAACTCCACGGGAAGGAGTATTTTCTCCAGCACGCAGCCGGAGAGTTCCGCCGGCAGCCTCTCCAGCACCATCTGCGTCGGGTTCAGCTTATCGCCGCCGAAAGGTTCAAAAGCGGTTACGAGAACGGTCTTCATGGGAAACCTCCGAAAGCATTTTCTGCCTACACCATACCATAAGAGCGCCGCGATTGCCAGCGGGAATCCGCCCTTGCATACCGGACGCCAAACGTGGTATGATCGGCACAGAATGAACCGAAAACCAAGCCCTGCAAGGAGATAACAAGATGAACTGCCCGAAATGCGGAAGCCAGAACGTAAACGTACAAATGGTCAACGAAGCCAGGCTGAAAAACGTCCATCACAGCATCTTCTGGTGGATACTCGTCGGCTGGTGGTGGATCCCGATCAAATGGCTGTGCTTCACCGTGCCCGCCCTGCTCTTCAAGATCTTCGGCCACAAAAAGCAGCGGATCGTCAACAATGTGAAGACCGTCTGCGTATGCCAGAACTGCGGGCACAGTTGGGAGATAAGGTAAGAGGGCGGATGCATTACGGACGCTTGTATGAAATGCTGTAAAAAAGCGTACGAGGAATAAAAAGAATAAGGCCCTTTAGAGGTACAGATACATGAAAACAATTCGCGTAGTCGCGGCCATCATTCGGTCGGACAACAAGATATACGCCACCCAGCGCGGTTACGGCGACTGGAAAGATTACTGGGAATTCCCCGGCGGCAAAATCGAGCCCGGCGAGACTCCACAGGAGGCATTGAAGCGTGAGATCAAAGAAGAACTGACCGCTGATATTGAGGTGGGTGAGCTGATCGATACCGTGGAATATGACTACCCGAAATTCCATCTTTCCATGGATTGCTTTTGGTGTACACTGGCCAGTGGTCACCTGACGCTTCTTGAAGCAGAAGACGCAAAATGGCTTAGTTACGATGAATTATACAGTGTCGCTTGGCTGCCAGCAGATGAAGGGCTAATCGAGAAGATTAAGGAAGACTGGCCTCGAGTATTTGGCTCATAACATCCTCTTTTAGTTATCAATTATTGTTCTATGGAAGGAGTAGACTACTATGACCATTCATGAGGTGATCGATTACTACAAAAAGAATATCGAGTACAACTGGCAAGGAGAAAAATATAAGTGGGAAGCATTAAAGCACTACAAAGATCATTGGCGCATTAATGCTGAAGACTTTGCGGGAATGGTAGCAGAATCATTTAGATTGGCCAATAATCTCCTTGCTGGTGGTATGTATTATGCATATAGACTATTATGTGAACTTAGCAAGCAAGACCCTGAGAAAATGCGCAGTTTATTCCGCCTGTTATACGATGAATCATTACCATTAGTTGATAGATATCAACAATTCCGCTCAACGTGTAAGCAGATGATAGATACTGCCAAAGTTGATTCTGATGAAACACAAAAAACAAAGAACCATTATCAGGATCTACGCGCCATATGCGTTTATCTTTCCTTTGAATATCCCGAAAAATATTACCTGTATAAATACAAAATGTATGCCGATTTTAAAGAGCTAATCGGCTATAAAGAGACAAGCCAAGAAAAAGACCCCGAGATTCGCAAATATGATAATTTCTCTATCCTTTGTGAGGAAGTACTTAATGAAATAAAAAGTGATGCCGAACTGCAAAAAAAGCAAAAGGCGCTCATTGACGCAGAACCCGACTGCTATTCAGATCCCGAGTATCATCTTCTGACACAAACGATTATTTATGTAAGCGCTGAATATGGAGATGATTATATTGAATACGAACAATCAACAAAAGGCTCTGCTTTGGCTGATGATGGCATTGAAACCAGGCGCTACTGGATATATTCTCCGGGTGAATTTGGATCTATATGGGGTGAATGCTGCAAGGATAGCATCATGGCAATCGGCTGGGAAGAAATCGGTGATTTGACCCAGTATTCCAGTAAAGATGAAATGAAGCAAGCAATGAAGAAAGCCATAGATCCTTCATTGTCATATAAAAATGCTGCACATGCCACCTGGCAATTTGCCAATGAAATGAAGCCTGGTGATATTGTTTTTGCCAAAAAGGGAGCATATAAAATACTGGGACGAGGCGTTGTCACATCTGATTATCGTTTTGATGCCACAAGAAAAATATACAATAATATCCGAAGCGTTAACTGGACTGATAAAGGCGAATGGCCACATCCTGGATACGCTGTTATGAAAACACTTACTGACATTACTCCATATACAGAGTATGTCGGAAAGCTGAATGCGCTGTTTGAAAAAGAAATCGATGACAACGGTAGCGGAGAACCGCCGCAGTCTGATTATCCGCCATATGAAGCTTCTGATTTCCTTGAAGAAGTATTCATGGATGAAAACGGCTACAATACCCTTGTTGATCTTCTTCGAACCAAGAAAAATGTTATTCTTCAAGGCGCTCCTGGCGTTGGAAAAACCTTTGCTGCCAAACGTTTAGCATATTCCATGATGGAAGTAAAAGATCCCAATCGAGTTATGATGGTTCAGTTCCATCAGAGCTATTCTTACGAAGATTTCATTATGGGTTTCCGGCCTTCTGAAACAGGTTTTGATCTGAAAAAAGGAGTATTTTATAACTTCTGCAAAGAGGCAGAAATCGACAGTGACAACGACTATTTCTTTATCATCGATGAGATCAACCGTGGCAATCTGAGCAAGATTTTCGGTGAATTATTCATGCTGATTGAAAATGATAAACGTGGGATCGAACTACAGCTCCTCTATTCTGACGAGAAGTTCTCCGTCCCAAAAAATGTCTATATCATCGGTATGATGAATACTGCCGACCGCAGCCTGGCTATGCTCGACTACGCTCTGCGCAGACGCTTTGCCTTCTTTGATCTCAAGCCTGGTTTTGAGACTGAAGGCTTTCTGAAATACAAAGCGAAACTGAACAGTGATAAGTTTAATCGGCTGATTGGTTGCGTTGAAAACCTTAACTCAACTATTGCCGCGGATGAATCACTCGGTGAAGGATTCCGCATCGGTCACAGTTATTTCTGTAATTTGAAGCAGGTAACGGATCAGGCTCTTTTGAGAATTGTTGAGTTTGAACTGATTCCTCTTCTGAAAGAGTACTGGTTTGATGAGCCCACCAAGGTCAAGGATTGGTCGAACCTACTAAGGAGTTCCATTAAATGATCCCCGTCCGTAACATCTACTATATGCTCTCCTACGCCTTCCAGGTGCTGAGTGAGCAAGGCTATAAGAATATCGCGACGGAACAGTTTGAAAACGTGGCGGATCTTTGTGCTGCCATTCTTTCAAAAGGTGTTTCACTGCAGATAAAACGCGGCCTTGGACGGGAGTATATAGAAAGCACGGAGTCGCTCTCCTCTTTGCGTGGCAGGATCGAAATATCGGAATCCATAAAGACACAAAGCACGATAAAGCAGCAGTTAGTCTGTACTTATGATGAGTTTTCAGAGAACTCATATCTGAATCGAATCATTAAGACGACGATGGAATTGCTGCTACGCGCAGATATTGCAAAAGCTCGCAAGATAGAATTACGGAAACTGTTGGTGTACTTCGGAAACATAGATCTTCTGGATATTCATGCCATCAACTGGAAAGTACAGTTTAACCGCAATAACCAATCGTACCGAATGCTGATTGCCATCTGTTATTTGACCGTCAACGGCTTACTTCAAACCAACTCCGACGGTTCAACGCGCATGATGGACTTCTCAGACGAGCATATGAGCCGGCTGTATGAAAAGTTCATTTTGGAGTATTACCGCAAGGAGTTTCCTCAATTGTCTGTGAATGCTTCGCAGATCCAGTGGGCATTGGATGATGGAATCAGCACGATGCTTCCTGTAATGCAAAGTGACATCACTCTTGCCAAAGGAAGCGACGTGCTGATCATTGACGCCAAGTATTATTCCCAGACTATGCAGACGCAATACGATGTTCACACTCAACGATCCGGCAATCTGTATCAAATCTTCACTTACGTTAAAAACAAGGATGCCGAATTCGGAGATAAGCCCCACAAAGTTTCCGGAATGCTACTGTATGCGGCTACTGACGAAGCTGTTAAACCGGATAATGTTTACCAGATGAGCGGAAACCAGATCAGTGTGAAAACGCTAGATTTGGACTGTGAATTCAAAGATATTACCTCGCAGTTGGATGCGATAGTAAAAAATCACTTTAAGGAAGAATAATACGATGTTTTTGACCGAACCTATTCCGGATCATTCAGAAATTGAAAACCAGAAACTCGCCCTCTTCCTCCGCCAGAAAGAACTCCTTGACACTTTCCTCTCCCACGGTGCCATCTCCAAGGCGCAGTACGATAAGAGCCTTGGCGATCTGACGCAAAAGATGGGGATGAGCGACAATATACCAATAACGGAAAAGTAACCGGAGAGACTGCTAATGAATCGCCCTGCATGGCATATATCTTGCTGGCGTTAATTGCGAGCTGCATAAAAAGAAGGATCTGATCATACTGTCAGATTCTTCTTTTTTGACACAAAACAATCATGACAGAGCCGTCCGTGACACCCTAACGTATTCACGTGCAATAATATCCGCAACTTATTATTGACAATTAGAAATAGCGTGTTATGCTAATGATAGTAAATTTCAATTTTTCTATCATTTATTATTCGGAGGTAAGTGTTGAAAATAGATATTACCCACATAGAACAGTATCTTTCAGATGTAAAATCATCTGTTAAAATAGGCAGATACCGCATTGACAGAAATGATCGGCGGCAGGATAACCTTAACCTTTTTCTGGATTATGTTATTCCTGAAGCAAAGGCAAAAGAAATAATCCTAAGCCTTACAGCAACAGACTTTTCTGCAATTTTGCAAAACGAGCATGTCGGATATGAATATGAAATACTATATGTTTTTGGCAAAAATGTCATCCTCTTAGAAAGGTATGGAACCGAAAAAAAAGAAGTTCCCCTATACATAAAAATCAACAAGTTGGAGAATGACTATGTTATTGTTATTTCATTTCATGAACAAAAACATCCGCTGAAATACTATTTTAAATGACTATGCAAATATGAAAGGTGATCATTATGGTAGAAAAAGAGAAGAAGGACTTTTGCATATCGTGTAGAAAAGAGACCGTATTTGTTTTACAGAAAAAAACAATTGTTAAGAACATCAAAGATAAAGAATACACGTTTGAAATTACTGTAGCAAAATGTGCAGAGTGCGGTGCAGAAATGAATATTCCCGGTCTTCTTGATCAGAACGTCCAGGAAGTTGATGCGCAGTACAGAATGGCGGAGGGCTTAGTCTCAATCAACGACATAGAAAAACTATCTCAAATCTATGATATTAAAAAAGCTCCGCTATCATTAGCTCTCGGTTTTGGAGAGGTTACCGTGCCCAGATATATGGACGGTCAGATTCCATCAAAGGAATATTCCGAGGTGATAAAATCTGCATTGACATCTCCGGCATATATGAAGCAAAAGCTTGTTAATAACCGAGATAAGCTGGCTGATGTCGCGTATAAAAAAGCCATGTCTAAAGCAGAGAGTATGGAGAAGTTGTTCTCTGTTTCAAACAAAATGCTCAGAACGATCTCTTATATTTTCGAAGAGTTGGAGGAAGTAACGCCGCTCACCCTCCAAAAACTGCTATACTTCATTCAGGGTGTTTATTCTGCCTTGAATAAGCGGCCACTTTTTCCCGAAAATTGCAGAGCCTGGGTTCATGGGCCTGTATTCCCAGAGGTTTATAATCTTTTCCGTGATTTTAAATATAATCCAATCGAGGACGCACGCTTTGCTCTTTTTTCAGGCACCGAAGATGCGCTGACCGCTGACGAGAAAAAAGTTGTTGATCTCGTTATAAACACGTTTGGCATGTATAGCGGAAAGGTATTGGAAAAGATAACGCATAACGAAAAACCGTGGAAAGACGCGCGGAAAGGGTATGCAGATAAAATGTCTTCCAATGTCCTGCTTTCAAAAGATGCAATCATGCAATATTATGAATCTGTTGATCAAAAATACAAAATAAGCACTGAAAGCGGTCTATTTGCTTATATTCACGATATGACCGCAGTCCATTAAATTACCCTGCTTAAGGAGGCCCTCTCATGTTTATTTTCTGGGGCAACGGCTCTCAGGCCGCGAAGGATCTGGTGGATGCCATCCGGGTCCGCAGTACCGAAAACTTCAACTGGACGTTCATTTTCATCCTGGCGGTGGTCTTCTACGTCTACTGGTCGGAGATCCACAAGAAGAATACCGAGGCCGTGTGCGCGGGGCTCGCGCTTTACGGCGTGCACTGGCTGTACGAGATCGCGAATGCGGTGATCGGGCACGTCTTCGGCTACCCGCTCTGGTCGGTGTCGAATGCATCCACCACGTTCATCCTGCTGATCGGCGTGTGCTGGGAGCTGTCCATGATGTTCTCGCTCGCCGGCATCATTTCCTTCAAGATGCTGCCGCAGGACCGGACGAAGCGTTACTTTGCGAAGAACGGCCGGAAGGGCATCAGCTGCAAGCTGGTGGGCGCACTGGAAATGGCGCTCCTCTTCGCGCTGTTCGAGTCCTTCCTCGCGGGAACGAGCAATCATTCCTTCATCTGGGTCTATAAATGGTGGGGCGTGCTGCCGGTCTTCATTACCACCTACGTGCCCTTCTTCCTGGCCGCAAACTACGTGCCGGATCTGCCGCCGAAAAAGCGCACGCGCTTCCTCGCGGTCCTCTGGGGCCTGGTCGCGCTCTGCCTCGTCATCCTGATCCCGGCAGGCATCATTTAAGGCGCAGAAAACCCAGGGGCAAATACTAAAAAAATCCGATGCCTGCGCATCGGATTTTTTCATGTCAGCGGTATTTCGCCTCAGCCCTGGACGAACTTGATGAACGCCCGGGCTTCCCGGTAGGTCTTCAGCCGTGCGGTATACATGTAGCGGCCCATCGTCGCCCAGCTGATCTCGGGCATTTCCTCCTGCATCACCATGTCTGCGCCGTAGCGCTCCATGATCTCCTCATGGGTATGGCTGTAGCGGTTGCCGTCCTTGCGGCTGGCGTAGGTGCAGTAGTACTGATCCTTCGACACCGGCAGGCGCCGCTCGTCAAAGCACACCATGTCGGCGTAGATCTTGTACACGTCCGTGGAATGGGCAAAGTTCATCATGTCGGGCGTATAGCCTCCCGGCGGGCGCATGTTGACTTCCAGGCCGACGTAGGCTCCCTTTTCGCCCAGCCCCTTGTGCGGTTTCGTCAGGCGGAAGAACTCCAGATGGACGAAGCGGCTGCCGACGTTAAACGCCTTGACCGTCCTGCGTCCCAGATCTCTCAGTTCTTTCACCACATCCGGACAGGTATAGTAGTTCAGGTCGCGGTTCTCGTTGACCACATCCATGATCGGCGGGAACACGTTCATGTTCTCGAAGAGCGGTTCGCAGTGGGAATCGAAGATCCCGTCATAGGAGACGATGTCCCCCTCGACGAACTCTTCCATCACGTAGGGCACGGGGGGCAGATCGCCGTAGAAGGTGTCGAGATCGGCGTCGTTTTCCAGCTTCCAGGTGTCGTGCGCGCCGACGCCGATGTTCGGCTTGACGATCACGGGATAGCCCACGAGCGCGATGAATTCGCGTGCCGCTTCCTTCGTCGAAACGAAGTGCTGGCGTGCGGTGGGAATGCCGCCTTCAAGGTACTTCTGCTTCATCAGCGCCTTTTCCTTGATGAAGCCGATGCGGTCGGCCTGAATGCCGGTGGTCACGTTGAAATCCGTACGCAGCTGGGCGTCCTGCTCCAGCCAGTATTCGTTCAGCGATTCGATCCAGTCGATCTTCCCGTATTTGAACGCGAAGAACGCCACGGCGCGGTAGACCTGATCGTAGTCTTCAAGGCTGTCCACCTTATAGTACTCGGTAAGGGGAGCCTTCTGCTCCGGCGCGAGTTCATCGTAGGAAGCGTCCCCGATACCCAGGACATTCGCGCCGTTCTGACGCAGACGGTCGGCGAAATTCCAGTAGGTGCGGGGGAAATTCGGAGAAATAAAAATAAAATTCACGGGTTCACATCCTTTGTCATTGTTCATTCAGCATGAAGGGCAGGAAATAGCGCATCTGCTTGTACCACCAGGGCCAGTCGTGGTTGACGTCATAGCCCCAGATGTCGCACCAGGCGTTGATTCCCTTTTCGCGGAAGACTTCCGCGAGGTACTTCAGGGTCCGCAGGCTGTCATCCTCCCACGCGCCCTGGCCGCAGCACAGGATGATCCTGCGCTCGTTGTACAGTCTGATGTACGGGTGGTCTTTCGGCATCTGCGGGAGAAAACGTTCTGGAGAGCTCTCATAGAGCGTGGGATCCATCCAGCCGTCGAAGAAAAAGTCCGAGTCGTACACGCCCGACAGCGCGATCACGCCGCGGAACAGGTCCGGGCGCCGCAGGAAGGTGATCACGGCATGGTTCGCACCCATGCTGAAACCGGTGACCGCAGGCGGCTGATCATTGCGGCTGCGCATGAACGGAATGACTTCCTCGGTGATATAGTGAAAGTACTGCTCCTGGCGGGCGGCACGCCGTGTCTTGTCGCCCTCTTTGTCGGACCAGCTCTCAAGGTCCACGCTGTCTACGGTGAACAGCTGGATCTTTCCTTCTTCGAGAAAGTCAGCCAGTTCACCGATCATGCCGAAGTCCTCGTAATTATTTGCCATGGAATTCTGAGTGGGAAAGCCGAGGATCGGCATGCCGCCGTGTCCGTAGATCACGATGCGCATGTCCCTGTTCAGGATCCGGCTGTAATGCGTTAATTCTTCTCTGTACAACAGGCTTCCTCTTTCTTATTTAAAAAAATATAGTAGGATAATAAAACGTACGCTCCAGTTTGTCAAGAATTTATCAAGAAAGCAAATGATGGAAAAATCCGCCGCGATGAAGTATAATAAATCGGTACTTTTTAAAGATTGGACAGAGATGCATTTGACTAAGATTCTTTTTGTATGCCACGGCAATATCTGCCGTTCACCCATGGCGGAGCACGTTTTCCGGGAGCTTGCAAGGCAGGCCGGAGCGGCTTCGCGCTTTGCGGTGTCCTCCGCAGCCGTCAGCACGGAGGAGATCTGGGGCGGGCACGGCAACCCCATGGATCTGCGGGCGCAGCGGGTGCTGCGGCAGCACTGCATTCCGTATGAACCGGGTGAGGCGCGCCAGATCACGGCCGAAGACCTTGCGGAAAACGACCTCGTGGTCCTCATGGACAGGGGGAATCTGCGCGGCCTTCGGCACCTTCTCGGGAGCCTCGTGGATGAGGCGCCGAAGGGCAGGGTCCGCCTGCTGTTTGCGGATGCCGAGGTCTCGGACCCCTGGTATACCGGGGATTTTGAAAAAGCTTACGATGACATCGAGAGAGGCTGCCGGGCGCTGCTCGCCGAGTGCCTTTCCCGCTAAGGAGACGACATGGAACTGTTTCACGGCTCCCCGGCCGACATGACGGGGCGGAGCGCCCGGGAGGTCCGGGCCTACGAATTTCTGGACCGGCTGGGGATCTCCTTTGACCGGACGGACCATCCGGACGAACCAGCCACGAGCATGGAGGTCTGCGCAAAGGTGGACGCGGTGCTGAACGTGCGCATCTGCAAGAACCTCTTTCTCTGCAACCGCGCGAAGACGAAGTTTTACCTGCTCATCATGCCCGGCGACAAGGTCTTCAAGACCCGCGAGCTGTCGGGACAGCACGGGCTCACGCGTCTGTCCTTTGCCGACGAAGAGCACATGGAGCGCTTTCTGGACCTGCATCCGGGCAGCGTTTCGGTACTCGGCCTCATGAACGACCGCGGGCATGACGTGACGCTTCTGATCGACGAGGACGTGCTTAAGGAGGATATGTTCGGCTGCCATCCCTGCGAGAACACGAGCTCGATACGCTTTAAGACGCGGGACCTCACGGACATGATCCTGCCGGCGCTCGGGGTCAAACCGATCATGGTACATCTGGAGGGGGAGTGATCCCCCTCTTTATTTTTCCCTCTCCGGAGCAGGATCATCTTTCCGGTCCACTTTCGCCATCCATTTATCCGTCGCGCACATGCGGCAGGGCGGTTATAATAAATGGCAGAAAATGTCCGGAGTATTCATATGCCATTCAAAATCGTTCGAAATGATATTACAAGGGTCGCAGCAGACGCGATCGTGAATACCGCAATTCCGGAGCCGCGCTGCGGCAGCGGGTTTGAGGCGAAAAAAGAACCCGAAACGGTTTTGGATCGTTAGCTGCGGTCCCAACAGAACAGCTCCCTCAAAAATATTTTTCCCCTGTGCACGAAAACCCTCCCCCTCAGACGTATTATAGGTGAAAGGAGGCTGTTATGGACAAGTTCGATGCCGAAAAAACAGAGCGGATCATCCGCCGGTATTCCGACATGATCTACCGGATCGCGGTCCATAACTGCCAAAGCGCGGCGGACGCGGAGGACATCTTGCAGGACGTGTTCGTTGAGCTGCTGACGAAGTGCCCGTGCCGGGATGATCCGGAGCATCTCAAGGCGTGGCTGATCCGTGTTACGGTCAATAAGTGCAGGAGCCTGCACCGGCTCGCATGGCGCCGCAATTTTGTGCCGCTCGATGAATGCGCCGAGCTTGCGCAGCCCGAGCAAAGCGCTGTGATGGAAGAGATCCGGCAGCTGCCGGAGACCATGCGGAACGTCATTTACCTGTACTACTACGAGGAATTCACCATTGCCGAGATCGCAAAGATCCTCGGGAAGAATCCCAACACGGTCAGTTCGACGCTGCAGCGGGCACGCCGGAAACTGAAAGACCTGCTTGAGGAGGAGGAATGTTAAATGCGAAACAACAGATACACCGAGACGGTGGATAAGATCAAGACACCTGAGGGCGCGGTGGAAAACGCGCTGGAGGCGGCGAGGAATTATGAGGCTGTAGGTGTGCGCAGTGCTGCGGCAAAGGCGGCCCCGGCAAAACGGACGGTGCGAAAGAGGAAAGTCTTCCGCTATGCGGTTGCGGCCGTGCTGGCCCTGGCGGTCGCGCTCGGCGCGTTCATCGGCCCGGGCCTTTTCGGCAAAAAGGCCGACAATGCCTTCTCGCTGACGGTTCATGCAGCGGAGCTGGAAAAGGGCAACCCGGTCTACATTGAGACCGGCAGAGGCAGCATGAACATTGTCGGCAGAGGCGACAGCGGCAAAGGCAGTGAGCCCGGCCCCGGCGGAACTGAATACTATGTCGCGCTTCCGTTCACGGTAAGCGGTGAGAACGTAGTCAGCGTGACCTATGCGGCAGATAAGGACGCGATTGCCGTGATCTGCGCGGCGGGCAGCGATCCCGTGACCGCGGGCAATATGGTCGGCGAAGGCCTGGATACCGTCTTCGATCAGTATTATCTGAACCAGGCCGAAAAGGCCGGCAAGGCTGCGGATGGCGCTCTCAGCCGGAAGTACTCTTCCGTCACGCTCATGGCCGCGGGACAGGCCGCCGACGGCTTTTCCATGGGCCTCGTGGGTACGAGCGGCAAAGACTCCTCGGAGTTCTACGCGAAGGATGACAAGACGAACCCGTCCGGCAATGTGCTCGAAGAGCGCGCCGCGCGCCTCAATGAACTGATCGGCACGGTCATTCGCTGCACGGTCGCCTTCAGCGACGGCAGCACGCAGCAGCTGGATATTCAGGTCGGCTTCGCCGTGATGCAGGCGAGCGCCGCCGATCCCGCCGCTTTCGCCAAGCTCTCCGCGGAAGAAAAAGCCGCGAAAGACTACACCGGGATCTTCGTGACATACTCGATCGCGGAGTAAGGCACTTGAGACAACTGAATACACCCAAGCCGGGCCGCTGAACATCTCAGCGGCCTGCTTTTTTCGTCCGTTTATCCGTTGCGCGCATGCGTCAGGGCGGTTATAATTGACTGCAGAAATATCCGAGGTGAAAACATGCCATTCAAAATCGTTCGAAATGATATCACGCGGGTCGCGGCGGATGCGATCGTGAATACCGCAAACCCGGAGCCGACGTACGGAAGCGGGACGGATGCGGCGGTCTACAAGGCAGCCGGGGAGGAGGAACTCCTCGCGGCGCGGAAGAAGATCGGCCGCATTGCGCCCGGCGAGTGCGCAGTCACGCCGGCCTTTAAGCTGCCCGCGAAATACGTCATCCACACCGTGGGTCCCGCCTGGAACGGCGGTACGCACGGGGAGTTTGAGACTCTCCGCTCCTGCTACCGGAAGTCTCTGCTGCTCGCCGATCAGCTCGGATGCGAAAGCATCGCCTTCCCGCTCATTGCTGCGGGCGTCTACGGCTTCCCGAAGGATAAGGCGCTCGAGACCGCGCTGGACGTGATCCGCGGGCACCTCGAAGACTCCGACCTGGACGTGACACTGGTCGTGTTCAACCCCGGCGCCTTCCGCATCGCGCAGGGCCTGAGCGAGCGGGTCGAGGCATACATTGACGAGAATTATGTGGCTGCGCAGACCGCCGCGGAGTACGGCGGCGCCGATGAGGAGCGGATGCGGGAACGGCGTGAGGCGAGAAGGCGGCGCGAATATGAGTCCTTTGCGGCTTCCCAGGCGCTTTGGAACAAGACAGTCGAGATGGATGCATTCGAACCGCCGGCGGAGCCGAAAGCCGCCGCGCCGAAGCCGGCTGCCCAGATGCCGCTTCCCTCCGGAGCCGTGCCCCACGAAGCGCCTGACCACGCATTTTCCCGGCCTGTCGGGGCTGCCTCTTCTTCCGCGCCGAAGCCGAAAAAGCCCTCTCTCGACCAGGTGGTGAAGAACCTCGGTGAAAGTTTCCAGGCGCGGCTCCTCCGCATGGTCGACGAGCGGGGCCTTGCCGACGCGGAAGTCTATCACCGCGCAAACATCTCCAAGCAGGTCTTCTCCAAGATCCGCTGCAGCGAGGACTACATCCCGAAGAAAAAGACCGTTCTCGCCCTCGCCGTCGGCCTCCGGCTGAACCTGGACGATACGAAGGACCTGCTCGCCGCAGCAGGCTTCACGCTCACGAACAACAGTCTCTTCGACGTGATCATGAGCTTCTGCATCGAATCCGAAATGTATGACATTTTCGAGATCAACGAGCTGCTGTTCAAGTACGGCCAGCCTTATCTCGGCACCACGATGGACTGATTTCTCAGGCGGGGCTTTTCGGCTCTGCCTCTCTTTTGCAAAGGTCTCCTGCAAATTGACCTTTCGGCCTCCGGTGCGGGCTATACTCGCGTCAGAACAAAACAAAGGAGGCCAAACACATGAAAAAGAATCTGACTGAACTGGTAATGATCCTGGACCGCAGCGGGTCCATGGGCGGACTGGAAAGCGACACCGTAGGCGGTTACAACAGCATGCTGCACAAGCAGGCTGAAGCCGAGGGCGAGGTGCTCGTATCCACGGTGCTCTTTGACGACCGGAGCGAGGTGCTCTACGACCGCGTGCCGCTGGAGAAGGTGCCGCAGATGACCGAGAAAGAGTATTACGTCCGCGGCTGCACGGCGCTCCTGGATGCCGTGGGCGGCGCCATTCATCACATCGGAAACGTACACAAATACATCCGCGAGGAAGACAGGCCGGAGAAGACCATTTTCGTGATCACGACGGACGGGCTTGAAAACGCGAGCCGCGAATACAGCTATGACCGCGTGAAGGAAATGGTGGAGCGGCAGAAGGAAAAATACGGCTGGGAGTTTCTCTTCCTCGGCGCGAACATTGATGCCATCAAGACAGCAGGGCGCTTCGGAATAAAGGCCGACCGCGCGGCGAACTACAACAGCGATCACGTGGGCACGGCGCTCAACTACGAAGTACTGGCCGAGACCGTCTGCGCGATGCGGGCGAGTGCTGCCCCCATCGGCGCGGAGTGGAAGAAACGCATCGACGAAGACTACGAAACCCGCGGAAAAGGAGGAAAACACTGATGTACGGCGCGATCTTAGGCGACATGATCGGTGCCCCCTACGAATTCGACAGGGGCAGAAAAACAAAGGATTTTCCGCTGTTTTCGCGGCGCTCGCAGTTCACGGACGATACCGTGATGAGCATCGCGGTGGCGCGGGCGCTCATCTTTACGCGGCACGGCTGCGACGATGAGACGGTGCGCCGCGAGGTCGCAGACTCCATGCGGAACTGGGGCAGAATATACCCCGATGCAGGCTACGGCGGACACTTCCGGATCTGGCTGGAAGATAAAAGCATGGGGCCGTACGGAAGTTACGGAAACGGCTCAGCCATGCGGGTCTCGTCCGCAGGCTGGCTGGGCGACGACCTCGAACACGCCCGGAAACTTGCGCGCCTGAGCGCGGAGCCGACCCATGACCATCCCGAAGGGATCAAAGGCGCGGAAAGCGTCGCAGCGGCCATCTGGCTTGCCCGAAGCGGCAGCACGAAGGACGAGATCCGGGACTATGTGGTGCGTGAGTTTGGCTACGATCTGTCGCGGACCTGCGATGAGATAAGGCCCGGTTATCACCACGACGAAACCTGCCAGAAGACCGTTCCGGAGGCATTTACGGCCTTCCTCGAGGGGACGGATTTCGAAGACGTCATCCGCACGGCGGTCTCCCTCGGCGGCGACTGCGACACCCTCACCTGCATCGCCGGCAGCATCGCGGAAGCCTTCTACGGCGTGCCGGCGGAGCTGAAGGAGGAGTGCCTCGCGCGCCTGCCGTGGGACCTGAAGCGCGAGCTCTGCGGCTTTGACATCGCGCGCGGACAAATGGATTTCTGGAAGGGTCGGGGCTTTCTGCCCGAGCCGCCGGAAGACTGAAACAGACGGAAACACAAGGAGGAATGAAGCATGAAAACCATCCGTGTAACAGGCAAAGGAAAGATAAAGGTGCATCCGGACCTGACCCGGATCAGCATGACTCTGGACGGGCTGCAGCCGGAATACGGTGAAGCCGTGAAGCATTCGGCGGAGGATTCTGCCGCCCTGAAAGCCCTGCTGGAGCCGTTCGGCTTCGCGGGCAAGGACGTAAAGACCCTCTCCTTCTCCGTCGATCCCGAGTACGAGGGCTATCAGGAGGAAAACGTGTGGAAGAATCGCCTGACCGGTTACCGTTTCCGCCACGTAATGAAGATCGAATTCGATTCCGATAACGGACGGCTCGGGAAGATCCTCTGCGCGCTCGCAAACGCGAAGAAGATCTCGCCGGAATTCCGCATCAGTTACAGCGTGAAGGATCCGGAGGCCTCAAAGAATGCCCTGCTCGCGAACGCTGTCGCAGACTCCTTCGCGAAGGCAAAGGTGCTTGCGGGCGCCGCCGGCGTAAGGCTCCTGGAGCTGCAGAGCATCGATTATTCCTGGGACGAGATCAATTTTGAAGTCGCCCCGATGCGGCAGATGTCCGCCAAGATGATGGCAGACAGTACCGCGGAATACGGTACGTACGACATGGACATTGAACCCGATGACATCGAAGTCACCGACACCGTCACGCTCGTATGGGAGATCGCATGATGAAGGATCATTTTGACCCTGTTGAATTCGCCCTGCTTCACGACACCGGTTTTTTCGGCGTTCCGGAAGAGAAACTTGAGGAGATTGCGGAGGCGATGCAGTCAGGCCGCGATCTTTCCGGGGCTGCCTGGGACTGCGGCATCGACCCTGCCAACCTGACCGACGACGACCTCGCCCGCATCCGGGAAATGCTGGAGCTGTAAATTATATTTTTCCTTCCCTCCGGCACTCTCCTCCTGTATAATGAGGGCAGGAATTGTCGGAATTCATTCATCGGAGAGAACCAACATGGGATTTTTCAAGGATCTGTTTACGAAAAAGGCGCCGGCGGAAACCTACGACCCGGCCAAATGGAAACCCGTGATCCGCTCGAGCATCTGCACCGGGGAGAAAGTTGCCGGCTTCATCGACCTTGAGACCCGGCATTTCCGGGAGATCACGCTGGTGCGGAGCGACGCTGACCTGAAAGCCTTCCGGGAACGCTACGGGATCGAAGGCGAGATCGAAACGATCTACTGACAAAGTGCAGGACGGCCGGGATCAGCGGCGGCGCGGGCCTGCAAGAAAGGAAGAAAGGCATGCATATTGCCTGCCTCGGCGATTCAAATACCTACGGATACGACCCGGCGTCTCCTTTCGGCGGGCGGTATCCCTATGAGATCCGCTGGACCGGACGGCTGGAAAATGAAGGCGTCGGCGTCACGAACCACGGATACAACGGCCTGCCTGCCTCGCGCCGCTCGCTCCACGAAATGTTCGCGCAGGATCTGAAGCGGGAAGGTCCGTTTGACCTTGTCACGCTCATGCTGGGGACGAACGACATCCTCCTCGGCTCTTCAGCAGACGAGGCCGCAGAAGACGTGGAGCACCTCGTTCGGACGCTGAAAGAGGCTTCTGTCTCTCCCATCCTGCTCATCGCGCCGCCGCCCCTCGTACCCGGCTTCTGGGTGGAAAGCCGGGAGCAGATCGAACGCTCGCAGGCGCTTGCCGGCGAGCTTCGCACCGTGTCCGGGCGGCAGGGCGTCCGCTTTGCCGACGCCGGTCTCTGGGGCATCCCCCTCGCCTATGACGGCGTGCATTTTTCCGAGGAAGGCCACCGCATCTTTGCTGAAAAACTGCTGGAGATCATCAACAGCCAAGGAGAGGCTGTCTAGGACGGGTCCTGCTGACGGCCGACAGCATTCCTGACAGCGTAAAACGCAGGTTCGCCGGGTTTTCCCCTGCAGTCCTGCGTTTTTCACTTGACAAAAGCGCACATTTTGCCTTATTTTATAAGCAGATGAAAGGGGAAGCGCATCCCCTTCAAAAACTTATCAACACCCCAAAAGGAGGCTGACATGAAGAAGACAAGACGGATCGCAGCCGTCGTCCTTTCCCTTGTGATGATCATCGGCCTGTCCGTCACAGCAAGCGCCGCTGAACCGGACAACGAAACCCTCATCAATGCCGTTCAGGCACAGCTCAATGCGAAAAAGACCGTGACATTTACCAACGCAGCTGAGCTTTCCCGCCTGGTGCAGATCGGTTATTCCTACCGGCAGCCGAACGGCCCCATTTCCATCACCAAGGGCACGCTGACCACCAAGAGCTGGTTCACGACCACCCGGAAGACTGTATATGTGGTCTGCCTGTCCGGCACGGACCTGGCCTTCAACCAGACCACCGGCATCGCCACTGACCTGCTGGTCGGTTTCGAGCAGAACAACCTCTATCTCCGCAACGTCCGGAACGCCATCCTGGATGCGGTCCCGAAGGGAGCCAACCTGGTCATCGCCGGCCACAGCCTCGGCGGCATGGTCGCACAGCAGACTGCTGCGGATTCCACCATCAAGTCGAAATACAACGTGCTGAACACCGTCACTTTCGGTTCCCCGCTCATCTCCGGCCTGACGCGTGAAGGCACGGTCAAACGTCTCGGCGATACCCGTGACGTGGTTCCGGCTCTGAGTGTTTCCACCTTCCTTGCCCCCATCTGGCAGATTGCCGGCCTGAACCGTGAAAACGGCGGCTACGGTGCCACCCAGATCGTGGAAGCGCACTGCGAATCCTATCAGCGCGCAGCCGTATGGGGCGCCTATGACGTCACCGGCGCGAAGAACGGCAATGCGAAGCTGACCCTTGACTTCGCCACCACGGTATTCTACGCTTCCCCGGTCATCGTCACCTACTAAACACAGCGCCATGCAAAAAGAGCCTTCCGAAAGGAAGGCTCTTTTTGTGTTCAGGATTTAGTTCGCCTGAAGGATCTTCTCGACGTCTTCCGGCTCCGGCATGGAGCGGATGGCGCCTTTTTTCGTGGTGACGAGGTAGGCAGCGGCGTTCGCAAAGCGGAGCATGTTCTTAAGGCTCGCGGCATCCCTGTTTTCCAGTCCGTTATTCAGCACGTCGTGCAGGACGGAGGCACAGAAGGTGTCTCCGGCGCCGGTGGTCTCGATGGTCCCGCCCAGCTTAAAGGCAGGCACGAAGACCTTCTCGCCGCCGCAGAAGCTCCAGCTTCCGTCGGCGCCGCAGGTGACGTTCAGCAGGCGGATGTTCGGGAAGCGCTTCTGCAGGATCGCCGCGCCCGCTTCGTAGTCCTTTCCGGCTTCGGGCACCAGGAACTCGATCTCGTTGTCCGCGATCTTCAGGACGTCGCAGACGCCGAGGCCCCATTCCATCTGCTCCTTCGCCATACCCAGGGACTCCCAGAGCGGCGGGCGGAGGTTCGGGTCGAAGGAAATGACCGCGCCGGCTTCCCTGGCCGTCTTCACGGCTTTCTTCGTCGCCGCGCGCACGCCTTCATGCGTCATGGAAAGCGTCCCGAAATGGAAGATCCGGCAGTCCTGCAGCATGTCAAGCGGCAGTTCGTCTTCGCGGAGCATCATGTCCGCGCCGGGGCCGCGGTAGAAGGAAAAATCGCGGTCTCCGCCCGGCTTCGTATGCACGATGGCGAGCGTCGTGTGGACCACGGGGTCATTCAGGAGGTTCGTGAGGTCGATGCCTGCCTCTCCCGCGACCGCGCGGAGCTGGTCGCCGAAGCCGTCCTTGCCGACCTTGCCGATGAAGGCGGTCTTCCGGCCGACCTTCTGCAGCATCGCGAGCACGTTGCAGGGTGCGCCGCCGGGATTCGCCTCAAAGAGGGGATTCCCCTGTTCGCTGAGTCCGTTCTGGGTAAAATCGATAAGCAGTTCGCCGAGGGCGACGACGTCAAAACGTTTCATCTTATCCTCCGTGATCACACGATCAGTTCGTATTTCTCCACGTCGATGACAGCGGTGCCGTCGCAGGAGAAGGAAATGGAATCCGCCGTGATGGGCGTGTAAAGGACGAAGCTTGCCGCCTGTTCACCGTCATTGACGAAGATCTCCAGGCTGTAGCGGTCCATGATGATGCGCAGCTTCAGCTCGTCGCCGGCCGTCACCGGGAAGTCGCGGGTGTTCACGATGTCGTGCGGGAAGCCGGAGCGGCTCCGGTCGACCCGGAGCGTGCTGTTTTCGGGCTTGTGGCGGATCAAGGTAGCCCGCTCGCCGTCCACGGCCACGTTGATCTTGAAGTAGCGGTACATGTTGTTGCGGTTGCCGGGGCGGACCCTGACCGTCATGTCCAGGAAGCGTCCGGAGACGCCCTGCAGGTTGGTCTCCTGCGAGATCATGACGTTCTGATAGCTGATCTTGTACGCGCGGAAATCTTCGATCTCCCGCACCGGGTTCTGGATCAGCCGGCCGTCCTTCACGTGCAGTTCGCGCGGCAGGATCATCTGGCCGAAGAAAGGCAGCTTCTTAACCTTGGAACCGGAGGATTCCCAGCTCTGCATCCAGGCAGTCATGATGCGGCGTCCGTCTGGCGTCAGCAGTGACTGCGTGGCGTAGAAATCCGTGCCGTAATCGATGGCCTGGATGTTGTCGCGGAGGAGGTGCCGGATCTTCTTGTCGAAGGTGCCGACGATGCAGAGGGTCGAGTTGCCGGGGTGGAATTCCAGCCCCATCGAGTTCATGTCCTGCGGGCTCGTCATCAGCACGGCCTTGCCGTCCAGTTCAAAGAGGTCCGGGCATTCCCACATCTTACCGAACTGGTTGTGGCAGTTGGCGACGTTCGACGAATATTTCCAGTGGATGGCGTCTTCGCTTTCGAAGAGCAGGATGCTGCCGGAGCCGTCAGCCGGGCGGTTGCCCGCGACAGCCCAGTACTTCCCGTCTTCGAACCAGATTTTCGGATCCCGGAAGTCGATCGGCGAACCGCCCTCGGGCAGGTCCTTCTCGTCCAGGACGGGATTGCCTTCGTACTTCTGATAATCCACGCCGTCGCCGATGGCGATGCACTGGGTCTGGTAGCCGACCGCAAGACCGTTGGAGCGGCGGACGTTCCGGACGCCGGTGTACATCAGCAGGTGCCGCCCGTCAGGCAGCTCGATCGCACCGCCGGAAAAACAGCCGTCCTTGTCGTAGGGCATGTCAGGCGCCAGGGCGCAGGGCAGGCGGTCCCAGTGCACGAAATCCTTCGTCTTCACGTGGCCCCAGTGCATGGGACCCCATTTGACATCGTAAGGATAGTACTGGAAGAACAGATGATATTCGCCTTTGTAAAGCGAAAAGCCGTTCGGGTCGTTGATCCAGCCAACGCCCGCGGTCATGTGAAAGCGGGGAAGGATATCGGTTCCTTCGACGCGGGGAAGGTATTTGTTTTCAAAGGCTCTCGCCTTCTGCAGGGTGTTTCTCATCTCTGCTCCTCCGTTGGGTCATTGTTCGTCACATGTCGGTAAGCATATCACACAATGCGGAAAAAAGCATTCTCTGATATGCCTGCCCACGGAAAACCCCTGTGCAGGGGAGAAATCCGCTGCACAGGGGAACGGATCTGCCGCGGCGCAGGGCGCCGGACGGCGATTGCTCTCGGCCTTGCCGGGAGCGGTGAGGTTTTCGCCGTCACCGCTCCGGCTTTCCGGATCAATATTCGAGGTTCTTATCGGTCTCCTTGGAGAACACGTGGGCTACGCTTCCCTTGAAGCTGAAGCGGACGGGATCGCCGATGCGGAAGCCGCCCTGCATCTCGGTCGTCGGGACGATGATGATGACGTCGCGGCCAAGCGCCGAGATGTGCAGATGGACGGAGGAGCCCATCATTTCAGCCACGTCTACGCGGCCTTCCACGCCGCCTTCGACCACGTCGGTGTGCTCCGGACGGACGCCCAGGGTGATGTCCTGAGACTTCACGTTGTTGGCTTTCAGGCGGGCTTCCTTTTCAGGGGAAAGCTCTACCTTCACGCCGCCCAGTTCCACGAAGTACTTCCCGCCGTTTTCCACGAGCTTCGCATCGAAG
>CACWLA010000031.1 GCA_902761665.1 uncultured Lachnospiraceae bacterium | reverse complement strand
GGGCGGCGAAGCGCGCCAATATCCACGATTACATCATGTCGCTGAAGAACGGCTATGACACGGAGATCGGGGAACGGGGCGTGAAGCTCTCCGGCGGTCAGAAGCAGCGGGTCTCGATCGCCCGCGTCTTCCTGAAGGATCCTGCGATCCTGATCCTGGACGAGGCGACGAGCGCCCTGGACAACACCACGGAGGTCCTGATCCAGCAGGCCCTGGATGAACTGTGTAAGGGCCGGACGACCTTAGTTGTTGCGCACCGCCTCTCCACCATCCGGAACGCGGATGAGATCGCGGTCGTGATTAACGGAGAAATCAGGGAACGCGGAACGCACGACGAACTGATGGCTGCGGACGGCCTGTACAAGGTCCTGTATTCCCTGCAGTTCAGGGAGAACGATCTGATCGGCTGAAGAAAGGCTTGAACATAAGAAGCAGGGGCGGGATCCCGGAGGATCCTGTCCCTGTTTTTTGTTTTTCGGTGCTTATTTGCTTAACGCCTTGGTGATGCGGGCAAGCGCGTCGTCCATCTCTTCGTAGCTGACGACGATGGGCGGGGCGAAGCGGATCGTGTGGTCGTGGGTCTCCTTGCAGAGCACGCCTTCGTGGATGCAGGCCTTCACGTAGTCGAAGGCGTCGCCGTAGAATTCCACGCCGATGAGCAGACCGCGGCCGCGGATCTCCTTGATCTCGGGATTATGGATCTTCTTCAGGCCGTCCATGAAGTATTTGCCCTTCTCGCGGGCCATCTTCGGATAGTCGTCACGCTGCAGGATCTCGAGTGCTTTCACGCCGCAGGCACAGGCAAGCGGGTTGCCGCCGAAGGTGGAGCCGTGGGAGCCGGGGGTGTAAAGGCCGAGGATGTCCTTGTTCGCCGCGATCGCGGAGAGGGGCATCACACCGCCGCCGAGGGCTTTGCCCATGATGTAGATGTCCGGGATCACGTTTTCGTGCCAGCAGGCGAACATGTCGCCGGTGCGGGCGAAGCCGGTCTGGACCTCGTCGGCAAGGAAGAGGATGTTGTTCTCGGTGCAGATCTTCCGGACTTCGGTGAGCCACCCCTCGGGCGGCAGGATGATGCCGGCTTCGCCCTGGATGGGTTCAGCCAGGAAGGCCACCGTATTCGGGGTGATCGCATCACGGAGCGCCTGCGCGTCGCCGTAGGGGATGGTCTTAAAGCCCGGGCAATAAGGCCCGTAGCCGTCCTTCGCGAGCGGGTCGGTCGAGAAGCTGATGATCGCGATCGTGCGGCCGTGGAAGTTGTTTGCGCAGGTGATGATCTCCTGTTTGCCGTTTTCCACGCCCTTGACGCGCGCGCCCCAGAGGCGGGCGGTCTTCAGGGCGGTCTCGACGGCTTCCGCGCCGGTATTCATCGGAAGGACCATGTCCTTGCCCGTCAGTTTTGCCAGCGCTTCGTAGAACTCACCGAGGTTCTCACAGTGGAAGGCACGGCTCGTCAGCGTGCACTTGTCAAGCTGCTCTTTTGCGGCGGCGACGATCTCGGGATGGCGGTGGCCGAAGTTGTGGGCTGAGTAGGCGGACAGCATGTCGTAGTATTTCCGGCCTTCCGGATCGGTCACGACGGCGCCTTCGGCTTTCACGATGACGACGGGCTTCGGCGCGTAGTTGTGGGCGCCGTACTGGTTGGTCTTCTCAATGATCTGTTCTGAAGAGTACATGATTTCCTCCTGGTGGTGTTATGGAATGCGGCGGACCGCTCAGTTGTTTTCGATGACGGTGCCGGTCTCGCCCTTCAGGGCGGCGGCAGCCTTGTAAAGCGAAGTGATGATCGCGCGTCTGCCGGGAGCGGAGACTGCGAAATCAACGGCGGCCTTCACTTTCGGCAGCATGGAGCCGGGGGCAAAATGCCCTTCCGCAATGTAGCGGCGGGCTTCATCCGCCGTCATGTGATCGAGGTCCTTCTGGTCAGGCTTTCGGAAGTTCAGGGAGACTTTCTCGACCTCGGTCAGGATGAGCAGGACGTCCGCATTCAGGTCGCGCGCGAGGAGCGAGGCCGCGTGGTCCTTGTCGATGACGGCTGCGGTGCCTTCCCAGGCGCCTTCCGCGTTCTTCACGACCGGGATGCCGCCGCCCCCGCAGGTGATCACGATGGACGAATCCCAGAGGCGCTTCACGGTATCCAGTTCGACGATTTTCTTCGGAATGGGAGAGGCAACGACTCTGCGCCAGCCGCGGCCGGCGTCTTCCTTCACCGTGTAGCCCTTGGTCCGGGCGAGTTCCTTCGCCTCTTCCTCGGTATAGAAGGGACCGATCGGCTTGGTCGGATTCTGAAAGGCGGGATCGTCCGCGTCCACGGCGACCTGCGTGACCAGCGTCACGACGGGGAGGTCGCCCCGTCCGCGTTTCCGGAGGGCTTCCTGCAGCCCCTGCTGGATGTGGTAGCCGATGTAGCCCTGGCTCATGGCCGAGCAGACGTCGAAAGGCATGGCAGGCGTCACGTTTTTCGCGGTCTCACTGGCCAGGATGATGCGGCCGACCTGCGGGCCGTTCCCGTGCACGACGGCGATCTCGTAGCCGGCCGCGTTAATGTCGGCGAGGTATTCGCAGGTGCGTTTCACGACTTCGAGCTGGGCTTCGGCGGTCGCCGGTCCCTTGCCTTCCTGCAGGGCGTTTCCGCCGAGCGCGACGATGACTTTGACAGCTTCGGACATGTTCCGCCTCCGCTTACGCGATCGTCGCCACGATGACGGCCTTGATCGTGTGCAGGCGGTTCTCCGCCTCGTCGAAGCAGTGGCTGTGCGTGCTGAGGAACACGTCGTCAGTCACTTCGCGGATATCGTAGCCTTTTGCCATGCAGTCTTTCGCCATGGTCGTATTAAAGTCATGGAAGGAAGGCAGGCAGTGCAGGAAGATGTAGTTCGGGTTGTGGGTCTTTTCGGCCAGAGCCGCGTCCACGCGGAAGGGGGTAAGGAGCTTCACGCGTTCCGGGATCTTGTCTTCCTCACCCATGGAGGCCCAGATGTCGGTATAGAGGACGTCGGCGCCGTCAAGCACGACCGGATCGTCGGAGATGGTAAACGTCGCGCCGGTCTCCTTTGCGGCTTCCAGGCAGCGGTCCAGGACTTCCTTCGCAGGAGCGAGTTCCTTCGGGCCGAAGCCGACGTAGTGGATGCCGAGCTTTGCCGAGATGTACATCAGGCAGTAGGCCACGTTGTTGCGGGTATCGCCGCAGAAGGCAAGCTTCACTTCGTTCAGGGGCTTGTGGACGTATTCCTCGACGGTCATGATGTCTGCGAGCGCCTGGGTCGGGTGGTCGACGTCGGTGAGGCCGTTCCAGACCGGAACGCCGGCGTAGGTCCGGAGGTCTTCCACGACCTGCTGATCGTAGCCTCTGTATTCGATGCCGTCATAGAAGCGGCCAAGCACCTTCGCGGTATCCGCGAGGGATTCCTTCTTGCCCATCTGGGAACTCTTGGAATCCAGGAAGGTCACGCCCGCGCCTTCGTCCATCGCCGCGACTTCAAAGGCGCAGCGGGTACGCGTCGAGGTCTTCTCGAAGAGCAGGACGATGTTCTTGCCCTTCAGGGAATCCGTGCGGATGCCGGCGCGCTTCTTGGCCTTCAGGTCATGCGCGAGGTCCAGAAGGTAGCGCACCTCCTGCGGGGTGAAGTCCATGATGGACAGAAATGAACGGCCTTTCAGATTGATCGCCATGTTGATTCCTCCTGTGAGAGAATGATTTGATTAGAGAAGATCCCGGACAAGCGGCATGCTCATGCAGCGGGGGCCGCCCCTGCCGCGCGAAAGCTCGGAGCTCGGGATCGTGTAGGTCTTGACGCCGTGATCCTTGAGGATGCTGTTCGTCGTGTAGTTCCGTTCGTAGACGATGACTTCGCCGGGCGCGATGCACAGGGTGTTCGAGCCGTCGTTCCACTGCTCGCGCTGGGCGTCCACCGGGCTGTCGCCGCCGCAGTGGATGAGGGTCACGCGGTCTATGCCGAGGTGCCGCTCCAGGATGTGCTGCAGCGTATCGTCTTCTTCGGTAATGGTGAGGCCGGAAACGGAGGCCTTGTTCAGCCGCAGCGAGAAGACGCGGAGCGTCTCGCGGATCTCCGGATGGACGATGAACTTGTCCGTGTCCACCTGCGTGAAGACCGTGTCGAGATGCATGAAGGAACGGGTCTTCGGGATGTCGAAGGCCAGGATCTCCTCAAAACCGCTGTCGGAAGAGAGGATGCGCTTCGCGTAAAGCTCCACGGCATCGGGGTGCGTCCTCTGCGAGAGGCCGACCGCGATCACGCGGGGCGAGAGCACCAGAATGTCCCCGCCCTCCATGAAGGCTTCGTCCGTGGGTTCGTACCAGAGCGGGCAGCAGCGGAAGTCGGGGTGATAGCGCAGGATGTATTTGCCCAGACGGGTCTCGCGGTTGCGGACCTGCGTCTGCATGTGGTGAAGGGAGACACCGTTTCCTGCCGTCGCAAAGGGGTCGCGGGTGAAATACAGGTTCGGCAGCGGATCCAGGATGAAGGGATAGTCCTTCGTGAGCCAGTCAGTGAGCCAGACCTGGCCGTTCCGGGGATATTCCTCTTTCCGGAGACCGCTGATCAGGCGCTGGACGAGTTCTGCCGGATCGCGGAACTGCGCGTAGAAATCGACCAGCCAGGCGAGAGTGTCGGGATGGCGGATCCCGGCGTCCTGGAGAAATTCCTTGGTGAAATTGGCGCGTACGTAGGCGTCCTGCAGGACTTCCGCGAGAAGATCTTCCAGGTAGACGACCTCGGCGCCGTGGTCCCGCAGGAGCCTGGCGAAGGCGTCATGTTCCTCGCGGGCTACGCGGACGTAGGGGATGTCGTCGAAAAGCATGCGCTCGCGGTAGGCGGGGACGAGATTTTCGAGTTCCCGTCCCGGCCTGTGCAGGAGCACCTTGCGGAGCTTTCCGATCTCGGAATAGACCTGAATGCTCATGCCTTATTTCTCCGCCATGTAAGGGTACACGATCGCGTCGGAGGGATTGAAGGTTTCCTTCACGGCGTGCGGGCTCATCCAGCGGATCATGTTGAGCGCCGTGCCGGCCTTATCGTTGGTACCGGACGCGCGGGAGCCGCCGAAAGGCTGCTGGCCGACGACCGCGCCGGTGCATTTGTCGTTGATGTAGAAGTTGCCTTCCGCGTGCAGGAGGGCTTTTTCCATCTTCACGATGGCTTCGCGGTCCTGAGCGAAGACGGCGCCGGTCAGGGCGTAAGGGGAAGCCTCGTCGCAGATCTTCAGGGTCTCGTCCAGCTTGTCGTCCGGGTAGACGTAGACGGAGAGGATGGGTCCGAAGATCTCCTTGACCATGGATTCGTAGTCGGGCTTCTTGCAGACGATGACGGTCGGTTCCACGAACCAGCCCTTCGAATCGTCGCAGCCGCCGCCGATGACGATCTTGCAATTCCGGCTCTTCTTCGCGCGTTCAAGATACCCTTTGCAGCGATCAAAGGAAGCTTTGTCGATGACTGCGGCGAGGAAGGTGTCGAAGTCGCGGACGTCACCCATCTTCACTTCCTTCATCATTTCCTTCATCGTGGAAAGGACTTCCGGCCAAATGCTCTCGGGGATGAAGGCGCGGGAGCAGGCCGAGCATTTCTGTCCCTGGAACTCGAAGGAGCCGCGGATGAGGGCGGCTGCAAGCGGGCGGATGTCCGCGCTCTTATGCGCAAAGATGAAATCTTTCCCGCCGGTCTCACCGACAATGCGAGGATAGTTGCGGTATGAGGAAATGTTTTCTCCGATCTGTTTCCAGACGCCCTGGAAGACTTCGGTGGAACCGGTGAAGTGGAAGCCGGCCAGTTCCTTGCGGGAGATGACGTAACGGGCCACGTCGCTGCCGTTCGACGGTACGAAGTTGATGACGCCGGCGGGCAGGCCGCAGGCCATGAGCAGCTTCATGAAGTAGTAGTTGGACAGCACCGCCGTGCGGGAAGGCTTCCATACCGAAACGTTGCCGACGATGGCCGGCGCCATGGGCAGGTTGCCGCCGATGGAGGTGAAGTTGAACGGGGTGATGGCGCAGATGAAGCCGTCGAGCGCTCTGTAGTCCTGACGGTCCCAGATGCCGGGGATGGAGGCAGGCTGATCCTTAAAGATCTCCTGGGCGCTCCAGACACCGAAGCGCAGGAAGTCCGCGAGCTCCGCGATGTCGATCTCCGCCTGGAACACGGTCTTGGACTGGCCGAGCATGGTGGAGGCATTCAGGACCTTGCGGTACGGGCCGGTGATCATGTCCGCAGCTTTCAGGAAGATGGCGGAGCGGTGCTCCCAGGGCATTTCCTCCCATGCCTTCTTTGCGGCGAGCGCGGCGTCGACGGCTTCGGTCAGTTCCTTTTTGCCGGCGATGCAGCATTCGGCGATCACGTGATCGTGATCGTGCGGCATGGTGACCTTGAACGTGTTCTCCGTCCAGACTTCCTTTCCGCCGATGATGAGCGGGATCTTCACGACCTCGCCGGCCTGGCGGTCCAGTTCGGCCTTCAGTTCGGCGCGCTCCTTTGAGCCGGGAAGATAGGCGCGGAAAGCGTCGTTTTCAGGACGTTTGATGGTGAAATAAGCGTTGGACATGGTACCCCCCTGAAGATGATTATTTGTTTTTTCGATCTCTTTTTCACACGAAAAAAGCACGCGAGCGATCAACCGAAAAACGATATAATACCCACCTGCTTTTTGCCGTAGTCTTTTCATCCGTCATCTTAGCAGAAATAATGAAAAAAAACAACCCCTCATCCCGCAAAAAACTCTGTGCCGCGGAAGGTCTTGCCGACGACGCGATTCCGTATTATGATAAAAACAGAACACAAGGAGGCTGCCATGAACGTTTATCTTGCCTTTACCCTGTTTGCTCTGATCATCCTTGTCTACTGGGTCATTTCGGAACTGTTTGCCATGCTGTTCCGCTTTACGGGTCTGCCCGACGAGAAGGCGCGTTTCCAGGTGATCTCGCTGCTCACCGGCTGCGGCTTCACCACGCGGGAGAGCGAACTCATCATTTCGACCAGATCGAGACGGCGGCTCGCGCGGGTGACGATGCTCTTCGGCTACGTCTTCAACATCACCATCGTGACCGCGTTCATCAACGTATTCATGTCGCTGAAGCTCGCGGAGCTCGCGGCGGACCTTCTGGGGAGCCTGATCCCGATCCTCGTGATCGTGCTGATCATTGTTTTCATCCGGGTGCCTGCGGTGCGTGCATGGGGTGACCGCTTCTTCGAGAAACTGGCCGGGCGGATCGTAGGAGACGATTCGGTCAATACAATCATGCTGCTGGACTACATCGGTCAGGACACGATCGCACAGGTCACGATGAATACCGTGCCGGAGCACCTTAAGGGCAAGACGCTGTCGCACAGCGGACTGAAGACGGAATACAACATCCTCGTGATGTTTGTCGAAGGCACCGGGGGAAAAGCGATTCCCGTGACGGGAGAGATGGAGTTCTGGGCTGGCGACAGGCTGACCGTGTTCGGCGACTATAAGACGATCAGCAAGGTGTTCGAAGCAAGAGAACGCTTCACGGAAGACTGAGCGGAGCGATAAAACCGAAAAAAACGAAGGAGCGTCGGAAAGACGCTTCTTTTTTTGACGCGGGGACTTGACAGACAGGAGATATGCGAGTATGATTAGTTATACAAATCATACTTTTCAAAGGAGAGACCCATGTTCATACCGGAAGATTTAATGGCGAGGCTGCCGGAAGACAGGCGGCCGGAAGGGAAGTTTGCCTGGACGGCGACGGTCGGCGAAAAAGGCCAGATCGTGATCCCGAAACAGGCAAGGGAGATCTTCGGGATCAAACCCGGAGACGTTCTGCTGCTGCTCGGTGACAAGGACCGCGGCATCGCCATCCCGCCCAAGGCGCAGCTTGACCAGATGCATCTCATGATGTTCGGAGGACCGGAAGAATGAATATCGCAGAATTGCAGGACGTCTGCAAGGAATATCCCTCTTTCCGCCTGAACAAGGTATCCTTCGCGCTGGAAGAAGGAAAGATCACCGGCTTCATCGGACGGAACGGCGCAGGCAAGACCACGACGATCAAATCGATGCTGAACCTCATCCACACAAGCGGCGGGGAGATCCGCTATTTCGGCATGCCGCTCGCCGGTCACGAGAAGGAGATCAAGCAGCGGATCGGCTATTCGACGGGTACGGTCAGCTGGTATCCGAGAAAGACGATCAGAGAGATCGTTGCCGTCACGAAGACCTTCTACCCGAACTGGGACGAGGAGGCCTACCGCAGGTACCTTGCGTTCTTCGGTCTGGACGAAAGCAAGAAGCCGATCGAACTTTCGGAAGGCATGAAGGTCAAGTTCAACCTGCTGCTCGCCCTGTCGCACCGGGCTGAGGTCCTGATCCTGGACGAGCCGACCAGCGGCCTCGATCCGTTCTCTCGCGATGAACTGCTGGATCTTTTCGGCGAACTGAAGGCGCACGGCGTGACGATCCTCTTTTCGACCCACATCACTTCGGACCTCGAAAAATGCGCCGACAACATCGTTTACATCAGTAAGGGCGAGATCAGGGCTTTCCGTCCGCGCGAAGATTTCATGCGGGAAAACGGCAGGCCCGGCGAGACGCTGGAGGAGATCTTCCTGCGCCTGGAAAAGGAGGCAAGAGCATGAGTGCACTGCTTAAGAAGGAACTGCGCCTCGGCGCGCTGCTTCTGACGTATCTGTTCATCGGCTTCGGCTTGATGGCGATGATCCCGGGATATCCCATCCTCTGCGGTGTCTTCTTCATCACGCTGGGCATCTTTCAGAGCTTTCTGAATGCGCGGGAAGCGAACGACCTTGTCTATTCCGCCCTGCTGCCGGTGGCGAAGGCCGACGTGGTCAAGGGGAAATTCCTCTTCGCAGCCTTCATCGAACTTGCCGGCTTCGCAGTCATGGCAGTCCTCACCCTGGTCCGCATGACGCTGCTCAAGGATGCCCCGGTCTACCGGCAGAACGCCCTGATGAATGCCAACCTCTTCTTCCTCGGGACGGTGCTTCTGATCTTCGGCCTTTTCAACCTGATCTTCGTGGGCGGGTATTTTACGACCGGGTACAAGCTCGGAAAGCCGTTCGTGATCTACATCATCGCGGCTTTCCTCATCGTCGGCGCCGCGGAGGCGCTGCACCACGTTCCGGGCTGCGAAGCTGTCAATGCTTTCGGCTTTGACCACCTCAGCCTGCAGCTTCTGCTTTTTGCCTGCGGGGCTGCGCTTTACGCGCTGCTGACCTTCTGCGCCTGCCGGAAGGCCTGCCGGGATTTCGAGAAGATCGACCTGTAAGAAAGACAGTAAAAAACACGCCGCCCGCGCGGCGTGTTTTTTCGTACTTCGGCCATGTGCCGGAGACCGGGAGCAGAGAAGGGAAGCCTTACTGCCCGGGTCCCAGTTCTTTCTTGAAGCGGGAATAGCCGGTCTTCGCGAGGTACAGGGCCTGGACGGGGTTGTGGCCGAGCACCCTGTCCTTGGCGATGAGCACCGTCGTCGGCGCGGCGGAGTGCTGCAGGAAGAGAGTGTCGTGCCCCACGCAGAGGCCGATGAGAACGTTGAACTCAGTCTTTTCCTCTTCGAGGATCCTTGCCTGCAGGATGGGATTGCACATGGATTCGTGGCTCCCGCCGCCGTTCAGCTTCTTCTCTTCGGGAACGCCGACGGCGGTCTTGTCCACGGCGCCGCACTTGCAGCAGACGGTATACACGTCCAGCCCGTGTGCGCGGAGGATCTTCGTGAAGGTCCTCGCTTCGTCCAGCAGGCCGACGCAGGTCGCGACGCCGACCTTCCGGTAACCCATCCGTTCGATGAGGAGAACGGTCTCCTCCACGCGGGTGAGCTTGCAGTAGAATTCGCTCTCCAGGCAGGCCGAGGTGACGGTGAGCTTCCGGGTCTCCTCCTCATCGTATTCCCGTAAAACTTCCCCGAGAAGATTCGGGTCAAGATTCTTTGTCGGGCAGAATTCGGGGTATTTTTCCTCTGATCTCGTTCTGCAGGCTTTTACATAGCAGTCTGCGCAGCAAAATTTTCCTTCCATGGGCAGCCTCTTTCTTTCGGTGTTGTCGTTCCTTTGCCTTTATCCGGCTCCGCATACATCTTACAATATCCTGCCGCCGATTGCAAACCGAAGCTGCGCCGAAGGAAAAATGCGCGGGCCTGTTCCGCCCGATTGATTTTCCGCCGGAGAGCGGTTATGATGGAGGCAGATCCCGCATACACACGGAGGAGACATATCATGCGCAGCATCAAGACCGTATACAAAATAGGGCAGGGACCCTCCAGCTCGCACACCGTCGGTCCGTTCCGGGCCGCCAAATGGTTTAAGGAACAGCACCCCGGGGCGGATGCCTTCGAGGTGACGCTCTTCGGTTCGCTGGCCTTCACCGGCGAAGGGCACGGCACGGAGAAGGCGATCCGGAGGATCCTCCCGGACGCCGCTGTACGTTTCGACCTGGAAACGCAGGACCTTCCGCACCCGAACACCATGCTGTTTCGGGCATTCCGGGGCGGTGAACTGCTCGGCGAAAGACGCATCTTCAGCATCGGCGGCGGTTCCATCCGCTGGGAGGGCGGTATCCATCACGAGGAGGACCGCGAGATCTACCCGCAGAAGACCTTCGGCGAGATGCTGTATTACTGCCTCCAGGAGGGGATCAGCCTGAAGGAATTCATCTACCGGACCGAGGGTCCGTCGCTGACCCCTTATCTCTCCACGGTCTGGGCAGCCATGAAGGAAGCGGTCGAGCGGGGCCTCGCCACGGAGGGCGAGCTGCCGGGCGGCCTGCACAACCTGCGCGTCGCAAAGGAGATCTATCACTCCCGCAGCTACAACGAGAGCCCCGAGGTGACCATGAACCGGCAGATCGCCGCTTACGCCTACGCGGTGAGCGAGGAAAATGCCGCCGAGGGCGTCGTGGTGACGGCGCCGACCTGCGGCAGCTGCGGCGTCCTGCCTGCGCTTCTTTACTACATGCAGTTCAACAAGGGCTTCCCGGAAAATGAGATTTTGGATGCCCTGGCGGTCGCAGGGCTGATCGGCAACGTGATCCGCACGAATGCCAGCATTTCCGGGGCGGAATGCGGCTGCCAGGCGGAGATCGGCAGCGCGAGCTCAATGGCTGCGGCTGCGCTTGCGACGCTCTACGGCCTCAGCGCGAAGCATACGGAATATGCCGCGGAGATCGCTATGGAACACAGCCTGGGCCTTACCTGCGATCCGGTGGGCGGCCTCGTGCAGATCCCCTGCATCGAGCGGAATACCGTCGGCGCCATGCGCGCCGTGGACGCCGTCAACCTCTCGCGCTTCCTGACCGGTACCCGCAAGATCTCCTTCGACGACGTCGTGGCGACCATGTACCGGACGGGGAAGGACATGAACGAAAAATACCGCGAGACCTCACACGGCGGCCTGGCGGAGATCTACCGGACTCCGGTCTGAGAATGCAATAACAAAGAAGCTCCGGCGGCAGCCGGGGCTTCTTTGTTTTGCAGATCATTCCGGACCGTGCGGGGCATTCCGGCTTTTCAGTCACCGGAAGGGGCTGCTTAACGCTTTACTTCCAGTACGGCAGCTTCATAGGGCCGGAGCGTGACCGTGCCGCTTTCCGCGGAAAATTCACCGTAATTGTCCAGCAGCGTTTCGGCATACTTCGTCCAGCCGGGCAGGCGGTATTCGACCGGGTGCTTCGAGAAGTTTCCGACGACGAAGAGGCGGTTCCCTTCGTACTCGCGGCTGAAGGCAATGATCTTCTTGCTGTCATGATCGTATTCTTCGACATTGCCGAAGATCGCCGTGTCGTTCGTCTTCTTGATCTCCAGCAGTTTCTGGTAGAAACGGTACACGGACTTCTCCGCCGCGAGATCCTTCCGGACGTTGATCTTCCCGCGTTCGGTGTGGCGGCTCTGCCAGGGCATCTTTCCGCTCCAGCCGCCTTCGCTGCCGTCCCAGGGCATCGGGACCCTCGCGTGGTCGCGCGCCCCGTAGCGGATGAAGCGGAAGGCCAGGCTCTTCGGCATGCCGTAGGAACGCATCAGATCGTAGACGAAATGGCTCACCGGATCCTTCAGTTCGTCAATGTTTTCGAAATCGGTGTTGGTGAGGCCGATCTCCTGACCCATGTAAATGTACGGGATGCCGAAGCCCATGTAGGTCACGGCAGCCAACATCGTCGCCGCCTCATAGCGGTAATGCTTTGTATCGATGGAGAAGCGGGAAACGCTCCGCGGATTGTCGTGGTTTTCCAGGACAAGGGTGTTCCAGCCGTGGCCGAAACTGTCCTTCTGGGGACCGAAGAGCCCGTTCTTGAACTGGATGAGGTCGAAGGGCTTGCGGAAAAATTTCAGCCCGGCGATGTTGTCGGATTCGAGGTGCGCGAAGTTGAAGATCGTATCCAGCTCGCGGTTCTCGGGGCGGACGTATGCCCGTGCGTTTTCGGGGGACGGCCGGTAGGATTCGCCGACGGTATAGCAGTCGTAGCGGGAGAAGACCTTGTCGTTCAGTTCCCTGAGGAACTCATGGATACGCGGCCCGTCCACGAAGTACTGCGCGCCTTTCTGGTAGGCACCGCGGTCCTCGTCGTCCCGGAGCGGCCAGACCTTCGAAAACATGTTGAACACGTCAAAGCGGAAGCCGTCGACACCCTTGGCCAGCCAGAAATCCAGGATGTCCGCGATCTCCTGCCTGACCTTCGGGTTTTCCCAGTTCAGGTCGGCCTGTTCCACGCAGAAAAGGTGCAGGTAGAACTCGTCGGTATCTCCGATCCGCTCCCAGGCACTGCCGGTAAAGGAAGAGACCCAGTTGGTCGGCGGCAGGAGGCGGTTCCCCTTTCGGATGCCCGGCCGGATGATGTAGTAGTCCCGGTAGGGCGAATCCGGCGAACTGAGCGCGGCCTTGAACCAGGGGTGCTCCGTCGAGGTATGGTTCACGACCATGTCCATGATGACCCGGAGGCCCCGGCTGTGGCATTCGTCCAGCAGACGGTCGAAGTCCGCCATGCTGCCGAACTTCTCGTCGATCGCAAGATAGTCGCTGATGTCGTAGCCATAGTCCTTGTCCGGCGACTTGTAGAGCGGCGAGAACCAGACGGCGGTCGCGCCGAGATCCCGGACGTAGTCCAGCTTCGAGATGATGCCTTCGATGTCGCCCCAGCCGTCGCCGTCCGCGTCGCAGAAACTGAAGGGGTAGATCTGATAAACGACTGCTTTTTTGTACCAATCCGTTTTCATGAAAAATGCCTTTCGCAATAGATGATCTGAGATTCCGTGCCGTACGAGAGGCCTTCGGCAGCTGCCGGAAAAACGGCGCCGTGCCCGTCTAGCGGTATGCGAGAACGGTCATGACCACGTAGGCAATGACGAGCCCGCCGAGGATGAGCGCCTGTTTGCCGCGGTGCTTCGTGAGAAGGCCGATGAATTCGCGGACCGCCGCGTTCGGCCAGTAGTACCATTTCGTCGGTGCGCCCATGCCGACCGCCCGCATTTTCACGCGCCGCGCGAAGAGGCCGCTCCGGAACACGTGATAGTTGGTCGTTGCAAAAGCGATCTTTCCGCTCCGGCCGGTCTCCAGGATCTTCTCCTTCGAGAATTTCATGTTCTCGAAGGTGTTCGTGGAGCGGTCCTCGAGGATGATCCTCTCTGCCGGAATGCCGCTCTCTTCGAGATACCGCGCGATGCAGGCGCTTTCCGAGATCACTTCGTCCGTGCCCTTGCCGCCGGATGCAATGAAGGTGATCCCGCGGCCGGTCAGTTTTTTCTGCTTCTCGGCAAACTCCAGTGCCCGGTCGATCCTTCCTTTCAGAAGCGGCGTCGGCGTGCCGTCTGCCCGGATCGCGCAGCCTGGAATGATCAGGAAGTCCCGGTCGGGCTCCGGTTCGCTGCGGGCGGCGATGGCGTCGGCGTTGATGGTGCCGATCAGCATGCACTCAAAGTAGAGGTAGACCGCGGCGAAGAGGTTGATGATGAGGTCGTGGATCATGACCTCCCGTGCGCTGCCGGAGGCGAAGCGGTCAAAGAAGAAAAGGAAGGCCAGGCCGGCGATCAGCAGGAAGGAGAGGATGATCCCGAGCACGTTCACGAGACTCTTTCCTTCGCGGCGGATCAGCGTGATGTTTGATATGCACAGTGCGGCGGAAAAAAGCAGGATGAACGGCGCAGAGAGCAGCATGTAGTTCTTTGCGGAGTCCAGCAGGACATGCAGGATGAGATCGGTCTGTTCGGCGAACCCGGGCGTTTGCAGGAGCCTCACCGTAAGGACCAGGTAGGTGATCATGACGGACAGCGTAAAGAGGGAAAAGCCCACGTAGATGATCGTGTTGTAGGAGTAGGGGTTATACTTCAGCTGTTCGCGGAAGGCATGCATGAGGATGCCGATCACCGAAAGGCAGTATGCCGCCATGATGAGGCAGATCGGAAGGGCGTTCTTCTGTGCGCCGCGCGCCATCAGGAACCCAACCGCGGCTGCCGCGGCGGCAGTCGGGATCAGCAGCCAGAAGACGTGCGGTTTTTTGTCCCGGGTATCGAATTTCACAAAGTTTTCCTCCGTGAGGTATTCTTATCTCATGACACAGTTTAGCATATGACTCTTGAAAGAGAAAGGAAAATCGCCTATACTGAGGATACTTTTCAAGGAGGAAAATGCAAAATGGCAAGACTTGTCGAATGCATTCCCAATTTCAGCCTCAGCCGCGAGAAGGATGAGGCCGGCTACGAAGCCCTGGTCGAGACCGCAAAGAGCGTGCCCGGCTGTGTTCTGTTCGACGCCCAGACCGACGGCAATCACAACCGTTCCGTCCTGACGCTTCTCGGCTCTCCGGAAGCGGTGGAGGAGGCCGCCTTCCGGCTGACGAAGAAAGCCGCCGAACTGATCGACATGAACAAACACGTGGGTGAACATTCCCGGATGGGGGCGACCGACGTGATCCCCTTCGTCCCGACGATGGACGTCACGGTGGAAGAGTGCGTGGCACTGACGAAACGCCTCGGTCAGCGGATCTGGGACGAACTGAAGATCCCGTCCTTCCTTTACGAGGATTCGGCGACCCGTCCGGAGCGGCGGAACCTCGCGAACTGCCGCAGAGGCCAGTTCGAAGGCATGCCGGAAAAACTGCTGCAGCCCGAGTGGGCGCCCGACTTCGGCGAGAGGAAGATCCATCCGACCGCCGGCATCACGGCCATCGGCGCGCGGCCGCCGCTCGTCGCCTTCAACGTGAACCTGGCGACGTCCGACGTGCAGGTCGCAAAGAACATCGCGAAGGTCATCCGTGCTTCCTCCGGCGGCTTCCGCAGCTGCAAGGCCATGGGCTTCATGCTGGAGGACCGCGGCATCGCGCAGGTCTCCATGAATCTGGTCAATTATGAGGATACTTCGATCTACGTGGTCTATGAGATGATCAAGACGCTCGCGGAACGCTACGGCACGCACGTCGTCGGCTGCGAACTGGTCGGACTCGCGCCGGCCAAGGCCCTGATCGACTGCGCGGAGTTCTATCTGAAACTGGAAAACTTTGACTGCAAGAAGCAGATGATGGAATACCACATCATCGACATGATGGAGTAGGTGGCAGATATGGATCTGGCAGATCTAACCGTTCGTGAATTTGCCGACCTGGTCGCTTCCGGCGCTCCCGCGCCCGGCGGCGGCTCGGCTGCCGCGTACTGCGGCGCCGTCGGTGCGGCGCTGACAGCCATGGCAGCGTGCCTTACGCAGGGGCGGAAAAAATACGCCGAATTCGCTGACCGTGCCGCTGAAACCGAGACAGAGGCGAAGGCCCTGCAGGCAAGGCTCATCGACGTGATGGAGCGCGACACGGAGGCATTTCAGGCCGTGAGCCGGGCCTTCGGCATGCCGAAGGAAAGCGAGGAAGAGAAGGCTGCCCGCTCCGCAGCCATACAGGAAGGCCTCAGGGGCTGCATCCGTACTCCGATGGAAATGATGGAACTCTGCGACGAAACGATTAGCCTGGCCGCGTCTCTTCCCGGCCGCTTCAATGAGACGAGTGCCAGTGATCTCGGCGTTGCCGTTCTTTCGCTGAAAGCCGGCATTCAGGGCGCCTGGCTGAACGTTCTCATCAATCTCGCTTCACTGAAGGACAGGGAATATGCGGATGCATGCAGAAAACGCGGGGAGGCGCTTCTTGCGCATGCCCTGCCGCTTGCGGACGGATGCCTGGCTGCGGTCACGAAACTGATCGGCGGCTGAGGGAAGCTCGCGGGAAAACTGACAAAGCAGCGGCGGACGGTTTTTGCCGTCCGCCGCTGCTTTTGTCTGCAGGCGAGCCTTCCCTGCATGCCGTTTCCGGCGCCCCCGCTTACTCCAGTGTCAGCAGGGCAAGTGCCAGGCGGGCCGTATCCTCCAGATCCCTGACCTTCAGGGTCTCTTCGGTGGTGTGGACCTTGGTCATGCCGGTGCCCAGGACCACGGAAGGAATGCCCTTCTGGTTCCAGATGTTGGCGTCGCTTCCGCCGCCGCCCGCGGTAACGAGAGGCGTGCAGCCGATCTTTTCAATGGCACGCTTCAGGTATCCGACAAGTTCGCTGTCTTCCTCGATCTTGTAGGACACATAGTTCGTGATCAGGTCGCATTCCAGCTTTGCGCCGGCCTCGTCGCAGGCTTTCTGCAGGCAGTCACGCATGTGTTCAGCCTGGGCGACCAGCTTGTCGTAGTTGCGGGAGCGGATCTCACCGAAGATATGGACCTTATCCGGAACGATGTTGGTCGCGAAATCGGCGGTAAAGGTGCCGATGTTGCAGGTGGTCTCTTCGTCGATGCGCAGCAGGTTCATGGCAGCCACGCCCTTCGCGGCGACCTGAATGGCGCTGATGCCCTGTTCGGGGGCAAGGCCGGCGTGCGCGCGTTTGCCGATGACGTTGGCGTCGATCTTCATCTGACCGGGAGCCTGCACGATGATCTTGCCGGGCGCACCGCTGGAGTCGAAGATGTAGCCGCATTTGCTCTTAAGAAGTGACGCATCGAAGGCTTTGGCGCCTCTCATGCCGCCTTCCTCGCCGATGGAGAAGAGCAGTTCTGCGCTGCGGTGCGGCAGGCCCTTTTCGAGGATGACGCGGACCGCTTCGATGATGCCGCAGACGCCGGATTTGTCGTCGCCGCCGAGGACGGTCGTGCCGTCGGTGCTGATGACGCCGTCAATGATCTGCGGCTTCACGCCGTTCCCGGGCACCACGGTATCCATGTGTGCACTGAGCAGCATCGGTTCGCCGGGCAGCTCGCCGGGGAAGCGGGCGAGTACGTTGAAGCCGTCGGAGCCGAAGGTCTCGCCGGCATTGTCAGTGATGACTTCCAGGCCCATGGCCTTCAGGTCTTCGGCCACGCGGCGCCCCATGGCGGCCTCGTGCTTCGTTTCGCTGTCGGTCTGCACATACTCCAGAAAATGGTTTAACAGACGTTCTTTGTTGATCATTTTTCTCCTCCTGTACGCTTGATGAGACGGATGCGCGTCTGATGATTGCGAAAACGTATGAGATTTCACGCAGATTTCTTATAAAATCATCATAGCACAGGAAATGCAATTTCACCAGCGCTTTTTCCGCCCCTCCGCGCGCCGATAACGGCATAAAAGCGGCATAGAAAAAGGCTTCCGCTGCAAAGGCAAAGATGCTATGATGAAAACACGGAAAAAGCAATATTATTTCCGCAGGAGGATATCAAGATGCCGAGAAAAAAACTGAATTTTCCCAGCAAGGCCAAAAGAAAAGAACTGCTCACTGCCCTGAGGGAACAGCTGGAGAAGGACCCGCAGCTGGCACAGAATGAACAGTATAAAGCATATGTCAATGCCTGGGTCGCCCTGGACCAGAAGATGGAAGCCCTGTCCGCCGAAGACGCGAACGGCGTACCGAAGCTGCTGACCAATGAGGAAGCGGACGACCTGGCCGAAACCATGATGGCGACAGCGCAGGCCGGTGAGCTGTACCTTGCGGCTGCAGGGTATGCCGGCGCCGCGGACAGCGCCCCCGCGCAGCTCGCGGAGCAGTTTCAGGAATATCTTGCCAAGGATTTCAGCGCGGTCAAGGCGTACGATCCCGCAGTCAAGCAGCTGTCTCTCGCGGAACTCCAGGAAAACGCCCGCACGACGACCATCGATCTGAAAGACCAGACCTTCGAGGCCATGAAGAACATGCAGAACGAGCGGCTGCCCATGAGCATCGTCAATGCCAAGGGCGAGGAACGGCTGGGCGTCTTCACCAAACCGACCTACGTGCGCGTCAAGGGCAAATACCTGGACATCATCGAGAAGGCCAAGGCAGCCTGCGGCGATCCGAACGACCCCGATCCCGCGAAGGCGCAGGCGGCAGCGGAGAACAGGCAGAAGCTGGATAACTACCTGATGGCTTTCCGTCAGATGAAGGCAGGGGTCACGTCCAACCAGCGCGGAAGAAAACTGGCCATGAACAGCAGCGATGACATGACCGTCGGCTTCCTGATCCGCAACCTCAGCAACGAAATCGAGGGCGATCTGACGCCGGACCATGCCCTGATAGAACTGCAGGCCGTCGGCATTCATGAAGCGGAAAAGATCCCGAAAGCCGCGCTGAAGATCCTTGCGGACGGTTTTACGGAGCTGAAAAACGATATTCCCGCCGATCTCAACCTGTACCAGCTGGAGCTTGTTGATGGCGACCGTCTCGATAACCGGAACGTGGCCATGACGGCGATCAGCGACGCCTTCGGCATGGGCGATCTGCTTGCCCGTTCGGAAAGCATGAAGTTCGTCGGGGAGAACGGCGAAGTCACGGAAGGCACCTTCATGGAATACGGCAAGGGCGTCGACCTGTACCAAAAGCCGCATCTGTTCAAGCACATGGCGATCAACCCCTACGGCGATCTGGAGAACCGGAACCGGCTGTTCAAACAGATCTCGGATATTCAGGTGCTGGACTATATCTGCCTGAACAAGGACCGTCACCCGGGCAACCTTTTCTACCAGATCGATAAGGATACCGGCAGACTCCGCGGCTTCCAGGGCATTGACAACGACAGTTCCTGCGGCCCTGCCAGATGGCCGAAGTATGAGCTGAGCCGGCTCGGCGTCGTCACGAAGTCGACAGCCGATAAGATCAAAGCCATGGCCGAGACACCCGAAAGGCTGCGCTTCGTGCTGCGTGGCCGCGGGCTTAAGCCGGCAGAAGTCGATGCCGCCGTCGAGCGTCTGCGCGATCTGAATGACGGGATCGAAAAGCAGACGGTCAAGGTCATTGACGATAACCAGATCGGCCGCTATGACATCAAGGATTTTTACCCGAAGAGCAATAATAAAAAAGCGAGCAACCTGTTCCGGGCGCTGGACGAATATATCGCGCCCAGAGTCAAATATTACCGTGACGCGGACAAGCCGTTCGAACCGCTGCCCGACCAGCCGAAGCCCACGTTAAAGGAAGTGGCGGCTGCCGACAGACGCTATACGGTGGGCGGCCTGACGGACGAGCTCGGCAAAGTTTCCCGCCTGGCCGGGAAGAACGAAGCGAAGACCTTCAAGGAAAAGCTGAATAAGGCTTTCCGCGGCAGTTCGGAGTACTATGACGAAATGGTGACGGCTGCCAGGAACTCTGCTGCTCTGCAGCGGCAGCTTCTGGAAGACCGGAACGTGAACAAGGGCGGCATGCTGAACGAGGCCGGAAGCCTTACGACCCTGACGCAGGTCAACGAATCCTTCGAGACGCTGCAGCAGAAGGCGATGACCTATCTGCAGTACAAGGTGGATAACAGCAAGATGCGTCCGAAGCCGCAGTCTATTGAGGAACTGAGGGGCAAGAACGAATACGAGCAGAAGCATATCGATTTTGCCAAAAACATCCTCAAGACGGTGTCGAATTATCAGAAGAGCCTGTCCCGCCCGGAGACGGAAGAGGAGAAGGCGAATCTGCAGGCCAACCAGGAGCGCCGCGAGCTGGAAAGCCGCCGCGCCGAGAAGGCCCGTAACAACCCCGAACAGGGAGCTGCGCCGCAGGCGTAAAAGCGGCAGCGCGAGCAGAAAAAACGGCGGAGATCTTATGCATTTCCCGCCGTTTTTTCTTGCAAAGCCGGGCACGGGAGAGTATAATGCAGAACAAATCAGAGAAATACGGAGGGATCTCGTATGCAGGGAAACAAACGTCCGGAAACCATGGAACGCATCACCAATGAGGCGCTTGCGCAGGCTTTTATCGATGAACAGGTCGCAGAGCTGAGAGAACAGATCGGTGACAAAAAGGTGCTGCTCGCGCTGTCCGGCGGCGTTGATTCGTCGGTCACGGCTGCGCTGCTGATCAAAGCAGTCGGCAAACAGCTGGTCTGCGTGCATGTGAACCACGGCTTACTGAGAAAAGGCGAGCCGGAGCAGGTCATCAAAGTGTTCCGCGAGGAACTGGGGGCGAACCTCATCTACGTTGACGCAGTGGACCGCTTCCTGGACAAGCTGGCGGGCGTTTCCGATCCCGAGACGAAGCGCAAGATCATCGGCAAGGAATTCATCGACGTGTTTGCCGAAGAGGCTGCGAAACTGGAGGGCATCAAGTTCCTCGGCCAGGGCACGATCTATCCGGACATTCTGGAATCCGAACAGGGCGTGAAGGCGCACCACAACGTGGGCGGCCTGCCGCCGGAACTCGATTTCGAACTGGTCGAACCGGTTAAGCTCCTGTACAAGGACGAGGTCCGCGTGGTCGGCAAGGCGCTCGGCCTTCCCGACAGCATGGTCTTCCGTCAGCCGTTCCCGGGGCCCGGCCTGGGCGTAAGGTGCGTGGGCGCCATCACCCGCGACAGGCTTGAAGCGCTCCGCGAGGCGGATGCGATCGTCCGCGAGGAGATCGGCAAGCTCCCCGAAACGCCGTGGCAGTATTTCTGCGCGATCCCGGACATCAAGTCCACCGGCATTAAGTACACGGACGGCAAGGGCGAGCGCTACATGGGCTGGGCCGTCATCATCCGTGCGGTCAACACCGTCGACGCCGTGACCGCGACCGTTCCCGAGATCCCCTTCGCGACGCTCTGCGCGATGCGCGATAAGATCGTGAAGATCCCCGGCGTCAACCGCGTGCTGTGGGACATCAGTGAGAAGCCCGTTGCGACGATAGAGTGGGAATGAGAGACGTATCGGCGGGAAGCCGCTGAAATAAAGCGTTTAAGCCGTCCATATGCCCCGCGTGGCAACGTTTTGGCAACAACTTTCCATTATTCATTGAATAGTCGCTATTCGATTCTGAGAATCGGGTAGCGGCTATTTTTATTCTTTTTCGGCCTGTTTCGCTTTCTCTTCCGCGCGCAGCTTGTCCAACGCGGCTTTTGTCCGTTCGGCTTCGACCTCCGGGTAGGTGTAGCGCCAGCGGTCGTAGTCTTCCTTGGTAATCTCACCCTGCTTTAGCTTTTCCGCCTCATTCCACCATTGATGAAGCATATCGAACATGGCGTGGTAGGAGGGATCGCTTTTGTCCAAGTGCAGGCATAGCTCGCCGTCAATTTTGTCGATCCGAAAACCCTGCTTATCTTCCAATACAAATAAGGTGTGCATCAAGCCGTAATAGGAATCAATGTCCGGAACGGTAAGCGCCTGTGGGGAAACTTCCAGATAATAGGCAAGTTTTTCAATCAAATCTGCCTTCGGCGTTCTTTTTCCGGCCTCGTACTGCGCCATACGAATATCCGCGGTCGCTGCCGAGAAGCCGACCAACTGCCCAAGGTACTTCTGCGTCATGCCGCGCAGATTGCGGAAAAAGCGAATTCTCTCTCCAATCGCCATAACCGATCACTCCCACGTTTGATATGGAAAGCATAGCATATATGTTTAAGATAGTCAAGATAAATTAAGCAACTTTGTTTAGTATTACCATGGTGAATCCATTGACTTAATCAAATATGTTTAGTATAATGGCAAGTGCACTAAACCGATTTGTTTAGTGCAAAGGAAGAGGAGG
>CACWLA010000030.1 GCA_902761665.1 uncultured Lachnospiraceae bacterium | reverse complement strand
CGAAAACTTCTGTTCCGTTCGACTTGCATGTGTTAAGCACGCCGCCAGCGTTCATCCTGAGCCAGGATCAAACTCTCATGTTGAAAATTGATCACAGACTAAGAATCCATTGCTGACTTCTCTGTCCGTTATTTACCTTTGTATTAGGTCGTTTTTTCGTTCCTTGAAATTTTCTCCGGACGGCTTCTCGGAAGCCCTCCGAAAATAGAATTTTCAGGGTTGGATTGCATCATTTAATTGTCAAGGTGCGGTGCCTTTTCCGAGGCGCATTGAGTACTCTATCACGTAATTACGCCCTTGTCAACAACTTTTTTCACTTTTTTTAAAAGTTTTTTTGCGTTGTGGAGGGGCGTCGGAAAGGCCACAAGATGTAGTGGTCCCAGCCGATTTTTCGCGTTCTTACGGTGCCGGAGTCTCGGTCTTTTCGGTCTTTTCCGCGTCCTCTTCGGCCTGTTCCGCCTCTTCTTTCGCATAGGCATCCACCAGAGTCAGCCCTGCCGTGTCGGTCACGGGCAGCGAAAAGACGATCGACTGCGCCGGCGTGTTCATGCCGGCCTTTTCCATGATCGCCTGCATGATCTTATTTTTCTCCGCGGTACGCGCAACGATGAAGAGGATATCCTTTTCGGATGCCAGTGAGACGCCGAAAAAGCGTTCCGCCTGGTGCATGCCGGTACCGCGGGCATGAATGATCGTGCCTCCGCGTGCGCCGGCATCCCTTGCCGCATCCATGACCAGATCGTTATATCCTTCGTTGCTGATCACCAGCAGAAGCTCGCGCTCCGTATTCTTCATGCTTTCTTCCTCCCCGCGGACAAAGTCCTGATCCTGCGTTAAGAACATCAGTTCCCGCTTGCCGCCGATGCTGCTGAGCGGGATCTTAAAGGCGATCCCGACCCCGGGAGCGTCGATCCGCAGCCTTTGCTGCAGATCTTTCCTGACCGTCTTCCAGGTGTTTTTCGTCACGATCGAACAGCAAACGGCTTTCTCGGCATTTTCGATACCGAGCATGTCCATGACCTCGTCGCCGGCCGTTCCGCGGCCGAGAGCGATCAGATTCACCTCAACTTTATTGTTTTTCAGTACCGTCAGAAGCGACGGCAGCTTCGCACGGCTGATCACCGTGACCATCATGCTCAGATCGTTCATTCCGCCACCTACAATTCTATGATCGCATTGTCGTCAAGTTCGGCAAACAGATCGGCCGATACCACTGCATCCGGCTCCTGTCTGCGTTTACATGACTGATAGACCAGCCCCAGCAGCTGGATCGTGATCAGCGGAGTCATTGCCACCATGGCTACCACGCCGAACGCATCGGTAACGACGTTTCCGCCGGCCGCCGAGCAGGCCCCCATGGCAAAGGGCAGCAGGAAGGCTGCCGTCATGGGACCGGACGCCACGCCGCCGGAGTCAAAGGCGATCGCCGTGAAGATCTTCGGAACGAAGAACGACAGGACCAGCGCCAGTCCGTAGCCCGGGATCAGAAAATACAGGATATTCAGGCCGGTCAGCACGCGGATCATGGAGATCCCGATAGAGACAGCCACGCCGAAGCTCAGGCTTTTGCCGAGCATATCCCCGGATACGGCGCCGGAAGTGATCTCTTCGACCTGCTTTTTCAGCACGTAGACAGCCGGTTCGGCCCTGACGATGAAATAGCCGATCAGCATGCCGACGGGCACGATGACCGCGGGGATCCTGAATGAAGCCAGCGCGCTGCCGAGAAAGAATCCCGCCGGCATGAACCCCACGCCTGCTCCGGTCAGGAACAGGACCAGTCCGATATAGGTATACAGCAGCCCGACCGCGACTTTGGTCAGCGACTGTTTGCCGTGTCTCGCAAAGATGACCTGATACGCCGCAAAGACCAGAATGATCGGCAGCAGCGCCTTCGCGATCTCTTCGACATACGCAGGAACTCCGTTCAGGAACATCCGGCCGAGCCCCAGCGATTCGGAAACGTCCGGGACCTGCGTGACCGCGTAGACTGCGCTTTCCGGCTCATAGATCAGGCTCAGCATCAGAACAGTCAGGATGGGACCGACGGAACAGAGCGCGATCAGCCCCATTGAGTCGTCCGAGGCAGCCTTGTCGCTGCGGATCGCAGCAATGCCGAGGCCGAAGCTCATGATGAACGGGACCGTCATGGGGCCGGTCGTCACGCCGCCGGCATCAAACGCCACCTCCAGAAAATCTTCCGGCGCCAGAAACGCCAGCACGAAGACAACGGCGTAAAGGCCGATAAGCAGCCAGGACAGCCGCACCTGCAGCAGGATCCGAAGGATCGCTATCATCAGAAAAATGCCCACGCCAATGCCGACCGAGAGGATCAGCGTCATGTTGGGGATGGACTTCACCTGGCCGGCCAGCACCTGCAGATCCGGCTCCGACACGGTGATCAGGGCGCCGAGAACGAAACCCACGGTCAGAATCAGCGGCAGTTTCCGCGTTTTCGTAAGCGCCGCCCCGATGCGGCTTCCCATGGGCTGCATGGACAGTTCCGCTCCCAGCGTAAAAAACATCATGCCGACAATCAGCATCATGCTGCCGAACAGAAACGTCAGAAGCGTTCCGCTGGGCACCGATACGAGCGTCAGCGACAGCACCAGCACGATCAGGGCGATCGGCACCACCGCGCCCAGTGCCTCCTTCAATTTTTCAGCCAGTTTTGTCTGATACATCCTATTCCTCTTCGCGAAGCATCTCCTGCAGTTTTCTGAGAAGTTCCGCGCGGTTGTTTACTTCCAGGCGGGCAAAGAGTTCCGAGACCAGGCTCATTGCCTCGCTGCGGGAGATCAGGAGCCGCCCCGCAAGCTCGCCCTCGGTCTCGCCGCCGGCATAGGCTTTCAGGATCGCGCGCTCACTGTCGTTCATGATCGCGCGGATGCCCGGCTGATCGCAGAGTGCGTCAAGATCCAGCTCTTCGGTGTTCATCTCGAAGGTCTGACGCGTATTCATGCCCGCCGCCTTCACGATGCCGGCGGACGCGCTTTCGTCGCGGCGGCGCTTGTCCCTGCGGGCGAGTACCATGACGAGACCGAAAAGAAATACCACGATCACCACGGCCCCGATCCAGCCGAAAATATCTCCGAGAATCGAGAGGGAAAGATAATTGTTCATGATCTGCATCGTCGCCTCCTGCCGAAAAAGTCCTGCCCGAAAAGGCGGGTAAGAAAGATTGTAGCCGATTTCGGCGTCCTGCGCAAGGGCAAGTCCCGCAATTTGCGGAAAAGCCCTGCCTTCCGTCCGCAAACCTACGTCTCAGACGAAGAGATGGTTCGCAAGTGCACGAATCTATGCTATAATGGTCGCAGTTTTATATAAGGAGAAAAAACCATGGCGCTCACCCTTGATAAGATCCTTGCCGCAAGGGAACGGATCGCCCCTTACGTCGTCAAAACGCCGCTCCTGCGGCTCGCCGCCCTGGATCCCATCTTCGGCTGCCGGGTCTTTGCCAAGGCCGAATGCATGCAGATCACCGGCGCCTTCAAGCTGCGCGGCGCCTTCAATAAGGTCCTGCAGCTTTCCCCGGAAGAACTCGCCGGCGGCGTCGCCTGTGCCTCCTCCGGCAATCACGGACGCGGCCTTGCCTATGCCGCGAAAACGCTCGGGATCCCGGCGACCATCGTGATCCCGGATACCGCTCCGCAACTCAAGGTGGACAACATTCTCGCTCTTGGCGCTGACGTCGTGCGCTGCGGCCTTGCGGAACGTTTTGACGTGGCTGCCCGCATCGCGAAGGAAAAGGGCGCCGTCATCGTCCCGCCGTACAATGATGAAGAGATCATGGCCGGCCAGGGAACGGTCGGGCTTGAAGTGCTCGAACAGGAACCGTCGATCGAAAAGATCGTCGTTCCCGTGAGCGGAGGCGGCCTCATCGGCGGGATCGCTGCAGCCGTGAAAGCGCTTCGTCCGGACGTTGCCGTATGGGGCGCCGAGCCTGCCGCCGCGCCGCGCTACACGGTCTCGCTGAAGGAAGGAAAGCCGACGCGGATCACGGTCGAAAAATCGCTTGCCGATGCCCTGGTCGCGAACATGCCCGGCGACGTCTGCTTCCCTTACGTCGCGCTGAACGCGGACGGCATTGCCGCGGTCACGGACGAAGCCATGCTGAGGGCGCATAAACGTCTCCTTTTTGAGGGCAAGCTCCTTGCGGAATTCTCCTCCGCGATCGGCCTCGGGGGCGTACTCGAGGGAAAGATCCCCGTCCGTCCGGATGAAAACGTCTGCTTCGTCATCTCCGGCGGCAGCATCGGCCCGGAACAGCTGGACCGGCTGAAGAACGTCAACTAAACGTCTGAAAATATATTATAAGGAAGAGAACCATGAACGAAGTCAAAGATATGGCGCTCGCGCCGTCCGGCCGCGATAAGATCGCCTGGGTCAGAAGCTACATGCCCATCCTGAATGCCGTCCGCGCGCGCTTTGAAAAAGAAAAGCCCTTTGCCGGCATGACCATTACCACCTCGATCCACCTCGAAGCCAAGACCGCGTACCTTGCGCAGGTGCTCGCAGCCGGCGGCGCGCGGGTCATTTCGACCGGCTGCAACCCGCTCTCCACGCAGGATGACGTGGCGGCTGCCCTCGCGGAAAGCGGCGTGGAAGTCCATGCCCGCCACGGGGTCACCGAGGAAGAATACACCGCCCTGCTGAAAAACGCCCTGGCCGCCTGCCCGGACCTCATCATCGATGACGGCGGTGACCTCGTGCAGCTGCTGCACGGGGAGTGCCGCGAATATGCGAAGAATCTCATCGGCGGCTGCGAAGAAACGACGACCGGGATCCACCGCCTGAAGACCCGCGAGGCCGCAGGCCTGCTGAATTTCCCGATGATCGACGTCAACGACGCGGACTGCAAGCATCTGTTTGACAACCGCTACGGCACCGGCCAGTCGACGCTGGACGGGATCATGAATCCGACGAACCTCATCATTGCGGGCAAGACCGTGGTCGTGGCCGGCTACGGCTGGTGCGGCAAAGGCCTTGCGATGCGTGCGAAGGGCATGGGCGCCGTGGTCATCGTGACTGAGATCGACCCCGTGAAAGCCATCGAAGCGACCATGGACGGCTTTACCGTCATGACCATGGACGAAGCCGCAAAACGCGGTGACCTCTTCGTGACGCTGACCGGCTGCAAGGACGTCATCACCGGGCGGCATTTTGAAGTGATGAAGGACGGCGCACTGCTTGCAAACTCCGGGCATTTCGACGTTGAGATCAACAAGAGCGACCTGGAAGCTGCCGCAACCCAGATCTGGCCGCGCAAGCCGCACATCACCGGATACCGCATGTCTGACGGCCGCATCCTGAACCTGCTGGCCGACGGGCGGCTCGTGAACCTTGCCGCCGGCAACGGCCACCCCGCCGAGATCATGGACATGAGCTTCGGCATCCAGGCGCTCAGTCTCGAATACCTGGCGCGGCGCGGCAGTCATCTGAAACCGGGCGTCTATCAGGTGCCCCGTGAGATCGACCGGGCTGTCGCCACCGTCAAGCTCCGCGCCATGGGGATCACGATCGACAGCCTGAGCGAAGAACAGGCCGCTTACATGAGCGCCGTGGAATAAATGCATTTCCCAGGACCGGGAGCCACGAGGAGCAGAAAATGGAACTGACCTATACCCGCTATCTTTTGAATGCGCTTCCGAAGCGCTCGCAGGAGTCGAACAAGGGCACGTACGGCCGCGTCACGGTCGCCGGCGGAAGCATTGGGATGTCCGGCGCGGCGTACCTTGCCGCGAAGGCGGCTTACCGCACGGGCTGCGGCCTTGCCGCCATCGTCTGTCCCGAAGCAAACCGCACGGTCTATCAGACGCAGCTCCCCGAAGCCGTTCTGAAGGTCTATCCCGACACGGGGGCTGAGGAGGAACGGCTGAAGGATGCGCTTGCGGGCTCTTCGGCGATCGTCCTCGGGCCGGGGCTCGGGCAGTCCAAAAATGCTCTGAACCTCGTCAGATGGACGCTGGAAGCGGCTTCCATGCCCATTGTTCTGGATGCGGACGGCCTGAACCTGCTCGCCGCGCATCCGGAGCTCTGGAGCAAAGTCCCGTTCGGCACCGTCATCACGCCGCATCCGATGGAAATGGCGCGGCTTCTGCGCTGCCCCGTGGAGACCATAACGGCGGATATCCCCGGAACGGCGCTCTCCTTTGCTGCGGAACATGGCGTCGTCTGCGTGCTGAAGAGCCACCGGACGGCCGTTTCCGACGGGAACCGCCTCATGATCAACAACAGCGGCAATTCCGGCATGGCGACCGGCGGCTCCGGCGACGTCCTGTCCGGCATCATCGCTTCCCTCATCGCACAGGGGATGCAGCCTTACAATGCCGCCTGCCTGGGCGTGTATCTGCACGGGCTTGCCGGCGACGAGGCCGCCGCGAAGCTCGGTGAGCACGCCCTGATGGCCTCCGATATCATCGACGCCCTGCCTGCCGTACTGAAGGCCGCGGAATAACATTATAGGTAAAAAAGATTGTCCGAAACGAAAAAGACCCGAAAACTCCGTCCTCTGCCGCTGGCGTTTACCCGCTGGCTTTTTTCCGTGCACCGCCGTCTTTTCAAGGATGCAGACCGGAATTACGAGGAGAACCGAAGCCTCGAGGCGCCCGACATGGGCTTCATCTACGGCCAGGCCGTCTGTCCGCAGTTCACGCTCGGCAAAAAGAAAATGGCCGGCGTCGGCTGCGAGATCGCAGCGACCTACAATGCACTGCGCCTGCTGGGCAGGGATGCTTCTTTCGCGGAGATCCTGCGCGATTACGAAAAAGCTGGCTACGTCATGCGCGGCTTCGTTCAGGGCGACATGGGAACCGACCCTTTTTCGATCGGTGATTTTCTGAAGGCGCACGGCACGGACTGCGTCAGCTATACCAATTACGATGCCCTCGCCTCGGTCATGGCTGAGTACAAAAACAGCCGCGAGGTCTACATTCTTTCCTTCTGGAACCGTAATACCGTCTTCGGCGGGCTGCACACCGTGGCAGCCTACACTTCTCCGAATGACGGAAAATTCCACGTCTTCAACCGCTACAACAACAGCACGAAAGAGGCCGTGTTTTCAAGCCTCGGCGACTACGTCCCGAAGAACCGCTTCGTCGTCGGCTACCGCCTGCTGGCCTCGTAAAAACGCCTTGCGGTCCGCCGCGAGCAGCCTGTCCTTTCCCGGCAGACGTCCGCCCGGGACGGCAAGGAGATGCGGCGGCTTCACGCAGCCTTTCCGGCAGCCTCGTGAACCGCGAAAATGCCGGATGCATTTTCGCTGAACCTCGGTAAAAACCGCGCAGAGGAATGCGCGATTTTTATCCGGAGGCTGCGCTCTCCGCCGCATGTGCCGTCTGCCGGGCGTTCTAATGTCGGGCCAGGGCAGGCCGCTGCCGGCCGGACCGCATGCATTTTTTCTCCCCCCGTCAATATTCCCCTTCATTTTGCGGCTTAATGGTTGTAAGGACATTTTCCCTGCAATACTCATGAAACCGGTAATTACCATGGATGACAAGGAACTGATCAGACTGTTTCAGGAAAGAGACGAACGCGCGGTCGCGGAATGCGAGCGGCAGTATGCCGCCTTCTGCCGGCGCATTGCGGCAAACCTGCTGGACAGCCCGGAAGATGTCGAAGAAATCTTAAACGACGTCTGGCTCGCCGCCTGGCAGCGTATTCCGCCGCTCGTACCGGACTCGGTGAAGGCGTTTCTCGGCAAGCTCGTCCGCGACATCAGCATCAGCCGCTTCCGGAAGGAGCGTGCAGAGAAGCGCTTCGGCGGTCCCGCGGCAGTTCTGGACGAGTTGGATGACTGCATCCCCTCTTCCTTCAGCGTCGAAGAGGAGATCGAAGCGGGAGAACTCTCGCGCCTCATCGACGGCTGGCTGCGTGCGCAGAAAACGGACGAGCGGGTCCTCTTTGTCAGACGATATTATTTCGGGGAAAGCGTTAAGGCGCTTGCCGCGGCATACGGCTGCAGCGAAGCGCGGATGGCGCAGATCATGCTGCGCCTCAGGCGGAGCCTCGCGAAGGCGATCGAAAAATGGAGGGACTAAAGATGAAGCGTGAAGATATTTACGAAGGAATGAGCGGGATCGGCCCGGACCTCATTGAAGAAGCGGAAAAGCATGTTTTCGCCGCCCGCAGAAAACCGAAGATCTTCAGATGGGCGGCTGCTGCGGCGGTGTTCGTGCTCCTCTGCGGCGTCGGCGTCTACGGCGCGGCCGGCGGCTTTACCGTCAGAAAACTGTTGGTGAACGGCTACGAAGTCAGCGCGAACATTTCCCGCATCCCCATGCAGGAGATCACGGGCAGGGTGAACGAAGCCTCCGAGATCATTCCGGAACAGTATAAGACCTTCCCGTCTTACAGCAGCATGTACCCGGGCAGTTTTTACAAAGACGTGAGCAGCGCGGAAGAAGCCGCCGCCTACATCGGCTATGACAAGCTTCAGATTCCCGTTTTCCCTTATGATCACACGGATAATTTCCAGGTCATGGTCGTAGGCGACCCGAACGGCCGGATCAGCCAGATCCAGATCATGCGGGACACTTATTCGGAAAAAGTCTCGGCGCAGAACTGGACGACCCTGTTCACGGAACATTATGACAAAAACGTCTTTGATATCGGCTTTGCCGGCGATCCCTCCGCCGAAATACAGGAGTTTACCACGGGAAACGGGCTTCGCTGCATCGTTTTCGAGGCAAATGCGCAGCTTGAGGGCCGCAAATACATGACAGCCTATATCACCACCGGGGATGTCGTCTACATGTGCAATTCCGCTTTCAACACCGCTGATCTAGCCGAGGCTGAAAAGATCATCCACGACTGGGCAGAAAGCATAAAATAAAGGTCTTAAGGCAAAATGAAGGCGCAGGTCCGAACGGGCCTGCGCCTTTTTTGTTGTTCTTCCTCCCGGATCAGCCGCCGTTCCGGAACTTGAAATACATCCGGTGGATCTCTCCGTGCCCTTCATAGAGAGTATCCGTCCCTGCGTCGTAAACGGTATTCTGCGCAAAGGCTTCTCCCTTCTCGTCGATCCCGTACGTGAGACGGACTTCCCTGCCGTCTTTCGCCACATAATAGATGCCGACCGTATCCGTTTCCGCTGCACCTCCCACATCAACAACTCTTTTCGCTTCAGGAAGAAAGGCTTCCAGGCCTTTTGGCGCATAGGTTTCCCATGTCTTTCCTGCAATCTCTTCACTCTTTTCAAATTCGCAGAAATGGAGCACGGCATCCTTTACGTTCCCGGTCCCGGCCGCCTTCGTGAGCGCTTTGGCATCCATCTCATAGCGCGAATAATAGGCGATCTCTTCCGCCGTCGCCTCGCGCGGCTGGCGCTCTACCCTGCCGACGGCAACCACTGCCAATACGACCGCAGCAATGATGCCGAGCCGGGTAAGCCCCGCCGTGATCCTGATCAAGCCGCCGCCCGGCGCGTCCTTTTCCGGCGGAGTATCCATGTCCCCGTCCTCCGGCAGCGCACCGGGATCCGTCGCCACCTGCAGGATCATGATAAGGAGGGTAACCAGCGCCCAGCCGAGGCCGATCAGGAAAACCGTCAGGTTAACGACGCCGACCCCCATCAGGACCGCCGGCATGATCAGCATCAAAAGAGTAAGCCGGAGCACGTTCTTCCCCTTCGGCAGCGGCTTACGGTTCCCGAAGCAGGTGCCGAGAATCAGAGCAGACAGGTACGTGACGAGCAGGAAAAGGCAGCCCATCCGGAGTCTGTCGAAGAAAACGAGTGAGTCCGGATCGATCAGACAGCGCAGAAAGACCTGAACAAATAGATTCAGCCAGAGCTGCAGGGAGAAACGCAGCGCGCGCCTCATGCCTGTTCGGCCGCTGATCACGTCCACGGCTGCCGTCAGCAGAAAATGCACAGCCAGCCAGATGAGCAGCGTCCCTTTCGTCTTCTCCGAAACCGTCGGAGCCCAGACGGCAAAGAGTATCGGAGCGATCAGGCCGATAACGTACGGCGATATCCGGATCCATATTTTTCTCATGACACATTCCTCTCTGAGACTTCACGGGACCGTTAACGGTTCCCGTCATCCGCTCCGTTCTGATCATCCTGAACGAAAAGCATTCGGTGGCCGTCCGCGCTCTGCAGGACGATCTCCCGGGAATCGCCGCTCAGACTGAGCAGGCTCCAGCCGGCTTTTTCATTTTCTACGCCGAGCTCACGAATGGTGCATTCATACGCATCCGCGTCAACCTCGAACCGCATTTTTGCAGCGGTGAAGCACCAGTTTCCATTCCGGCCAGGCGACGCGCCAACGGGGCAGAGGGTCCAGGGCCCGGCGACCGGCAGCTCTCTTGCCGCCACGGATTCATTGAGGAAGTTCAGATGCAGCCACATCGAATCGGCGGCGGAAACAAGGGCATAAAAATGTTCATTGCCGAATATCTGATGTATGGGCTTCTTAGTGCCTTCCACCGGTTTTGCCTCCCGGACCGTACCTTCTTCCACGTCCCGGACAGAGCAGGGCTGATACCAGATCTCTTGGGACGGCCCCTGCATAAGAACATAGTAGAACCCGTCTTCAATGTCCAATGCACCTGCCGCAGAGATGTACCGGTTATCTCCTGCGTTTTCCGGCTCTGCCGAATTCTCCAGCGTCAGATAACGGATCGTCTGCCCGAAGTGGGGATAATAGGCTTCAAGGCAGATGGCATATCCCTCATCTCGCCTGAGCATGTAGGAATAAAGAAACAGGTCCCCGGCGCTCGGATATGTTGCGAACGCCTCTTTTACACCGGTCAGATTCGTTACGTTTCCTTCCGGCGTTACGGCAAATATCCCCCTGTCCGTCGCCGCATACACAGTCCCATCAATGACTTTTGAGAGATTCTGATAATGATCGCACTCCAGCTCGGCGAGGAAGCGGACGGTTCCGTTTTTCTCATCTTTCGGTGCGCAGCCTACCGCATATCGATATTTCACATCCTCTTCGGCATCTGCCTGCAGGATGAAATAGCGTTCATTTTCCCACTCGCCGGCATAGTCACGGATCGTGCCCGCTGCATACACATACGTTCCCGCATCGGCCTCCGGATCAACAGGCGAAATGACATCCGGCGAATCAAAGTAGAACGGCCCTACGGCGTCCACCGTGACCGATATGTCCGGGTATTTTTCCTTCAGCCGTGCACGAACCGTTTCCACGAAAACGTCCGTCACGCCAAATATCATGCCGTTGTTTTTCACGTCTACGCTGCTCAGATTGACCTGGATCTTATCGGCCAGCAGTTCCTCCGCCGTTTCCCGGATCATCTGTGCCAGCTCATTATACGAATATCTGACCGCCTCCACTTTGACGCGATCTTCGATTGGAGATGCGGAGGGGATACGGTCCAGATACCTCCTGATGCTTTCCTCGTCAGGATCCTTCAGGTAAAGGAGCAAGTTCTTCCCGTCCGGATAACAGCCGGCGTAGTCATCCGGATAAAGGGGCGCGCCGTCCTTGTCGAAGGGGAAAGACGCCTCCAATTGTTCCGCCGCATACATTCCAAATCCATCGCTAACGGCCCCCTGCGTTTCCCCGGAACTGTCTTTCGTTTCCGGCACGCTGCTTTCCGGTGATGACGGCTCCGTGCTTTTCTTCGCCGGATCCGTCAGGGAACAGCCAGCAGCCACCAGGCTGACGGTAAGTGCTGCGACGATCAGCCAGAAGGCCGGTCTGCGATAGCTTAAGACATTTCGGATGCGCTCTTCCACACCGTTTTCGGCAAAGGCAAGCGGGCAGGCGCTCACGAGGCGTTCCTTTCTGCTCAGGGCAAGGATCGTTTCCGAATAGGCCTTCCGGTAAGCCGCATCCTGCGTGCGGATCACCTTCTCGTCACAGGCCGCTTCAATGTCCCGGCAGAGCAGGAAATAAGCCAGCCAGAAGAGCGGGTTGAACCAGTAGACCGCAAGCAGCACGAAGCCGAGCGGCTTCCAGATCTGGTCGCCGCGTTTGATATGGGTGCGTTCATGCGCCAGTACGAAAGCGGCTTCCTCCGCGTTCAGCGACGAGGGCAGATAGATGCACGGACGCACGATCCCCAGGATGAAGGGCGAGGTGACGTCATCGCTCTCCCAGACGCCTTCCTCTTTACGGGCGGCGGTGCGCAGGTTCCTGCGGAGCTTCGCATAGCTGCCGAACATGTACAGGAGCATGACGCCCGTGCCGGCGATCCAGATCACGGAAAGGACCGGAAGGGCAGAATCCCCGAATGTTTTCGGCGGCGTATGCGCCGGCGTGTCGCTCACGATTACGTAATTGCTTCCGTCTTCCCGATAGACCGGCAGTTCCCTGTATCTGACGATGATCTCCCGATAGAGCGCGGGATCAAGGTCTTCCCGAACCTTAAGCGTTTCCTCGACAGGCTGCCTGCTGAGCGCGTTTACCGCGGCGCCGCCCGAGAGCGCCTCCGGGATCACGGAGACGCGGCTTTCCGGCATGGCCGGGATGACAAGGCGCAGTCCCACCAGGATCCACAGCGCGCAGACGATGGCCCGCGGCGCTTTCTTCAGGCACAGCCGCAGCAAAAGCACGAGGACGGTCACGATGCTGGCGGAAAGGCAGAGCTTAACCACCTGCAGGAACAGTCTGTCGATCATAACCCTTCCTCCCGGCTGTAAGCCTCGATCATCCTGCGGATGTCACCGACCTCCTCTTCGGACAGTTTGCATTCTGAAGTAAACGCGGCAAGAAATGCCGGCAGCGACCCGTCGAAGGTATTTTCCACGAAGCGCCGGCTTTCCTGCGCCTGCATTTCTTTTCTGGAGATCAGCGAGGTCACGCAGCCGTTCTCATTGCAGAAGTATCCCTTTTCACACAGTTTTTTCAAAACGGTGTAAGTGGTGGATTTCTTCCAGCCCAGAGCTCCTGCGCAGAGCTTCACCAGTTCACCGGAGCCGAGCGGCTCGTTTGCCCAGATGATCTCGGCAAATCTCGTCTCCACCTCACCCAGCTTGTAATCACTCATATCGAAAACCTCCTCTCTTGCACTTCCCGGTCAACGTTTTCCGTTTCGCGCTTGGTCTATTAAAATAGACCTCCCGACAAGAGAAGTCTATCATCGACCGACCGTCCTGTCAAGAGGTTTTTTCAGCATTTTTTTGACATTCTGATGTTTTTTATGTCATCCCGAGGACTTACCTGTCATTTCAGGGTTCTTCCCTGTCATTTCAGGAAAAGCAAAAGGCCCGGCAAACAGGCCGGGCCTTTCCGTGATGCACTGCCGGGCAACTTTTCAGTCAAACAGCGCCAGCAGCTTTTCCTTCGGAACGAGCCCGATCGACTGATTGACCTTTTTGCCGTCCTTGAAGACAAGGACCGTGGGGATGCTCATGATGCCGAAGCGCTGCGCGAGTTCGGGCTCTTCATCCACGTTGACCTTGCCGACCTTGACTTTTCCTTCGCATTCCGCAGCGATCTGCTGAACGGCCGGCGCCAGCATGCGGCAGGGGCCGCACCAGGCCGCCCAGAAGTCTACCAGGACCGGAAGCTCCGACTTCAGGACTTCCGCCTCGAAATTTGCACTTGTGATTTTGATTTCCGCCATTGTTGATTCTCCTTTCGGCGTGTGAAAAATACTGTTATCGGGAAACGGCGCCGCCCTTCGGGGCACGGCCGTATGCTGTCATTTCGCGGCAGTTCCGCCCTTCGGGGTCAGGCTGCCGCTTTGTTTTGCTTTTCCGGCGGTAAAGCCGAGGGAAATGGCCTTCACCGGGCAGTTCTTCGCGCAGTCGCCGCAGCGGATACACTCGGCGCTGTTGATGTTCTTGACGGGGTCCACGCCCATGCGGCAGGCCGCCGCGCATTTGCCGCAGCGGACGCAGGCATTCTCATCGACGCTCCCCCGGTAGAGCGCGAAGCGGTTGAAACAGCCGTAGACCGCGCCGAGAGGGCACAGGTACTTGCAGAACGGCCGGAAGATGAACAGGCTGAGAAGGACCAGCGCGATAAGGACCGCGAGTTTCCAATTAAAGAGGCTGCCGAGCATGCTCCGGACCGTCTTGTCCGCCGCCGCGAGAAAAAGCGCGGCCGCCGTGCCCGAAGGGCAGATGTATTTGCAGAAAAACGGCGTACGCGCGACGAAAAGGGGCAAGGTGACCGTGGCTGCAAGAACCAGGTATTTCAGCTTCCGGAGGGGCTTATCGAGGCGAAAACGGTTCTTCTTCGGGACCGGGACGAGGGCGATCAGTTCCTGGATCCAGCCCATGGGGCAGAGGAAGCCGCAGACCGCGCGGCCGAGCAGGGCGCCGAAAAAGACCAGCAGGCCGACCACGTAGTACGGGATGCGGAAAGGCCTCGCGCCCAGAAAACTCTGGAGCGCACCCATCGGGCAGGCGCCCACCGCGCCCGAGCAGGAATAGCAGTTGAGTCCCGGCACGCATACGCCCTTGGCGGCATTTTCACTGACGCGGCCGGTGAAAAAGCCCTTGAAATTCGCGTTCTGCAGGAGAGCCGCGGCCGCCTGGATCCCCATTCTCTTCTTATCCAATGCCGACACACTCCATGCAGATGCGGATGGCTTTCGCGAGGACGGAGGCATACTGTCCCTGCAGAAGGCCGGCCGCGGTGAGGGCGGCGCCGGCCGCAAGAAGGACAAACCCGGCCGCGCGGGAGGATTTCCTGTTCTTCATGCCGCGCCTCAGTGTCCGATCATTTTGGTGACGATCTCATTCCAGTCCGCGCCGCTGTGGGCTCCCACATAGGGCTGGCCGATCACGTGTCCGCCCGGATCGACGAAGATCGTCGTGGGAACGTAGCCCGTCTGGTAGCGTTCAAACGCGCTGTCGAAGAGGATGACCGGGTAAGTAACGCCGGTCTCGGACAGTACTTCGGCCGCGCCGTCCTCGGTCCAGTAGACCCCCAGGATCAGCAGTTCGCCGCCGCGATTCTGATACATCTGTTCCAGCTCCGGCATCTCGCCGACGCAGGGACCGCACCAGGGCTCCCAGAAGTTGATCATGGTCAGGACGTGCTCCCGGAAAACGTTCTCATTGATCTCGTTTCCGTACTGGTCCGTGCCGGTAAAGCGGACATCCGGATCGAAGGGACCGCTGTGTGCGGTCGACGCGGGCGCTTCCGTGGTATCCGGCGCCTTGGTCTCTTCGGTACTCGGGGCAGGCGCTTCCGTGGTATCCGGTGCCTTGGTGTCTGCTGCGGTCGACCCGTCAGGCCTATCGGTCGGCGGCACCAGGATGGTGTTCGCATGCGTGTCGATATACCTCTGTGCGGCGTTCTTTCCTTTGACGAACACGCGCTCGCTGTTGTCCAGGCGGATCGTGATCACGCCGTTCGCAAGCGTCCCCACCGTTTTCTCGCCGTTCATGGTCAGGATCAGCTTTCCCTCACCCTCCAGCTTCCACTTATACTCCAGCTGGTCGTAGGTGATCTGATAGATCGCCTCGCCGTCATCTTTCAGGCGCAGATAATTGACTTCATTCAGCACGGCGGCCGTCTTTTCCGTCGTCCCGACCAGATAATACCGGCCGGTAACGTCCATTTCTTCTTCCGTCGTCACCGGCGAGGCGCCGCAGCCGGCGAGCAGGATCACGGCCGCAAGCAGCGCGGCCAGGCGGTATAAGCGCTTCTTCATGGGGCTCTCCTCCTTGGAAAAATGATTATAGCACAGAACTGTACATAAAGAAAGAGGAGCCTGCCGGTCCCCGCGGGCAGTTCACCGGGCACTTCCGGTCTGCGAGGCAAAGCAAGGCCTCTGCAGCATTGTTCTGCTTGCATTTTCAGGCTCTGCATTATATGATAAGGAAAAATTCCCACCAGGAGGCCTTTCTCATGAATGAACGGGAAAGCGCACCGGAGCGCCGCAAGGGAGGGCGTCTCGCCATCATTGCGGTACTCGCGGTCATCATCCTGCTGTTTGTTTTCTTCCTTAAGGATATCATGATCCCCCTGATCAGTCTCGAAGCGAGACACGACCTTTCCGGCGTGAAAGAGCTCCTGGCCGACAAGGGGCTTTTCGGTGCGCTCAGCGTCATCCTCGTCGAAGCCCTCCAGATGGTCGTCGTCTTCATCCCTGCCGAATTCATTCAGATCTCCACCGGTCTTTCCTACCCCCTTTGGGCAGCCATATTGCTCTGCGACCTCGGCGTCTGCCTCGGCGCGACCATCATTTTCTCCCTGGTCCGCTGGTTCAAGGTCCGCAACGCCGCCTTTGAAAAACGGCGCGGCGCCATCGAACGCCTCTCCAAGACCATGCGGGAACGCAACACGGTCCTTCTGCTGTACCTCCTGTTCTTCATGCCGTTCATTCCTTTCGGCGCGATCTGCTATTACGGCAGCAGCACCAAACTTCCCTACCGCAAATACATCTTCACCATTGCCACCGGTGTCATCCCGTCCATTCTGGTCTCGAACGGCATGGGTGCTGCCGGCGCGGCATTTCTGCTGAACGATCTGCCTCTGTGGCTGCTCATCCTTATCCTGCTCGTCCTGGCCGGAGCGCTCATCGCGCTCGTGCTGGCCTTTCTGAAGCGTTTCATCTTCCGTGAAGGCGAGGGAACGCCGGATTCGATGATGTACGCCTTCATTTTCTTCCTGGCCGGGATCCTCTTCGGCAGAAGGCAGCGTCTCACAGTCGACGACGAACTGCTGAAGGACGTCGAAGCGCCTTACGTGCTCCTCATCAACCACGAATGCTCCGAAGACTTCTATTTCGTCTCGCAGATGGCGCACCCGAAAAACCCCGCTGTCCTTGCCAACGAATATTATCTGAACCGGCCGATCATCGGCTCGGCCACGAAGAAGGCCGGGTTCCTCTCCAAGAAGCTCTTTACCCGCGACAGCGGCACGGTCATGGGGATCCTGCGGACGCTCCGCAAGGGCTACCCCGTCATGATCTTCCCCGAAGGGCGTCTCTCACCGGACGGCCGCACGAACCGCATGGCGGAGAGCGGCGCCGGCCTGTACAAGCTGTTAAAGACCACGCTCGTCCTCGTGCGGATCGAAGGCGCCTATTATTCGCATCCGAAGTGGCGGAAAAGAAGGTTCCCTTCCGACGTACATCTGACGGTACGCCGCGTGCTGACGCCTGCCGAGCTTAAGGCCATGAGCGACGCAGAACTCGAGAGGATCATTGAGACCGAACTTTTCAGCAACGCCGCGGACCATATGGAGACCCTGTATCCGCAGAAGGATAAGGCGAAAGGCCTGGAGAATCTCCTCTACCGCTGCGCGGACTGCGGTGCACTCTATCAGACGGAAGGCGTCGGAAACGAACTCGTCTGCCATGCCTGCGGAAGCCGCCATCGTTTTGACGAGCACTACCGCTTTACGAGCGGTCCGGCATCGATTCCGGCCTACTATGACGCGATCATTCAGCTGGAAAAGCCGGACTTGGACACTTTCTCCCTGCACACGCCCGTAAAGACCAGGATCTTCGGGAAGGACAAAGGTCCCGTGCGGAAGGAAAACGGTGAGTGCTTCCTGGATAAGGACAAATTCAGCTACCGCTCCGGTGAGAAATATTTTGAGATCCCGACGAGCGAGCTTCCTGCGCTTGCCTTCTCCTGCGGCGAAGAATTTGAACTCTATTACGACGGCGAACTGCACTATTTCTACCCCGTAAATGATCGCGCGCAGTGCGCCCGCTGGGCCCTGTTAATCGACATGCTGGCGGAAAAGCGTCTGGCCGAAGCGCCTGCTGAACCCTCCGCACCGGTCCGCCCGGCGAGAGAACGCCGCGTACGGAAACAGGCGGAAGCCGCCGTACCTGCGGCTGAGACCGCCGGGACCCCCGCTGCCGACACCTCTTCAGAAAAACCCGCCCCCTCGGAAGGAGAGAGCGCCGATGAAAAAGGATAAGAAAGAGCGCACGCTCATCAGCATCTCTGAAAAATCATTCGTCCAGGTCTGCTGCCTCCTGCTGGGCTTGCTCATCGTTTCGATCGTCCTGACCTACGTGGTCCCGAAGGGCGCCTTCGGCACGCTTCCGAACGGGGAAACGAATTATCTTGACTACATCCGCCTTGATGACAAGGGCGGCATTCCGATATGGCAGGGCCTGCTCGCGCCGATCCTCGTGTTTTTCTCGGCCGACGGGCTCTCTCTTTTCATGCTTTCGCTCTTCCTCTTCGTCGTCTCGGCTGCTTTTCAGGTAATGAACGACGCGGGCGGCATCAGGACCCTCGTGGGCGCAGTCTCTGAGCGCTTTAAGGAACGCCGGGCCCTCCTGCTCGTCCTCATGGCCTTCCTCTTCTACTGCTTTGGCGCCCTCCTCGGCCTCTTTGAGGAAATGCTTACGATGCTCCCGATCGTCTGCGCGCTCTGCCTTTCGGTCGGCTTCGACTCCTTCACGGGCTTCGTCTGCTGCATTCTCGCCTGCGGCTTCGGCTTCGCAGGCGCCGTCACGAACCCCTTCACCGTGCTCCTCGCCTCCGAGATCATCGGTGCGAACCCCATGGAACACATCTGGTTCAGGATCGTGATCTTCCTCGTGATGTTCGGCCTGCTGATGGCCTTCCTCTTCCTGTACGTCAGAAAGATCCGGAAGTCACCCGCCGCGAGCCTCACCTTCGGTCATGATGAACGGGTGCGGGCAGGCAGCGGTGCAGTGCTGCAGCAGGAGCAAACGGACACTTCCCGCGCGCGGAAACTGAAGATCAGCTATGCCGTTTTCCTTTCCGCCGCCCTCGCCCTCATCATCGTTTCCTCACTCTCGCCCGCCCTCCGCGGCTACACGGTCGTCATCCTGATCGCCTATTTCCTCATTTTCGGCATCCTCGCCGGAGCTGTGGCGAGCGGCGACCTGAAATTCGTCCTGAAGAGTTTCCTGCGCGGCATGGGCGGCGCAGCGCCCACCATCGTTTTCATCGCCTTAGCTGCGTCGATCAAATTTGTCTTTGACAAGGGCCAGATCCTTCCGACCATCGTGAACCAGATCAATGCGTACATCGAAGGCCACAGCCCCGTGATGATCGCGCTGATCATTTACCTGATCGTGCTCGTGCTCGAGTTCTTCATCTCTTCGTCCACGGCCAAGGCCATCCTCGTGATGGGCCTGCTCGCCATGGTGAATACGGGTCTGACGAAGCAGATGCTGGTGCTCCTCTACACCTTCGGCGACGGCTACACGAACGTCATCTTCCCGACCTCGCCGGTGCTCCTGATCTCGCTCTCCATGATCGAGGTCCCTTACTTCACCTGGATCAAAAAAAGCGCCCCGCTCTTTATCATGAACCTCCTGCTGGTGATCGGTTTCATCGCGCTGGGCGTCGTTGTCGGGTACTAGAAAACAGCGATCCGGAAACTTCCTCAAAACAGGCAGCCTGCGGGCCGCCTGTTTTTTCGTGCAGGAAGGAAGAAATGCCGGAAGTTCTGAACCGTGTTCAATTTCGGTTGATTTTCCGGCAGAAAAACGCTATAGTCATACATAAGATACCTGACCGTAAAAGAGGTTCCCATGAGAGATTTAAAACACCTGATCTTCTTTGAAGACCTGCTTCAGAACGCCTTCAATCCGCTGATCGAACAGGCAAAGGCAGACGGCAAAGTCTGCATTGCCTACACCTGCGAGAACGTTCCCGAACCCCTTCTGAACCTGGACAGGACATGTTCGATCCGCCTGACGGCGCCCCGTACCGTGTCGCTCGACATCGCCACCTACTACATGACCAACCTGCTGTGCGAGCCCACCCGCGCCCTTCTCGAACGCGCCATCGAGGGCGGCTTCTCCTTCGCGGACTGCATCATCACACCGGACGGCTGCACCATGATGAACCGCTGCGTGGAGAACATGGAACTGCTCGGCGCGCTGGGCAAAGACAACCCGAACTTTTTCCATGAGTACATGGAGATCGCGTTCAAGAACACGGAAAACGACGTAGCGCTCGCTGTCCTGCAGTGCAGGAACCACGTCCTTACGCCCCTGCACGAGCATTACGGGATCGACGTTTCCGACGCTGCCCTGCGGAAAGCAGTGGCCGACCACAACCGGCTCTGCCGCCTGATCCGCGCGATCGGCGACTTCCGCAAGGAAGAAAAGCCCCGGATCACCGGCTACGAGTTCCACGTGCTCTGCCTTGCCAGCTACGTGTGCCCCAAGTATCTGATCCTGGACAAGCTGGAAGAGACACTGGAAGAACTGAAGACCCGCGAACCGGACGATAAGTCCTGGCGCACCCGCGTCCTGGTGGTCGGTTCCGAGATCGACGACAGCGAATTCATCAAGCTGATCGAGGAGCAGGGCGCATACGTGTGCTGCGACCGCTTCTGCTTCGGTTCCTATCCGGGCCGCACGGAGATCGTCCTGAACGATGAGGAGGACGCCCTGACCCAGATCTGCCGCCACTACGTGCAGCACTGCCAGTGCCCGCGCATGATGAGCATGGACAAGGTCTACGGCCGCAAGGAATACGTGGCAAAGCTTGCCGAAGAGTACGGGGCTGACGGCATCATCTACGAACAGGTCAAGTTCTGCGATCCCTGGGCTTACGAACGCACGCTCGGCTCCTCCATGCTGAATCTCGATTTCGGCTATCCCGTGCTGAGTGTTGACCGGCCCTACGCCATCGCCTCCTCCGCCGGCCAGATGCGGACCCGCGTCCAGGCCTTCGTCGAAAGCATGGAGATCAAGAAGATCCAGGGAGGTTCAAAATGATGAAAACGGTTGAAAAGATCGTCAATCCGGTCAAACGCGCCGGCGAACAGTCCCCCGGAAAGCTTTACAGCGAGAAACTGAAAGTGCGCCGCCGCCGTGAATGGCGCGGCGTTAAAGATACGTTCTACGACTATACCCGCTGGCTGTACCTGGTTTCGGTGCTCGCGAAATTCATTGCCGTGCCCCGCAACGTCAAGGGCTTCTTCCGCTACCGCTGGATGATGAGCTACCTCTTCGTCATGCACGGCATGGATAAGTTCACGATCGGTCTCCGGGATGAGGCGCTGCGCATCGCCCACACCTCCTTCAACTTCGTCATCGCCGACGTCACCCAGGCCATTGCCAACTGCTTCCGCGGCGACCGCCGGATCGGCAACGACAAGGCCTATTCCGACAAATGCGTCCTGACCGACGAGAACTCCATGGTCACCTTCATGATGGGCTTCGACACCAAGAAAGTCCACACGATCCTCCGGGAAGTGCCCACCATGTTCGCATCCAACATCTTCCACCAGTTCAACGTGATGCACTACCTGGACGTTGCCCAGCAGTACGGCATCCCCGGGGACGTCTGTCCGATGCCCGAAGCGGAAGCCGGCATCTCCATCGACGACGATTTCTGCGTCCTCGGCTGCTGCGCGGTGCAGAACAACACCACCTGCGACGGCTCGCTGATGGGAAACGGCATCATCGCCAAGCGCCTCGAAAGAGAGTACGGCATCCCGACCTTCCAGCTGGCGACCCCGCTCCGGCACAAGGAACCCGACGTTCTGGAATATGCCGCAGAGGAGATCAAAAAGGCCATCGCCTTCGTGGAGGAACACACCGGCGAGAAATGGAGCTGGGACACCTATTTTGCTGCGGCGAAGCGCGTCAACGACGCCACCCGCTGCCGCGTCGCACAGATGCAGATCAACTCGACGCCCTATCCGCAGTTCTTCGGCGCGGCGTTCAGCCTGTACAATGACACCAACTACATGGGCAACTCCGGCCGGAACGCCGACTTCGTAAAGATCGACCACAAGCTCCTCGAGCTCGCGGAAAAAGGCTATCAGGCGAAACGGATGTATGCGAAGGAATACCGCCACCGCTGCATCGTCTGGGGCGTGCAGCCGCAGTACATCATCGACCAGCTCTACTGGATGGTGCAGTGCTGGGGCGTGGTGCCGCTCACCGACATGCTCTCCGTGATCAACACCGACATGATCGCCGAGGAGGACACACCGGAGAACCGCGAGCAGGCCTACAAGGACATGGCCATGCTGAACATGGAAATGATCATGCGCAATCACACGCACGGCGGCTACAAGGTACTGCTGGACGACCTGTGGCGGCTCTGCGAAATGATGAACGCCGACATGGTCATGATGTGGGAGCACATGAGCTGCAAGGCCCTGACCGGCATGCACGGCATGTTCGAGGAACAGGCCAGGGAGAAAGGGATCCACATCATGTGGGTCTCGCACGACCTCTGCGATC
>CACWLA010000029.1:36283-52255 GCA_902761665.1 uncultured Lachnospiraceae bacterium | reverse complement strand
TGTTGGTTTTTTCATTGTCAAGCTAATTCTAACACAAAAAGGGTCATCTGGCTAAAACCAGATGACCTTTTTGTTGTTGGGCAGTTTTTTCACAGCCCCATTTTTTTTCTGTTTCCCCACGCTCCATCGGTTCGTACCTTTGCCATCCCGAGCGAATCGAAGGATCCTTCCCCGCAGTTCTGCGCCTTCCTGAAGCGATTATTTTTGAACCTGTTTTGAACTTTATTGCATTATTGCATTTCATTCTGCAAAATTCAGGCGCGATTCCGCATTTTTCGCCCTTGTCGGCACCGATTTCGGCACTTATAATCGTTTTTATACTGAACCTCGGTTTAAAAGGAGCGCCTCTCATGTCTGAACAAATCTTTGCCGATCGCCTGAAAGCGGCCATGCAGCTTAAACATTTTAAACAGATCGACCTCGTAAACGCCGCGGAAGCCGCCGGCATTAAACTCGGCAAAAGCCACGTCAGCCAGTACGTGAGCGGCAAGACCGTGCCGCGTGACGCCACGCTTTCCTTCCTTGCAAAGATCCTCGAATGCGACAAGGAATGGCTGAAGAACGGCGACGGAAAAACGCCCGGCTCCGTCAAAAGCGCCGTGCCGGCACGCGATGAAAACGGCCGCCGGACATTCACCAAATCGCATAAGCTCGACAACGTCCTCTACGACGTGCGCGGACCGGTCGTGGACGAGGCAAACCGTATGGAAGCGGAAGGCATCGAGATCCTGAAGCTGTCCATCGGCAACCCCGCGCCATTCGGCTTCCGCACGCCCCACGAGATCATTCAGGACATGAGCAGCCAGCTCACCGAGACCGAAGGCTACTCGCACTCCAAAGGCCTCTTCTCCGCGCGCAAGGCCATCATGCAGTACTGCCAGCTGAAGCACATCCCGAACCTGTCCGTGGACGACATCTACACCGGCAACGGCGTCAGCGAGCTGATCCAACTGAGCCTGAACGCCCTCCTGGACGACGGCGACGAGGTCCTGATCCCGGCGCCTGACTACCCGCTCTGGACCGCCTGCGTGAACCTCGCCGGAGGAAAAGCTGTGCATTACCTCTGTGACGAGCAGTCCGAATGGAACCCGGATATCGCGGATATCCGCCGGAAAGTCACGGACCGCACCAAAGCCATCGTCATCATCAACCCCAACAACCCGACCGGCGCTCTCTATCCCGTGGAGATCCTGCAGGAGATCGTGGAGATCGCCCGCGAGCACGAGCTGATGATCCTCTCCGACGAGATCTACGACCGCCTGGTCATGGACGGCCTGAAACACGTCTCCATCGCCAGCCTCGCGCCCGACCTCTTCTGCGTCACCTACAGCGGCCTGTCCAAGTCGCACATGATCGCGGGCTACCGCATCGGCTGGATGGTCCTTTCCGGCAACAAGGCGCTCGGACGCGATTTCATCCAGGGTCTCAATATGCTCAGCAACATGCGCCTGTGCTCGAACGTGCCCGCGCAGTCCATCGTCCAAACCGCCCTCGGCGGCTACCAGAGCGTCGAGACCTACCTCGTTCCGGGCGGCCGCATTTACGAGCAGCGCGAGTTCATTTACAAGGCGCTGAACGACATCCCTGGCATCTCCGTCGTCAAGCCGAAAGCCGCCTTCTACATCTTCCCGAAGATGGACGCGGCACGCTTTAACATCAAGGGCGACGAGAAATTCGCCCTCGACCTTCTGCACGACAGGCACATCCTGATCACGCGCGGCGGCGGCTTCAACTGGCCGGAGCCGGACCATTTCCGCATCGTCTACCTGCCGCGGGTCGAGGTCCTGGGCGAAGCCATGAAGAAGTTCGCGGACTTCATGAAGACGTACCGGCAGTAAATCAAATACGGCAGAAACGAAGCCCGGCAGAGCACCTGCCGGGCTTAATTCATCCTTGCCATTTTTCAGATTTGCGGGTACAATAGCGGCAACAACCCAAAGGAGATCTGAAATGGCTTCCTTCAAGGACTTTCTGAAACGCAAAAACATCGTCTTTTCCGGCAAGCGCTACGGCATCGATGCGCTCGGCGCCATGGCGCAGGGTCTCTTCTGCTCCCTGCTCATCGGTACCATCATCAAGACGCTCGGCCAGCAGTTAAATGTCCAGTTCCTCGTGGACATCGGGACCTATGCGATGGCCGTGAGCGGACCTGCCATGGCCGTCGCCATCGGCCGCGCCCTGCAGGCCGACCCGATGGTTCTCTTCTCTCTCGCTGCCGTCGGCTGGGCAGCAAATGCCGAGGGCGGTGCGGGCGGCCCGCTTGCCGTCCTGATCATCGCGATCATTGCCGCCGAATGCGGCAAGGCCGTGTCGAAAGAGACGAAAGTGGATATTCTCGTCACGCCCGCCGTGACGATCCTCGTCGGCGTCGCGCTCGCGAAACTCATTGCCCCGCCCATCGGCAAGGCCGCCAATGCCTTCGGCCTGCTGATCGACGAAGCGACCAAACTCCAGCCCTTCTGGATGGGCATCGCCGTTTCGGTCCTCGTGGGCATCGCGCTGACCCTGCCTATTTCCTCGGCAGCGATCTGCGCCGTGCTTGGCCTGACCGGCCTTGCGGGCGGTGCCGCCGTCGCGGGCTGCTGCGCGCAGATGATCGGCTTCGCCGTCATTTCCTTTAAAGAAAACCGTTTCGGCGGCCTTGTCTCCCAGGGGCTCGGCACCTCCATGCTGCAGATGCCGAACATCGTGAAGAACCCGAAGATCTGGATCCCGGCGACGCTGGCCTCGGCCGTCACCGGTCCCATTGCGACCTGCGTTTTCAAGCTGCAGATGAACGGTGAACCGATCAATTCCGGCATGGGCACCTGCGGCATGTGCGGCCCCATCGGCGTCGTCACCGGCTGGCTGGCGCCTTCGGCGAAAGCTGTTTCCCGCGGCGCCGAAGCCGTTTCTCCCACCGGTGTCGACTGGCTCGGCCTCGCTCTCATCTGCATCGTGCTGCCGGCCGCTTTGTCGTATCTCATCGCCATCCCCTGCCGCAGACTAGGCTGGATCAAGGACGGCGACATGAAACTCAGCTGACCCTTCGCCCGGCTGCGGCCGGGCTTTTCCTTTTACGACTCCGGAGGTTTTCATGACCCCTCTTCCCTCCTGCCCGGGCTTTTCAGCCTGCGGCGGCTGCAAATACGACGGCCTGGCCTATGACAGGCAGCTTGCCGAGAAGCAGAAGCGTCTCGAGAAGCTGCTTGGGTCTTTCTGCACCGTTTCGAAGGTCCGCGGAATGGACGATCCGCTTCACTGCCGCCACAAGGTCCACCAGGTCCTTACGCGCGGCGCGGACGGCAGCATTTCCGGCGGTTACTACGCAGCCGGCAGCCACAAAGTCGTGACCGTCCCCTCCTGCCGTCTGGACGACGAAGAATGCCAGGCCGTGATCCGTACGGTCTGCCGCCTTGCGAAGGAATTCGGCCTCCCCGTCTACAATGAGGTCCGGAAGACCGGGCTTCTCCGCCACGTGATGGTGCGGAAAAGCCGCGCTGCGGGTGAAATGATGGCGATTCTCGTCGCCGCCTCGCCGGAAATGCACGGAAAGAACAAGTTCGTGCAGCAGCTGACCGCCGCGCATCCGAAGGTGACCTCCGTCATCCTGAACGTGAACGGCCGCCGCACGAGCATGGTGCTGGGGGATAAGAACATCACGCTCTTCGGTCCGGGATATCTGACCGACACGCTCTGCGGTCTTTCTTTCAAACTCTCTCCCGCTTCCTTCTTCCAGGTCAATCCCGTGATGACGGAGCCGCTCTATGAGACCGCGGTGGACTTCGCTGCACTTACCGGTACGGAGACGGTCATCGATGCCTACTGCGGTACCGGGACCATCGGTCTCATTGCCGCAGGGCACGCGGGGCAGGTCATCGGCGCCGAACTCTCCGCCGACGCGGTCCGTGACGCCCGCGAGAACGCAAAGGCAAACAACATTAAAAACGCCCGCTTCGTGCGCGCCGATGCCGGCCGCTTCATGACGGAGCGCGCCGCAAAAGGTGAGACTGCGGACGTTGTTTTCCTTGATCCGCCGCGGAGCGGCTGCTCACCAGCCTTCCTGAACGCCCTGCTCAGCCTCGCTCCCGGACGCATCGTTTACATTTCCTGCGGACCCGAATCGCTCTCAAGAGACCTCACTGTGCTCACGAAGAGCGCTTACCGCACGGAGGCCATCCAGCCCTTCGACCTCTTCCCCTTCACGGAACACTGCGAAGTCGCCGTGCAGTTATGCAGAAACAGCTCCTCCCACAGCATGAATCTGCAGAACGAGCCTTTCGAAATGATAAAGAACGGGCAAAAGACGATAGAGCTTCGCCTGTATGATGAAAAGCGGAAAAAAGTAAAAGCAGGTGATGTCATCGTTTTTACCAACGCTGAAACGAACGAGTCTTTGAAAGTCTCCGTCTTAAAACTGCATCGGTTTGACAGTTTTGAGACGCTTTACAGATCACTTCCGCTGCTTAAATGCGGATATACCGAAGATAACGTTTCGAAAGCAGCCCCTTCCGATATGGAGCAGTATTATTCCGCGGCGGAACAAAAACGCTGCGGGGTCGTCGGAATTGAGATCTCCCTGCTGAAAGAAACGACGGATTAATGCATAACTTTGATGGCGACGAAATAGACAGATCGGTATTTTGAGAGGAAGCGTATTGTGTCTCAAAGTTCAAAAATGAATGATGCGTTGAAAAAGTATGTGGTGGCGCCGCTGCAAGCAATTGGATTTACGGGGGAGTTCCCGCATTATCGCAGAGTTTATGACGATAGGATCGAATTGTTTGTAATTCAAAAGAACACATGGGGCAACTCGTTTACTGTTGAGATATCCATAATCTTTCCGCAACGTGAAGGCCCTGAAAAAAACTACGACGATTGGAAAGAAAACATTGACGACGTGAATGTTTGGGATACAAATCTGCGTTATAGACTTCCGGGAATGATTGACGGTTGGTTTTACTATACAGACGTCTATGCAAAACGGATCCCCTTTCACGGGAAAGATTACATTGCCGTGAGTGAAAAGAAAAAACCGGATTTCCATCCGGCAAAAGGTTATAAGCAAATTCAAATTGCAGATGAAACCATCTACGAAAGAATATGCTGTGAAGTTAACAAACAGATGAAAAAAGCGTTTTCCTGGTGGAAAAAGATGAGCAAATAACAATCCGACAAATTCCCGTTTGTCGATTTGTTTCGGAACTGAGGATCCATCGAGGCGGCAGCATTAATGTCAAAACTATGAGGGAGATCCATGTATGAACGATAAAACGGAAAAAGTAAAATTTCAAATTGCTCGGAAACGGACGTTAGTTGAGGCTCTAATTCCTTATAAGCTTTTTATCAACGGAGAATATGTGGGAATCCTGAAAAATGGAAAAACACTCATCACAGAGGTTGCCAGATCCGATTATTATTTCATTGATTCAAGTTATCAGAGTGATACGCGAAATTGTATCATATGTGCATCAGTTTTAAATGATCCAAGCGAGGTTTTCGTTGAAATTCGGTGCGCCGGCGGATTTAAATCATTGCCTTATAACAAGTTCTTCACCGTGAAAAACGGAGCGTATGTGAAGCTTCCTTCCTTTGATTATTCGCGTTATTATGCAGCTTGTTTTGATGAAAAACTATTCTCCGGATTGACGGAGCAAGAGCGAATATTTACGCGCTGCCTTCAGTTTTTCAATGAAGTGGCGGATGCTGCCGATGAAGTCCTGTTCGATGATAAAATGCCCGAAATGCTGGATGCACTGCAATGTATCGGTGCAGCGAAGTATACCCACATATTTCGTTATATTACGGACAACCTATTTAGTGGCATCTCGCTGCCATTAAAGGATGAAGCGGACAATGATAAAGATCTTTTACGAAAAATTCATGAGGCTAATAAGCTTGTATGGGATTCTGAAAAAAAGAATGGTTCTGCAGAAGAACTCCATAAATGTTTGGTGGAATATATCATTCATAACTTTTTAGAATAACAAGTGTGTTGCCGACATGAATCTCTTTTTTGAAAATGCTTACTTTATCATCGGGACTTCCTATGCCGGGAAATCGACAATGGTTAAGGAACTGGCAAAAAAATACAGGGGTATTGCCTGCGAAGAAAACTATCATGACAATTATCCCGGAGTCCTTGATGCCAGAGAGTTCCCCTACCTGACCTATACAAGAGATCTGGAAGACTGGCATGACTTTATCCGAAGAACGCCGCTGGAATATAAAGACTGGATCGACGGCGTGAGGAAAGAATGCGAAATACTGGAACTCAGGATGCTGCCCGAAATATGCAGTCAGGGCAAAAAGGTTTTTGTCGATACGAATATTTCTATTGAGACCTTAAGAAAGATAGCGCCTTTGGATCATACGCTTGTGATGCTTGCCGATCCCGAAATCCCGCTGCGCAGGTTTTTTGACCGGCCGGATCCGGAGAAACAGTTTCTGTATCGATTGATCATGGAAGAACCCGATCCTGAAAAGGCGATGGAAAACTACCGGCAGGGACTTAAACTGATCTGTTCGCAGGAAAGCTATGATGTATTTGAACAGTCAGGATTTAATGTGATCTGCAGAGATGAAAGCAGAACCGTTGAACAGACGGTCGCCCTGGCAGAGAAAGCATTGGGGTTGAAATAAAAAAATGGCCAACGTTATCACTGGCATCCGGATCGTCTGCAGTATCGCGTTGCTCTTCTGCCCTGTGTTTTCACCGGCGTTCTATGTCCTGTATGTCGCTGCCGGGCTCAGCGACATGGCAGACGGGGCTGTCGCGCGGAAAACGGGCACGGTCAGCGCGTTCGGATCGAAGTTTGATACAGCGGCTGATTTCGTCCTGGTCGCTGTGTGTCTGATCAAGCTGATCCCGGTCATTCACGTGCCGGCCTGGCTTTTCATCTGGATCATCGTGATTGCCGTGATCAGGGCGCTCAACCTGATCTCCGGATATGTCATGCGAAAGGAAATCGTTGTCCTGCATACAATGATGAATAAGCTGACGGGAATACTGCTTTTTGTGCTTCCGCTGACGCTGACATTCATTGATCTGAAATACAGCGGTGCCATCGCCAGCGCCGCGGCGACATTTGCAGCTATACAGGAAGGCCACCTGATCAGATGTAAAACAGGAGAAAGCAATGCTGGTTATCACAGATAAAGAGTTGTATCAGACAATTTGGGATACATTGAATGACTGCCATACAAGAAGGTGAGAAGATAATGGATGAGGGTTTGAAAACATTATTTGCTTTGTTCAAGGGAACAAATTGGAGTGAAATAAACATATCCGAAGAAGAATTATCTGTTGCAAAGAAACAAGGTTATCTCTTTGATTATCCCAAATATGAATCTCATTCAGAAGCTTTAAACAGAAGGCACTATCTTCTCTCGCAGATTGATCCTCACGACATAGCGAATGCTTTTCTTTTCAGTTTATCTACACGAAAACTTGAATACCGATCAGCCCTGGGGAGTTATTATTACTTGAGCGCTGTTCCTGAACATGATTTTATGAAGAGTTATAATGAAACGCTTGCAGCGGCTGGTGACCACTGTTATCTTTGCGGATGGTCAGCGTTTGATACGATACCGAGGCGATCAAATATAAGATTCGGATATAACTTTGATAATTGGCTGCGGTACAAATACGGCGGCAGTCCTATCGGTGACATCGATATCAATTACGCGCTTTTTGATTTGGAGCGTTTTATAGACCTTCCGAAAGTTATGCCCACTGAAGAAGATAAACGAATCTTTATGGAAATACTATCCTGCGTTAACCGTTTGAACAGTTCAGACAAAGCAGGCAGGCTGAGAGACACGATTACAAAAGCAAAAATATTGAAGAGCAATAAAGATGAATTATCGGTTTTGTTGGGTGAGTTGGGAATCTGCGGCATTCTTGCAAGCAATGATTTCCCAGCTTATGATACGTACTTTGCGAATGAATATGAAAGGGATCCGGTAGAATACAAAAATGACTTTGCATATCCCGTCAACAGATGGCATGCAAGAGATGGTATCAATGCCGAGAAACTAAACGCAATCTTTGGTTTCGCGCTAAACCCTTAGCTTTATTACCTGACAGGGGGGAAGCGGCATAGTTTTCAGGCCCGGTCGAGACAAGAAGATTATACTATTATTCTAATCATTCCAAGGCACTGCGAATGCGCCGCAGTGACCACGCGGGCCAAATAGAGACAGATGGAACAAAGGAGCCCGATATGATCTATGAACTGAAAGACGTCCTCAAAGAGCATAACTGCTACGAGCTATACAAGATGATCTGAGGCATTTGAGGCGGGCCACCGGACGGCGGCGCGGACAGCTTTACGGAGGTGTGTGATGAAACTTGTGGGTGTTAAAAAAGGCGGCGGCTGGCTGTATTCCGAATGGAATCTGACCTACCGGGTCGGTTGGAGCCGAATATGCAAGGCGGTGCAGCTGATCTACCACGACATGAAAGATCCCGAGATCCTCAGCGTAAATGCGGGAGGCGACGCCAAAATATCCGTCAATGACGAGGAGGAGATCCTTTCTCTCGAAGAATCCGGGCATCTGACGGTGCGCGGTCTTTCGGGGCTCATCGGCGTTCCGCTCATGATCACGTTTTTCAACCAGCTGGATCTCGTCAGAGTGACGGTCGCCTGCGCAACCGACGAATTTGCCGAAGCCGACTATGAGAAATTCAATCTGTCCATGTGCCAGTACCTCGATTCGGCCGAGTTGGCGATGTACAGCTGACGGAGGGACCATGGCTTCAAGCAAAGAATATCTGGAATTCATCCTGGATCAGCTTTCGGGGCTGGACGGTATCACCTACCGCGCGATGATGGGCGAATACATCATCTACTACCGCGGGAAGGCAGTCGGCGGCATTTACGATGACCGCTTCCTGGTGAAACCGGTGAAAGCCGCCGTGGCCATGATGCCGGACGCGGAGCGGGAGCTGCCCTATGAAGGCGCAAAGGAAATGCTGCTCGTGGACGACGTGGAGAACCGGGAGTTTCTGGAGCGGCTCCTGGAAGCCATGATTGACGAGCTGCCGGCGCCGAAGAAAAAGGCACCGAAGAAGAAGTAAACGGCAGGGGGCAAAGCCGCAGCCGGCATCCGGTCTAAGGAAGGAAGAACTACACAAGCAGGGGAATGGACATGTTTTCCGATATCGCATCAGGCAAGGACTGGGCATCGGTCGAGCCTTTAAACAAAGGCTGGTCCAGTGATGTCAAATACGTCATCCGCACCGTCTCGGGCGGGCGGCTGCTTTTGCGTGTCGCCGATATCGGGGAGTACGAGAACAAGAAGAAAGAATTTGCGATCATCGAAAAATATGCGAAACTTGGCTTTCCCATGTCCATGCCGCTAGAATTCGGCGTATGCAATGACGGAAAGAACGTCTACATGCTGCTTTCCTGGGTCGACGGCTGCGACCTGGAGGAGGCGCTGCCCCGGCTTTCCGAGGCGGAGCAGTACCGGCTCGGCCGTGAAGCCGGCGCCATTTTAAAGAAGATCCATTCCGTCCCGCTCGAAGAAGGCGACGTTCCCCTTAAGACGAAGAAAGAGAAAAAACTTCTGCAGCTTTCCCGCTATGAAGCGTCGGATCTCCGGCTCCCGGACGATGAGACCGCGATCCGCTATGTCCGGGAAAACATCGACCGGATCTGGCAGCAGCCGCCCGTCTATCAGCACGGGGATTTTCACCCGGGAAACCTGATCTACATGGACGGCGGCGCGGTCGGGGTGATCGACTTCAACCGCTGGGAAGTCGGCGACCCGTACGAGGAGTTCTATAAGCTGGAAAGCTTCGGGACGGAGGTCAGTATTCCTTACTGCCTCGGCCAGATCGATGCGTACTTCGATGATGCCGTGCCGTCCGATTTCTGGGCCGCCAACGCGGTCTATGTGGCGCACGCGTCCCTCTATTCCATCAAGTGGGCCGAGCCTTTCGGGCAGGCTGAGATCTACGGCATGGTCAAAAGGGCCGAAAGAGCCTTCGCGGACTTTGATTCCTTCCGGCAAATCATCCCGAAGTGGTACGCCAAGCGCCGGATCCCGGCGAAAACGACCGTACAGAAAAACGCTCAGTAAATAACCGTGGCATTGATCTCTTGGAGCAGGCGATGAACAAATACACCAAATTATTTTTGAAAAACCGCTTATTGCTTATCTTTGTTGTCGGGACGTTGTTTTTTCTCTTATTCTTTTTTGTCTTGCTGTTTAATAAAAACGCCATCTATCCTCCGGCTTTTGCGCTTTGGATCTATGTTCCTGGGGTGGTCTGGTTTGCCATTGACGTTTTGCTGACGATCCGTTTCCGGAAACTGATCCGATATCAGGAAGAGTTCTTAAACATCAGCTTCAATGATCAGAATGCCGCACCGCTGTTTCCGAGATCCTTAACATACTTATCCGATGACTGGGTGATATTTTCCGGAAAAACGGCTTTTCACAGAGAGTTTATCGAAAAAGTAACGATAAGACCTAAACACGCCAGCACGGGAGGAAATAATTATATTTTGAAGATTAAGACCCGCACAGGAAGATCCTACAAAAGAGTCTTTGGTTCCCATGCGGATGCCAGAGACATACAGCATTGGTTTAAAAACTCTCAGAATCGAACAAGCTCTGAAAAAGATTCCTGACCTGCGGAGGTGCCTATGCTCCTGAAAATATGCGAATTCCCGGCGCTGGACGAAAGAAAACTGATGGACGTCTACGCCGAGAGCAATTACGAAAACACGGATTATTTCTTCCCCGACGAAGCGGATAAAGAAGAGGCTGTCCGGAAGGTCGAAGCGGGATTTCTGGATTTCCTGAAGAACGATTTCTTCCGGCAGGAAGACGCTGCATACTGGATCCTTGAAGAGGACCGTGTCTGGATCGGCGCGCTCCGCACCTGCCGGGTCCGGGACGGCCTGTATTATCTGGAAGCGCTTGAAACGCGGCCGGACCGAAGAAGCATGGGATATGGCTCGCAGCTCCTTGCCGCCGTCACCGAAGCCCTGAAGGCAGACGGTCCTTTCCGGCTCTGCGACTGTGTCAGCAAAAAGAATACTGCTTCTTTGAAAACGCATGAAAAGTGCGGTTTCCGGATCGTATCGGATGAAGGCTATGATTACCTGCACAACGAAGCAGACTCTTACGATTACGGCCTGGAATACCGCTATTCGGGCGGCGACTGTTCAGAAAGTGACAATACCATGACCCTTGAGACGGTTTGCTGTCTGCGCCGCCGCTAGAAAGATCTCACATCCGCGTCATGCGCACCGAAGCTTATCGGCAGAAGGGATGCCGGGAAGCCGCTGCCGAAACGCGGAAACAGGCAGCAGAAACAGACTGCCGCTCAGCAGGGAGGAAAACATGAAGATAAGTTGGGTTGACGGATCCTGGATCTCCGTAAGAACATGCGACAGGGAAGTGACCATCTCCGCAAACAGGGAAGGTCTGCTTTCCCTTGCCCTCCAGCTTCAGACGCTCGCAGAGGGCGTTCCGGGAGATCATATCCACTATGATAAGTACAATTCTCTCGAGGAAGGATCCTCGGAGATGGTCATCGAAAAAGTTTGAACAGACAAGATCACAGATCGTGAGGTAAGAAGCAGATGAGCATGACAGTACACCTGTATTACAAAGGAAAAGACGGCGCTGCGCTGAAATTCGTCGAGGAGATGGAATCCTCCGGTACGGCAGATGCGATCCGCAGCGAAGAAGGCAATCTTCGCTATGACTATTTCATTCCTGTGAAAGACCCTGAAACCGTCCTGCTGATCGACAGCTGGAAGGATCAGGCTTCCCTCGATATCCATCACGCGTCCCCGATGATGGCAGTGATCGCCGCTCTCAGAGATAAATACGACCTTCATATGGAGGCCGAACGCTTTGTCAGCGACAGCGAACCGACAGACGAGGCATTTATCAGGAAATGAGGCCTGCCGGTCCGAAGCGGACCGCTCCATCGGCAGAACGGAGGCCGTAAATGTTCAGGTATTTTGAGATCAATGCGCAGGGAAACAACATCCGCTGCAAAATGTATTTTGCGGAGAAAGGGGCGGCAGACAAAGCCGTCATTTTCTGTACGGGTTTTGCGGGACACAAGGACAACAACGCGGCGAACAAGTTCGCGGAGAAGGTGCTTTCGAAGCACCGCGACGTGTGCACGGTCGTGTTCAACTGGCCGGCCCACGGTGACGACGTGAAGAAAAAGATCACGCTGGATGACTGCATGACCTACCTGGACCTGGTGATCCGCGAGGTCCGCGGAACATACGGCATCGGCACGCTCTATGCCTACGCGACCAGTTTCGGCGGATATCTCCTGCTGAAATACATTTCAGAGCACGGCAGCCCGTTCAAGAAGATCGCGCTCCGCTGCCCTGCGGTCAGCATGTACGGCGTCCTGACACATACGATCATCGGCAGCGACGAACTCGAGCGGATCATGAAAGGCAAGGACGTCCAGGTCGGTTTCGACCGGAAGATCCTTGTGACCCGTGCCTTCCTGGAAGAACTCGCGGCGAATGACATCCGCACGCGCGACTATCTGGACTGGGCGGAGGACATGCTGATCCTCCACGGGACGAAGGACGAAGTCGTGCCCTTCGAGGACAGCCGGAAATTTGCCGACGACCAGCTGATCGAGTTCATTCCGGTCGAGAAAGCGGACCACCGCTTCCAGGATCCGGTCCTCATGAGCCTTGCGAACAAATATGTCATGGAATTCTTTGATTTCTCCGCGGAGTAAAAAATGGCAGGCAAAGATCTTACCGAAAAAACGCTTGAATACATCCGTGCGCTGTTCAGGGACAATACGGACGGCCACGGCGCGGATCATACGCTCCGCGTGTACCGGAACGCGGTGCAGATCGCGGAAAACGAGCCCGGCTGCGACCGGGAACTGATCGCCCTGGCCGCTCTGCTTCACGATGCGGACGATCATAAGCTGTTCCGTACGGAAAACAACGCCAACGCCAGGGCATTTCTTGCCGAAAACGGCGTTCCCGAAGACCGGACGGACCGGATCTGCGAAGTGATCAACGCGGTCTCCTTCAGCCGGAACCGCGGGAAGGTCCCGGAGACCCCCGAGGGAAAGATCGTGCAGGATGCGGACCGGCTGGACGCCCTCGGCGCCGTCGGCATCGCCAGGACCTTCGCCTACGGCGGAAAGAACGGCCGTTCCCTGGAAGATTCCGTGCAGCATTTTTACGACAAGCTCCTGCTGCTTAGGGACATGATGAACACGGAAACCGGGAAGCAGCTGGCCGACGGCCGTCACGCTTTCCTGGAAGCATTCCTGCAGGAACTGGAGAAGGAAGGGACCCTTTGACGGGGTTCTCCGCGCACGAAAAAAGAGCGGCTGTCAGCCGCTCTTTTTTCATTCCGCCTCGATATCAAAGATCTCCGAAAAACCGGTGACCTCGAAGATCTCCATGATGATCTCATTCACGTGAGTCAGCTTCATTTTATCGCTGCCCTTCTTTCTCAGTTCCCGCTTGGCAAACATCAGCACCCTGAGGCCGGCCGACGAGATATACTCCAGCTTCTCCATGTCGACAGTCAGTGACTCCGTGTCCGGAAGCTGTCCGCGCAGGACTTCTTCCGCTTCAGGCGCGGCCGTGGTGTCCAGACGGCCTTCCAGCACCATCGTCAGGTCTTTTTCTTCTTTTTTCAGATCGATCTTCAGCATCAGCTGATTCTCCTTTCAGCGTGTATTTCAGGGAGGCCTTCCTACAGGACCAGGGTCAGGTTGTTCAGGCCGAGGGAATTGACATAGTTGGCATGTTTGACCATTTTCATGACCATGCGGATGCCGATATGGGAAACGGGATCGTCCGACTCGTGGATCTTCAGGTACTCGACAGGGTCGAAACCGATGCAGTTGTCGCGGATACGGATGACTTTTTCATCCTTCTTGAACAGGATGCGGATGTCCACGCTCTGGTAGTCCTTCCCTTTGCGGAAGCCGTGCGTGACGATGTTGTTCACCATTTCTTCCACGCAGAGGGAAATGAGCGTGCTGCTGCGGGCATTTTCGCCGTGCGCCTTGCAGAAATCCGCGGCCTTCAGAGATGCTGACGCCGCTTCATCCAGCGACCAAACTGACATTTCCAGCGTATCCGCAGCCGGCACGCCGAAGTCATCGGGGAGCAGCGCAAACGCCTCCGCGGAGGCAGAGACCCGGCCGGTCTTCTTCCAGACGATGAGGCAGATGACAGCCAACGTCGCCGTTTCCCCGAAAAGGAAGCAGATCCACACGCCGTCAGTGCCCATGAAGCGGCTGAAAACGAGTGCCGCCAATACCGGGAAAGCCATGTTCTGCAGCACGGAGATGATCTCGGTGAGCCGGACCCGCCCGATGCCCTGATAATAGTTCTTCAGCGTGCTGTTCAGCGAGCAGGGAAGAAGCGACAGAGAGAAGAGCCGGAGCCCGCGCACTGCCATGCCCGTCGCCGAAATATCTTCCAGAAACAGTCCCACAAGCGCCGGTGCCGCAGCCAGGACGACCGCGATCACAACGATGTCCATCACGACCGCATGCGTGCTCATGGTCCGGACCAGCGCATGGATGGCGCTCCGGTCTTCGTCGCTGTAGAAAATGGCTGCCAGGAGCAGGGCTACCGAGCCCGCGCCGGAACTGAAGGAATAGCAGATATTGCCCACCGTGGAGATCACGGAGTAGGACGCGACGGCGCCCTTGCCGCCCACGGACAGAAGGACCTTGTTCAGGGTGAAGACCAGCACGACCATGGCCAGCGCGTTGATCACGGTGGGGACCCCGTATTTCAGGATCTCACCGCAGAGTTTTCCGGTCACCGCTTTCAGCCTCAGTTTGAACATGCAGTCTTTCCGGAAGAAGTAAGGCAGGGCGACCGCCAGGGCGATGTAGTAGCTGAGGCTCGAGGCAAGGCCCATGCCCAGCGTCCCGCCGCGGAAGACGAAAACGTTCAGAAGGTCAAGAGCGATATCGCTGAGCGTCATCATCACGACGGCCAGGGCAAGGCGCGTACGGTTGCCGGAGATCTGCAGGAAAGGCACCATGATCTGTGCCGTGATGAAAGCCGGCGCGCCGATGATGAATCCCTTCAGGTAGTCCCGCGTCAGGCCAAAGACCGGGTCGGTCGTACCGGGCCTGCCGGCGCCGAGCAGCGTACAGACAGGTGACAGGAACAGGAGGATCAGCAGCATCCCCGCGACCGCGACCGAAAGCGCCATCACCGCCGAAGCGGTGAAGCAGGCATTGGTCCCTTCGCGGTCGCCCGCGCCCATGGTCTTGCCGCACATCACCTGGATACCGGCGGAAAGCATGGTGCCGTAGGCCGCAAACACCAGCAGCACCGGGTTCGCCAGCCCATAGGCGCTCATCGAATCCACGCCCAGAAAGCGGCCGATCATGATGCTGTCGACCAGCATGCAGAGCATGACGGTCATCGCGGACAATATTTGTGCTACCAGCATCTGCCGGAAGATCTTTCGTATCATCAGTCTTACCTGTCCCGGAAACAAATTAAGGGCGGCGGCACCTGCCGCGCTAATAAATTATTATAGGCGAAGCGGCGCCCCGTGTCGAGTCTTTTTTGTGCTGATACGGCCCGAACATGAAAAAAGCACCGTAATTCGGTGCTTTTTCTGCCGCTTCCGCCTGTTTTCCGCAGACAGAAGGCGGCTTTCGTTTCAGCGTTTCTTTGTCCAAAATACGTGTCTTTCGGTAAAGACGGCGTCCACGCTGCAGTCCCACGGCCTTGCGGGGATCCGGCGCACCCGCTGCCGCTCAAAGGCTGCGGCGATGACGGCTGCCCGCGTGCACAGCGGCAGGAAGCGGTCGTAGTAACCCGCGCCCATGCCGATCCGGCGGCCAGCCGCGTCAAAGGCCGTACAGGGGCAGATGACCAGGTCGATCCGTTCCGGCTCGATCTCACGGGAGAGTTCCGGAACGGGTTCCCGGATCCCGAAAACACCGCTCTGCCAGGCGCCCGGCGCGTAAGCCCTCATTTCAGT
>CACWLA010000029.1:0-36241 GCA_902761665.1 uncultured Lachnospiraceae bacterium | reverse complement strand
ACGGTCTCGGCACCGGCAAAGATCATGCTTCCTGCGATGTGTTCGCAGGCTGCGGCGGACCTTGCCATGCGTTCTTCGGGGCTTAAGGCCGTCCTCTCTGCGATGCCCGCCCTGCGCAGATAAGCGACGGCTTCCTCTTCCCGGAGCCCCTCCGGGAGCGCGATCATCTTTTTTCCGCGGCCCTTGCGGCCGCTTCGACCACATGGCTGACGAGGACGCTCGTCGTAACTGCCCCGACACCGCCGGGTACGGGCGTGATCGCTTCCACGAGCGGTTCCGCCTCTTCAAAGCGGACATCGCCGCAGAGTTTCTGTTTTGCCTCGTTCCAGCTGATGCCGACATCGATCACGGTCTGGCCTTCACGCAGGAACTCTGCACCGACGCTCTCCGGCTGCCCGGAGGCGGCGATCACGATGTCGGCTTCACGGGTAACGGCGGGAACGTCGGCGGTCCTGGTATGGCAGACCGTCACGGTCGCATTTTCATGCATCAGCATCATCGCGGCAGGCCTTCCGACCACGAGGCTCCGTCCGATGACGGCGGCACGCTTTCCGGAAAGCGGGATCTCATAGTACTTCAGGATCTCCATCGCGGCCTGCGCCGTGCAGGGCGGAAAGCCGAGCGGCGTGTTCGTGAACACACCGGCAAGTGAGCCGTCCGTGCAGCCGTCGACGTCCTTTTCCGGCGCGAGCATCCGGCGTGCCTTCTCGCCGTCCAGATGTTTCGGGAGCGGCCGGAGCATCAGGATGCCGTGGACGCCCGCGTCGCGGTTCAGCGATTCCAGCGCTGCAAAGAAAACGTCAGCCTCCACGTCTGCAGGAAGCACGACGTTCTTCACGGCCGCGCCGATCTGTTCGCAGCGCTTCATCGCGCCGCGTTCGTAGCTTAAGTCGCCGTCCCGCGCGCCAACGCGCAGGATGGCCAGCGTGGGAACGATCCCTTTTTCCTTCAGTGCGGCGGCAGCCGCCGCGGATCTTTCGTTCAGGGCCGCAGCAGCCGGCGCCCCCTTAAGCAGCATAGCCATCAGCCTATCCTTTCCGCAGCTTTATCGTAGATCCCGTCGGCAAGCGGAAGATAATGCGCAAGCAGCTCGCCGGCTTCTCTGTCGAGCGCTTCCGCGTATTCGCGGTCGCGCATCGCTTTCGTATTGATCCGGACGTTTACGGCAGCCCCCTGCATGGCGCTGCGGCAGAATGCCGCGCCGCAGGCCGCGTCGGAGATCACGATGGCGCTCCCCTTTTCCGCGAATTCCGCGAGGAGGTCAAGCGCCTCGCCGCAGAGGCCGAGGATCCTGAAGGGCGGCGCCGCAGCAGCCCGGAGGCATTCCTCCATCACGCTCTCCCGTTCCGGTGCGTCCTTCGGGATCGCATATGCCCGGGACAGCGGTTCGAAGGCCGCCGCGTCCTCATCGATGCATTCAAGGAGCCTTTCGCGCAGCGCCTGCGCTTTTTCCATCAGTTCCCTGATCTCCTCCTCCACGTCCGCGTAACGCTTCTTTCCCACCGTGAACTCGCCGACCATGTCACCGAGAGCGATGCCGACCGCCGCAACGAGAGCGCTTGCCCCTCCGCCCCCGGGAACGGGGGCTTTGGAAGCAAGCGATTCGGTAAATTCCGTGACCGTGCAGTCAGTCAGTTTCATCGTTTCTCCTCAGAACAGGCCGGAGATCACGCCGTTTTCGTCAACGTCGATCTTCTCGGCGGCCGGAACCTTCGGCAGGCCCGGCATGGTCATGATGTCGCCGGTCAGCGCCACGATGAAGCCGGCGCCGCCGCAGACTTTCAGGTTCCTGACGGTAATGCGGAAGCCCTTCGGCGCGCCCAGTTTCGTCTGGTCGTCCGAGAAGCTGTATTGGGTCTTGGCCATGCAGATGGGAAGGCCGCCGCAGCCCATGGCTTCGATCTCCTTCACCTGCTTTACGGCATTGCCGACCAGATCGGCACCGTCGGCGTGATAGATCTTCGTTGCGATCGCATTCAGCTTATCCACGATCGGCAGATCCAGTTCGTAGGACGGGGCAAAGTGATTCGGCTGTTCGCAGAGGCGGACGACTTCTTCGGCAAGGGCTTTGCCGCCTTCGCCGCCCTTCGCCCAGACTTCGGAAAGGGCAACGTTTACGCCCAGCTCTCTGCACTTTGCTTCAACGAGATCCAGTTCGGCCTTCGTATCGGTCGGGAAGGCGTTGATCGCGACCACGCAGGGCAGGCCGTAGACGTTCTTGATGTTGCCGACGTGCTGCAGCAGGTTCGGAAGGCCTTTTTCCAGGGCTTCCAGGTTCTCGCTGTTCAGCTCCGCCTTCGGCACCCCGCCGTGATATTTCAGGGCGCGGACCGTGGCTACGACCACGACCGCCGAAGGGGTCAGGCCGGCCAGGCGGCACTTGATGTCAAAGAATTTTTCGGCGCCCAGGTCGGCGGCGAAGCCGGCCTCGGTCACGGCGTAATCCGCGAGTTTCAGCGCCATGCGGGTAGCCGTAACGCTGTTGCAGCCATGCGCGATATTGGCGAAAGGACCGCCGTGGATGAATGCAGGCGTGCCCTCAAGGGTCTGGACGAGGTTGGGTTTCAGAGCATCCTTCAGCAGGGCTGCCATGGCGCCTTCCGCCTTCAGGTCGTGCGCCGTCACCGGCTTGCCGGCATAGGTATAGCCGACGATGATGCTGCCGAGCCGCTTCTTCAGATCCGGGATGTCGCTTGCCAGGCACAGCACCGCCATGACTTCGCTCGCCACGGTGATCTCGAAGCCGTCCTCACGCGGAACGCCCTGCATCCGGCCGCCGAGGCCGTCCACGATGTTCCGGAGCTGCCGGTCGTTCATGTCGACCGCGCGCTTCCAGGTGATGCGCTTCACGTCGATGCCGAGTTCATTGCCCTGCTGGATGTGGTTGTCCAGCATCGCGGCAAGCAGGTTGTTGGCCGCGCCGATCGCGTGGAAGTCACCCGTGAAATGCAGGTTGATGTCTTCCATCGGAACGACCTGTGCATAGCCGCCGCCGGCCGCACCGCCCTTGATCCCGAACACCGGGCCGAGGGACGGTTCCCGCAGCGCCACGACCGCGTTCTTCCCGATCTTCCGAAGGCCGTCGGTGAGACCCACACTCGTGGTGGTCTTACCTTCGCCGGCAGGCGTCGGAGTGATCGCGGTGACCAGGATCAGCTTGCCGTCCGGCTTGTCCGCCAGGTCCTTCAGCATGCGGTAATCCACCTTTGCCTTATAATTCCCGTACTGTTCCAGATACTTCTCGTCCACGCCGGCTACCCGCGCGATCTCGGTGATTTTCTTCTTTTCACACGCCTGTGCGATCTCAATGTCGGATTTGAAAGCCATGGGTCCTCCTAAACAGAATAAAGATATCACCTGTCAGTATATCCTCCCGTGCGCGGGATTGCAAGATGGTGAAGGCTTTCGAAAAAAAGCTTTTCTGCAGCCGGACGGTCCTGTATAATAGTCAGAGAATGTTCATGAGCGGGCGCCGGACCTTACCGGCACAACGCCTGCTCCCCGGGATCGGAGAAAACGATGAAACAGGAATTCGAACGCTTTGACATGACCCTTCCGCCGCGGCGCACGAAATGGTTCCTGCGTCCGCTCGCGCTCATGATCAGCCTGCCTGATCTTATCAAACACCGGTCGCAGCTCACGAAGACCGGCATGGACGGCATTAAGCCGCCCTATCTTCTCCTCTGCAACCATAACGCCTTTCTGGATTTCAAGGTCGCGACGAAGGCGATCTGGCCGGCGCGCGCCAATTACGTGGTCGCGATCGACGGCTTCATCGGGCGGGAAAAGCTCCTGCGCGACGTCGGCTGCATCTGCAAGCGGAAATTCACCTCCGATCCGCGGCTCATCCGCCAGCTGGTCCGGACGGTCCGGAACGGCGACATCGCCGTCGTTTACCCGGAGGCGCGCTACTCGCTCTGCGGAACGACCGCCGTGCTGCCGCGCTCGCTGGGGCGCCTCTGCCGGCTCCTCGGCGTTCCGGTCGTGACCCTGATCTGTCACGGCCACCACGTCAATTCGCCCTTCTGGAACCTGCACGACCGCGGCGTCAAACCGGTGGAAGCCGAACTGAAGCTGCTCTTTACGCCCGAAGATCTGAAGAAAACCCCGCCGGACGAGCTGAACCGCCGCCTCGTGGAAGCCTTTCAGTACGACGACCACCGCTGGCAGAAGGAGCGCGGGATCCGGATCACGTACAAAAAGCGCGCCGAAGGCCTGCACAAGGTCCTTTATCAGTGCGCCGCCTGCGGGAAGGAATTCCGCATGGCCTCGGAGGGAACGGAACTGTTCTGCCGCGAATGCGGGAAGCGCTGGGAACTGACCGAGCTCGGCGAACTGCGTGCGAAAGACGGAAAGACTGAGTTTTCCCACGTACCCGACTGGTACGAGTGGGAACGGGAAAACGTCCGCCGCGAGGTGAAAGACGGGACCTATTCCAGCGGCGAGCTGCCGGTCCACGTGGATACGCTCCCGAACGCGAAGCGTTTCATCCGCCTGGGGCAGGGCACCCTCGTCCATGACATGAACGGCTTCGTCTGCCGCGGCACCGATGCGGACGGCGACCCGTTTGAAATGGTCAAGCCCGTGCCCTCTCTCTATTCCTGCCACATCGAGTACGAGTATCTGGGAAAATACGGCGACTGCGTGGACCTGAACACGCTGGAGGACACCTGGTATATCTACCCCGAATGCGAAGGGTTTGCCGTGACCAAGATGGCACTCGCGGCGGAGGAGCTGTATTTCGACCACTGCAAAAAAAAGGGCGAGCCCTGCCCGCCCGGCCTGGCGTAGGAAGACGCTTCCGCCGCCGAATATAAAAAAGGCTGTGAAAACCATCATTTCTGTCATCCTGCGCAACGCGAAGGATCCTTCGGTACAGGAGCCTCTGCCGCTTCCCTCAGGATGACAAGGTTTATCACAGCCTTTTTTATTTTTCTTCTTCCGCCAGGACCGGCGCGCCGAGGCGCTTCCGTTCCGCGCTGCTCAGTTTCCGCAGGCGTTCCATGGCTTCCCCGCAGAGTTCCTCGAAAGCCTCGCAGTCAATGCGCAGCCCGCCGAGCCTGATCACGCACAGACGGATCAGGTTGTCGTTCGAGACCACGGCCGGCATCCTTCTCTTATCCTTCGCGGCGCGTTCGCCGAGTTCCCGCTCAATGTACATGTCCGCGGTCTCGTTTTCCGCGGTGTAGACGATGGAAAGCGGCGGCCTGTCCTCAGCCGAGCCTTCTCCGCCGGCGACCCGCCAGCCGTCAAAGACCAGCTGCACGTGACTTCCGGTAAACGCCGCGAAGTTCTGGAGCTTCACTTCAAGCCGTTCCCGGGCAAGATCCAGGCTCTTTTCTGCATCCGCCTTCAGTTCAGGCACGGCAAAGATCAGGTTGTAGCCGTCCACGATGTACTCAGCCGGCCCTTCCAGCTTCACCGGTTCCTTCCAGGCTTTTTCGCTCCAGACCTCTGTCCCCGCATGCGCGGCCGGCCGCTTGATGGGGCCGAATTCCCGCAGCATGATGGCTTCGAGTTCCTCGTCGCCCGCCCCGCTCCGGGGCATCTTCCCGCCCTTTTCCGCTGCGCCGCTTCCCGCGTTTTTCCTGCCTTCCGGTGCATGGGCCAGATACGGCAGATGCATGTATGCAGGCACCTCGTCCCAGGGAACGGAGAAACCGCCGCCGTTCCGGCAGAAGACGGAATCCGGCGGATCCGCGCGGTCGGCGACAGGATCGTATTCCGCTTCCCGGACCGCCGCTTCCTGATCATGGCAGACGTCGTACCCGTCCGGGCGGGTCCGCACGGTCCCGCGGCCGCCGGTAAAGGCCGCCGCCTGCGCGGCATAGTCCTGCATCAGGGCAAGCGGGGCGCGGCCTTCGATCACGCTGAGACCATCCTTTTCCCCGGTCTGCTCCGCCTCACCGAAGCGGGCGTGAACGTCGCTGAAGACCCGCCCGGCCTTTTCCGGCGGGACCAGGATCGTGAAGGCAAGGAAAGGTTCCAGCAGCAGTGCCTTCCCTTCCTTCCGGGCTTCCATGAGGCCCTGCCGCACCGCCCGCCAGGCCGCTTCGCGGAAATCGCCGCCTTCGGTATGCTTTTCATGGAAACGCCCGCCGAGGAGTGCGATCCTGACGTCCGTCAGTTCTCCCCCGGTCAGAACGCCCTTATGGTGCTTCTGGGCGAGCTGCCCCAGAATGAGGCGCCGCATGTCGCCCTCGAGGTACCTGCCCCGGTCCTCATCGGCGAAGACCACGCCGCTTCCCCGCGGGAGCGGCCGGATCTCGAGATGCACCTCCGCGTAGTGCCGGAGCGGCTCGTAATGTCCCACGCCCTCCACGGGCGCGGTGAGCGTTTCCTTATGCAGGATCCGTCCCTGCTCAAGGCTCACCGTCCAGCCGAAGCGTTCCTTAACAAGTTCTGTCAGCACCTCTCCCTGCACCGGTCCCATGAGGTCCACGAAGATCAGCCCCGCTGCCGCTTCATAGCGCAGGTGGAGCGAAGGGTCTTCCTCTTCCAGTTTCCGCAGGGAGGGCTCGGCAAGTTCAGGTTTCAGGCCTTCCGGAAGGCGCAGGTGGTAGCGCATGACCGGTTCAAAAAACGCAGTCTCCGGCAGCGCTTCTGCTGCGCCGATCACATCGCCCGCGCGGCTTAAGGAGAGGCCGGTCAGAACGCCTGCGCTCCCTGCAGGCAGTTCGTCCGCCTGCACGAAGCGGCTCCCGGTATAGCGGCGGATCTGCGCGATCTTTTCGCTCCCGCGGCCGTCCGGCCAGCTGATCTCGTCCCTGGGACGGAGCTTTCCGGAGAGGCATTTGACGTGGGTCAGACGGGTCCCTTTTTCGTCGTAGCTGATCTTGCTGACAAGGCCGCCGAAGGCTTCCTTTTCTGCCGCGGACCGGTCTTTCGCGAGCGCCGTGAGAAGGTCGAGAAGCGGTTCCGCGCCTTCTTCCCGAAGGCCGCTCCCGAAGATGACCGGGAAGGCCTCGCGCCTTTCGATAAGAGACAGGGCGTCTTCCTCCGTCAGCGCATCTCCGGCAAGGTAGCGTTCCAAAAGGGTTTCGTCAAGGAGCGCTGCCTCTTCGCCGGGCACCCCGTCCTCCGGGAGGAGTTTTTCGGCGGGAATGCAGGCATCGGAAAGCGACTGCCTGAGATCCTCAAGCAGGTCCTCTTTGCTCCGCCTCCCCGCGTCCATCTTGGAGACGAAGAGGATGACGGGCAGTTTTCGTTTTGTGAGAAGTCTCCAGAGCGAGCGGGTGTGCGCCTGCACGCCGTCCAGTCCGCTGATCACGAGCACGCAGACGTCCGCGGCAGCCAGCACGCGTTCCGTCTCCGGAGAAAAATCCACATGTCCCGGGGTGTCCAGCAGATCCAGTTCTGCGTCCTTCCAGGGGAGCACCGCTTCGCCGGCAAACACCGTGATCCCGCGGCGGCGCTCCTCGCTGCCGCTGTCAAGCGCAGCGCTTCCCTGATCGACGCGCCCCGGCCGCCGTACCTGCCCGCAGGCATGCAGAAGCGCCTCGGCAAGCGTCGTCTTGCCGGCGTCCACATGTGCCGTCAGCGCGGCCGTCAGCCTCTTCACGGCTTACTTCCCGTCCGCGAAGTTGGTGTAAACGGACCTCTCCTCTTCAGGGAGTCCATACTTCGCTTTTGCGTCCGCGGCCGCCTTCATCAGGAAAGCCATGTTCCGGGCGAGGTTCCGCATGGTCTGCAGCCCCTCTTTGTCCTTCAGCGCGTCCGCTGCCGTGTTCCCGTGGATCTGGTTCCAGTAGGTGGAAGAAGCCACCGGCATGCCGCTGATGGTAAAATATTTGTTCAGCACGTCGAAACTCGCGGTATTGCCGCCCCGGCGGCAGCTGACCACCGCAGCACCGACCTTCATGTGCTTTGAAAAATTCGAGCTGTAGAACATCCTGTCCAGGAAGGCCAGGACCGCGCCGTTCGGCGAACCGTAATAGACCGGGCTTCCGACCACGAGGCCGTCGGCTTCCTCAAATTTCTTCAGCGTTTCGTTGACCGGGTCGTCCCGGAAAACGCATTCTCCGTGTTCTTCACAATAGCCGCAGGCCATGCAGCCGGCGATCTTTCTGCCGCCCACCTGCACCAGCTCCGTTTCGACGCCTTCCGCTTCAAAGATGCGGATCATTTCCTTTAACGCGACGGCCGTGCAGCCGTCCCTGTGAGGGCTTCCGTTCAGTAATAAGACTTTCATCTGCGGTCTCCTTCCCTGCGCCGGCGGACGAAGGCTGTCCCGTCCGGTCCAGTGATTTCATTGTAACACGGGAAGGCCTTGCTTTTCCATCAAAATCTTGCTTAATGTCTTTTCCTATGTTAGAATGAACGATACGACTCTGTTTCAAGCGGGAGGTAATACCATGTCCGAGAAGAATATCATCCTGACCGGAGACCGGCCGACCGGCCGCCTGCACCTCGGTCACTACGTCGGTTCCCTGAAGCGCCGCGTCGAGCTGCAGAATTCGGGAAAATTCGATGCGATCAATATCCTGATCGCCGACGATCAGGCGCTGACCGACAACGCCGACAACCCCGGCAAGATCCGTGACAACGTCATCCAGGTCGTTCTCGACTATCTGTCCGTGGGCATCGATCCCGCGAAATGCACCATCTGCGTGCAGTCCGCGCTGCCGGCGCTCCACGCCCTCACCTTCTACTACATGAACCTGGTCTCGACCGCCAGACTGTCCCGCAATCCCACCGTCAAGGCCGAGATCCAGATGCGCGGCTTCGCCGACGAAGGCCTGCCGGCGGGATTCTTCGCCTACCCGGTCTCGCAGACCGCGGATATCACGGCCTTTGACGCGAACATCGTCCCGGTCGGCGAAGACCAGCTGCCCATGATCGAGCAGGCCCACGAGATCGTGGAGAAATTCAACCGCATCTACGGCGAGACTCTCGTCATGCCGAAGGCCGTCATCCCCGAAAACGAGACGCAGCGGCGCCTCCCCGGCGTGGACGGTAAAGCCAAGATGAGTAAGTCCCTCGGGAACTGCATTTACCTTTCCGACGACGCAAAGACCGTGAAGAAGCAGGTGAACGGCAAGATGTTCACCGACCCGCAGCACCTGCAGATCAGCGATCCCGGCCACACCGAAGGCAACGTGGTCTTTACCTACCTGGACGCCCTGTGCACCGACGAACACTTCGGCAGGTACCTCCCGGACTACGCGAACCTTGAGGAAATGAAAGCCCACTACCGCCGCGGCGGTCTGGGCGACGGCACCTGCAAGAAGTTCCTGATCAATATTCTGGAAGAGACCCTGCAGCCCATCCGCGCCGAAAGGGCAAAATGGGAAGCCGACATCGATGCCGTCTACGACATCCTCCGCGAAGGGACCGCACGCGCAGTCGAGACCACGAACGAAACTCTGGCACGCGTCCGCAGGGCGATGCGCATCAACTACTTCGACGACCGCTCCATCGTAAAGGAGTGGGAAGCCCTGCTGAAGAAATGAGGTCCCGCATGGAAAAACTCACCCTTGAAGAAGCGAAACGGCTGAATGCGGAAATGGTCACGGAGGACCATCTGCTTCTCCACGCCGCAAACGTCTCCGCCTGCATGGGCGCCTTCGCCGAACATTTCGGCGAGGACCCCGAAGAATGGGAGGCTGTCGGCTGGCTGCACGACTACGATTTCGAAAAGTTCCCGGACGACCATCTGGCGCATACCGAAGAGCCGCTGCGCGCTGCCGGGGTGCCTGAGCGGGACATCCGTGCCATCCTCTGCCACGGCTATACCCTGCACAACGACATCCGGCCGGAGACCCCCATGGAAAAGACCCTCTTTACCGTGGACGAACTGTCCGGCATCATCCAGGCGGCCGCCCGCATGCGCCCGCTCGGCATTACGGACCTCGAAGTCCCCAGCTTCATGAAGAAATTCAAGGATAAGAAATTCGCGGCAAAATGCAATCGCGAGCTGATCCTGCAGGGCTGCGGGATGCTGGGCATGGATATCCGCGAAGTCTCGGAGATCGCCATCCGCGGCATGAAAGCCCGTGCCGGGGAGCTGCAGCTCGGTCCCAAGGCCTGAAAAGCCCGTTTTTATGCGGTTTTGCTTGTGTTTCCGCAAAACATCTGCTATAATTTTTGAGCCTATGCAAAATGGGAAGGGAGAATTTTATATGAGATCCTGTTCCTTAAGAAAAATATGGACAGCCCTCAGCGCTCTTTTGCTGGTGCTGAGCCTCATGTCGCCCCTGTCCGCACATGCTGCCTCCGCCGCGATCGGCACGGCGGCCGATCTGCAGGCAGCGATCGACAATATCGCCGACGGCGGTGAGATCCCGGTCGGGGACATCGATTTCAGTGCGCTGAAAGACCCGATCGTCATCTCGAAAAGCGTCACCCTGCGCAGCGGAAAAGAGCAGGGCCCGGCGACTTTCTTCGACGGCAGTTTCGTCATTGACGGCAGCAGCGGAAAGATCTCGGTACAGCTCGACAACATCATCTTCTATTCCACCGGTGACGCATCCAGCATTCCGGAAAGTTTCTGGGAACAGGATGAGGTGCTTCCGTCAGCCGTGACCTTCCGCGGCGACGTTGACGCCCTGCTGACCGCCTGCGTTTTCCGCAACTACGTCAGCCTCTCCGGTGCCAACCTCATTGCCGATTACGATGAGACTGATGCGAAGCTGAACATTCAGGCTTCTGACTGTTCCTTCCTCGGCAACGCTGTCCGCGACCGCGGCGGCGCCGTCCTCCTGCTCGGTGAGAAAGGGAAGGACAACATCGTGTTCACCGCGGAAAACTGCGCATTTAACGGCAACCTTTCCGGCAACGGCAAGACGGCTCTCGGCGGCGGCGCGATCTATGCCGATGCCGCCGTTCTGAAACTGACCGGCTGCAGCTTCAGCGCCAACGAAGCCAGCCATCAGTATCTTCTGCCCGAACCTGAAGAGGGCGGGCAGGAAACTGACACGGCATTCGCGGATCACCCGGACCGCACCAGAGGCGGCGCGATCTACGCCGTTGAATCTTCGCTTTCCATGACGGACTGCGTCGTGACCCAGTGCAGCGCATCTCTGGGCGGCGGCCTCGCGCTGGAAAACTGCGATCTCGTTTTCCTGAACGGGATCATCGCACACAACCGCGCCGAGTCTTCCCTCTTTCAGGAAGGTCTCGAAGGTCTGAAGGCGGAAGCCGGAATGGGCGGCGGCCTGTTCATCTCTGCAGACCGCGCCGTCATGACCGATATCATCAACAGTTCCCTTTACGGCAACTCTGCGCTCAATGCCTACGGCGGCATCTGCATTGACGGTGCCGGCAGCAATGAACTGCCCTTTGCCGTCCGCATGATGCTCTGCACCTATGCCGACAATAAGGTCGATACAGTTTACAGCATGCCGGAAATCGACCGCAGCCAGTTCCTTCCGGAAGAGCCCGAAGAAGAGCCGGCGGAAGAACCGGAAGAATCGGAATCTTCGGAAGTGCCGGAAGATCCGGACAGCGAAAAGACCGAAGAGGAAAAAGCGAGGGAAGCTGAAGAAGCCGCGAAGAAAGCGGCCGAAGAAGCGGCAAAGAAAGCGGAAGAAGCGCAGAAAGCAGCTGAGGAGGCCTATCAGAAAGCTCTTGCGGATAAGCTTGCCGAGATCGAATGGAAGGAAGTGCCCGGCGACATCTGGGCTGCACCTTTCCTGGAAGTAAAGGCATCCGTGGTCATCGATGAGATCTTTTCCGTTCTGGGGCACAATAAGCTTGCCTACGAGCGCCATACGATGCCCGATGCCGAAAGCGATTTTACCTATTATGCTGCGCCGGAGATCGCGCGCGCTGACGGCTACATGCCCAATGTTCCCTCCGCGGTGTTTACCCATGTGATCCCGGGCGATGCCTTCCGCGAAGCCTTCCCTCTTCCGGCCGGAATGGCTGAAGAGATCCTTTCACCCTACTTTGACAAAGTCCTCGGAAACTTTGCCGCAGGCGACAACAACGGCGGCAGCCTGACCTATCAGCTGCTCATGGACAATCTCGTCTGGAAGACCCTTGAGGCCGAAAAAACGACGCCGGAGCTGCCCGTTCCCGAAAAAGAAGGCCACAGCTTCGATCTCTGGCAGACTTCCGACGGCAAGGCCTATGAAGCCGGCGAGAGCTTCATCACCGCTGTTCAGCCGCTGACAGCCGCTGACGCTGCAGGTCAATGCCGTGATGCATCCCAACACCTACACGCTGCACTTTGTCAGCGAGACCGGTACGCAGGACGTCAAACAGGTATACGGCACGCCGGTCACCCTTCCGGCAGCCTCCGAGAAGAAGAACTACGAGTTCGTAAGCTGGTACAAGTCGGACGGCACCGCCGCAATGGACGGCGAGATCTATACGCGTCTCGGCGACAGCACCTACACGGCACAGTATACGAAGCAGTTCCCGATGACCCTCGTGATCATCCTTTCCGCGGCAATCGTCCTGATCGCCCTATATCTCATCATCGCACGGATCGCGGAGCATCGGAAGAAGACGATGCCTGAGCGTGAAGCGAAGAAAGCCGAGAAGGCTGCGCAGAAGGAAGCCCAGGAAAAGGCCAAAGCCGAAGCGCAGGCCCGCAAGGTCCAGGAAAAGGCCAAGCAGAAAGCAAGCGAACTTGCCCGCCGGGAAGCGGAAAAGGCAGCCAAGGCGGAAGCAAAAGCAAAAGCTGAAGAAGCCGTGAAGGCCGGTGCAGAAACCGTGAAGGCCGGTGCAGAAACCGTGAAAGCCGCTGAAGAAGCTGCCGCGGATACCGGTGACAGCATTACCAATGCGGCCAACAAGATCGCCGAAGCCATCGCCGAAACCGCGGACGAAGCTGCAGCCCCGCCGAAACTCGAGGAATAAATATGCGTTATCCAGAATTTCTGGAACCCGGAGGACGGATCGGTTTTATCGCTCCGTCCTTTGGCTGTTCAACGGAACCTTACAAGAGCGCTTTTGATGCTGCACTGAAGTTTTTCCGCCGCAGCGGCTATAAGACCGTCCTCGGTCCGAACTGCCGTGAGGCAAAGGGCATCGGCAAGAGCAACACCGCCGAAGACTGCGGCGCCGAGATCAACGATTTCTTCACGAACGACCGGGCTGACGTCATCATCTCCTGCGGCGGCGGAGAGACCATGTGCGAGGATCTTCCCTTCGTGGATTTTGAAGCGATCCGGGCCGCAAAACCGCACTGGTATCTCGGTTACTCCGACAACACCTATCTGACCTTCACCCTGCCGACGCTCTGCGATACGGCCGCGGTCTACGGTCCCTGTGCGCCGACCTTCGGCATGAAGCCGCCGCATCGGGCCGTGAAAGACGCCTTTGCCGTACTGAAGGGAAAGAAGTCCTTTTTCACGAATTACGACGGCTGGGAATTAGAGTCCCTGAAGGATGAAGAGAACCCTTTTGCCCCATACAACATCACCGAGCCTTACGGCATGACCGTGGCCGGCGGCGGCAGGGCGCGCTTCTCCGGGCGCCTCATCGGCGGCTGCCTTGACTGTCTCGCGAACCTCTGCGGAACGCGTTTTGACCGGGCGGCAGACTTCGCCGAGCGGTATAAGGAGGGCGGGATCATCTGGTTCCTCGAAGCCTGCGACCTTTCCGCCATGGATCTGCGCCGCGCGCTGTGGGAACTCCGTGAAGCCGGCTGGTTCCGGCATGCAAGCGGTTTCATCTTCGGCCGCCCCTTCCGTTTCGGTGAGGACTTCATGGGGATGAGTTTCGACGAAGCGGTCATGAGCATGCTCGGGGATCTTGGCGTTCCCATTCTGCTGAATGCGGATCTCGGACATCTGCCGCCCGCGATGCCGATGGTTTCCGGCGCTGTCGCAAAGGTCGATGCGCGTGACGGAGAAATGAAACTGCAGACACTGTTCATCTGAAAGTAAGGAGCAATCATGGAAGACTGCATTCGGACCGACTGGCTGGAAAGGTCGCTGGTATTTCTGAAAGACATTCTTGACTCCCCCGAAAAACTCTCCTGGTGCCGCGGGTTCGGCAATGACGTCCCGAAGGATTTCCAGGAAGAAGTCGGCGAGTTTCTGCTCGGCTACCGCGAAAGCGGCGCAGAAAAGATCTGCAGGGTCGCGCTCCGCAGTCTCGGCGGGGAAGGCATACGGCTTTCTTCGGGTGAAGACGTAAAAAGCGCCAGCGACGCCGAGCTGGAAGGCCGGCTGGCCGGCCTGATGGATGACGACAGTCCCTTCGTGCTCTACGGCATGAGCAGCGGTCTTCTGTACGAACTGCTTTCCGAGCTGCTCATGCGGCGGCAGAAAGCGGAAAAGGAAGGGATCGTCTCCCGCCTTTCGGAAGACGATCTTCCGGATGTCGCCGCCCTCAGCGAAGGGCTTCGCCCCGGCAGCGGGGAGGCCGTAAGCAGAAGCTTCAGGCGGCAGATGACTGATCCGAAAGCCGCGCTCTTCGGCTGCCGCCGGGAGAATGATCTGATCGGCCTCGCGCACGCCCGTATCCGCAGTGACTACGTTGAAGGCGCACGGGAATGCCCGGACGGCGTCGCCTATCTGGAGGGGATCTACCTGAAAGAGGATCCCGCCGGCCTGCTTTCACGGAAACTGATCAGCGCCGTCGCAGACTGGGCAAAGGAAATGGGCTGCCGCGAACTCGCAGCCGACTGTGAACTGGATGACGCCGCCGGCGCCGCCCTCAGGGAAGCCGCAGGGTTTAAGGAGACCGCCAGGATCATCTGCTATATCCGGGAAGTGTAAGCGAAAAACGCAAAGCCTGTGCCCTGCGTTCATCCGCCGCTCCCTGTCATCCTGAGCAAGGTACCCGCAGGGTACGGGCGAAGGATCTTCACTTCTGCATTGACCGATACAAAAAGGGCTTCCTGCCGCGGTGCGGCGGGAAGCCCTTTTTTATTGCACAGCCGTCATTTCTTCCGGCACACGTACGGCAGATGGCATGACAGACCGAGGTTTTCGCGCCCTGTCACAGTTCCTCCAGGATCACTTTCCACGCGTCGCTCAGCCGCTCCGTGCTCCAGGCTGCGTTCGCGGGACTCGTTGACGGGAGTTTCACTGCGCTCCGCCCGGTCACGGGCCGGATGTATTTCTCGTACAGCGACCAACTCGTCCCGCCGTTGCAGTAGATCGCACGGATGTCTGCGGCGTCCAGGATCTTCGACAGGTCGTTCGGTACGACGTCCCGGATCGACGCGTCCGAAGAGCCCGTCAAGGTACAGGATGCGATCGTATCCCAGAGTGCGACGTGATGCTTAAGAAGCATCTCCCGCTTTTCTTCGACCGTCTGCGGCAGCGGCTCGCCGAGAAGGCCGGAAATCACCTTCCAGAAACGGTTCTGCGGATGGCCGTAGAAAAAATTCTGCTCCCGCGACTTCACCGAAGGGAAGGAGCCGAGGATCAGGATGCGCGACGCCGCATCGTATAAAGGCCCGAAAGGATGTTCCACCCGTTCGCTCATTTTTTCTCCTTCCTCAATTTTGATATAGGCAAAGCGCCTGATTTAGGCTATAATCATTTTATAGAAATTTCCCCGTAAATGTCAACGGAAAGGAGGCCGCCCGTGCCGGAAAACAAAAGACCGCTCCGCATTCTCGTCACCAATGACGACGGCATCGACGCGCCGACGCTCCTTTCGCTTGTCGAAACCGCGGTAAAATTCGGCGAAGTGACCGTCGCCGCACCGGCGGCCCAGTGCAGCGCGATGAGCCAGCGCCTCACGCTCTTTGAGGAGATTCCCGCGGAGGAGGTCGATTATCCCGTTCCGGGCGTTAAGGCCTGGAAGATCGGCGGAACGCCCGCGGACTGCATCAAGCTGGCTGCCTGGTCCCTGGTCCCGGAAAAGCCCGACATCGTCTTCTCCGGCATGAACCGCGGCTACAACACCGGCTATGACATCGCCTACTCCGGTACCATCGGCGCCTGCAAGGAAGCCGCAATCAAGGGCATCCCTTCGATCGCCTTTTCAACGGCAAATCACGGGAGCGGCGAAGTCCCTGCCGCGTATCTGGAAGAGATGACCGCGGAGTGCCTCACACATCCGCTCCCCCTCGGCGCATTCTGGAACATCAACTTCCCCGGCTGTCCTCTCTCCGAGTTCAAGGGGATCATCCGGAACACGAAGATCGCTCCGACGCCGCTCTACGCCGACGAGTACTCGGCCGAGTCGGTCCCCGGCGGGCCGCTCCGCTTCAAGGCGCACGGCAGGGCGCTTCAGCCGGATGAAGCCCCGGAAGGGACGGACGTCTGGGCCGTCCTGAACGGATATATTTCCGTCGGCATCGTCCGCAGCGAAGTCTTTCCGGAATATAATTAGTAAAATTTTCCCGTAAATTCTCGGGCGCAGCCCGTTAATCCATCATTCAAGGAGGCTATCATGGCAGCTTACCCCACCCCTCATATCAACGCGACCCCCGCTGATTTTGCCCCGACTGTTCTCATGCCGGGCGATCCGCTCCGCAGCAAGTTCGTGGCGGAAAACTTCCTGACTGACGCGAAACTCGTCAACAACGTCCGCGGCGTGCAGGGCTACACCGGCCTGTACAAGGGGAAACCCGTCTCGGTCATGGCCAGCGGCATGGGCATTCCCTCCATCGGCATCTACAGTTATGAACTGTTCAATTTCTTCGGCGTGGAAAACATCATCCGCATCGGATCCGCCGGCTCGCTGCAGGACCACATCCACCTGCGCGACGTCGTCATCGCCGAAGGCGCCTGCACGAATTCCAACTACTGCAGCCAGTTCGACCTGCGCGGCACCTACGCGCCGATCGCGGATTTCGGCCTGCTGAAGAAAGCTGACGCGATCGCGGAAGAGATGGGTGTGCGCCACTTCGTGGGCAATGTCTTCTCGTCCGATACCTTCTACAGCGCCGACAAGCTGCAGAACGACAACTGGCGCGGCATGGGCGCCCTCTGCGTGGAAATGGAGACCGCCGCCCTCTACGTGAATGCAGCGAGGGCCGGGAAACACGCGCTCGGCATCTTCACGATCTCCGACCACATCTACCTGAACGAGATCACGACCGCCGAGGAGCGCCAGAATACCTTCACGCAGATGATGGAGATCGCCCTCGAAGTCGCGGTACGGTAAATGATCACGCGCAATATCCCGGTCACGGATCTGGCGCCGCTCCGGATCGGACAGACGGAAAACCGGGCGGCCGGAACAGGCCTTACCGTTTTCCTCTGCCCGGACGGCATGCGGGCCGGTCTTGACGTGCGCGGCGGCGGTCCCGCCTCACGGGAAAGCGGCCTGCTCGACCCCCTCACGGCGGCGGAGACGATCCACGCGGTCGTCCTGGGCGGCGGCAGCGCCTTCGGCCTTGATGCGGCCGGCGGCGTCATGCAGTTTCTGGAAGAACGCGGCATCGGCTTTGACGTGAGCGTGACGAAAGTCCCGCTCGTCGCGCAGTCGGACCTCTTCGACCTGACCGTGGGCGACAGTTTTACCCGTCCGGACGCCGCAATGGGCCGTGAGGCTGCCCGCCTCGCCCTGGAAGCACCGAACTACCGTGACGGCAATTTCGGTGCCGGCTGCGGTGCGACCGTCGGGAAGATCCGCGGCATGGAACGCTGCATGAAGAGCGGCATCGGAAGCTGTGCGATCGAGACCCACGGTCTGAAGGTCGGCGCGGTCGTTGCCGTGAACGCCCTCGGCGACGTCTTCGACCCGGAGACGGGCCGGCAGATCGCGGGGCTTCTTTCCGAAGACGGCATGCACCTTGCCTCCACCTCCGAAGTTCTGCGGGAGTCCGTCCCGCCGGTGGAAAACCGCTTCACCTCCAACACCACGCTCGGTGTTGTCATCACGAACGCCTATTTTGAAAAATCCGCCCTCTGCAAAATCGCGGGGATGGCCCACGACGGCTTTGCCCGCGCCATCCGCCCCGTCCATACCTCTGCCGACGGCGACAGTATTTATGCCCTCTCCGTCGGTGAACTGGAGGCCGACCGTGACCTCGTCGGCACGCTTGCCGCGGAGGTCACGGCAAAGGCTATCGTCCGCGCCGTCATGAGCGCGGAAAGCGCCTACGGATACCCGTCCGCGGCAGAACTCGCCGCGCACCGCTGAAGCCAGAATGACCCGGGCAGCCCGCGGATACGCCTCCGCTGCCCTTACGAAAGGAACCACATGGAAAAAGCAAAAGTTTACTTCATCCCCAAGGCCACGCCGGAAAGCCCCCTCGCGCTCTACCGCCTTCTGGGCCCGCTTCCCGCAGAGAAACTCGCCATTAAGCTCCACTCCGGTGAAGAAGGCAACCAGAACTTTCTGAAGCCCGAATTCTGGAAGCCCGTCATTGACGAGGCCGGCGGCACGGTCGTGGAATGCAACACCGCCTACCCCGGCGAGCGCAACTCCACGCCGAAGCACAAGGCCCTGATCCGCCGCCGCGGCTGGGATACGGTCTTCCCCTTCGACCTCATGGATGCCGAGGGTCCCGACATGGTCCTGCCCGTCATCGGCGGAAAGATCCTGAAGGAGAACCTGGTCGGAAAGAACCTCGCAAACTACGACAGCCTGCTGGTCCTCTCCCACTTCAAGGGACATCCCGCGGGCGGCTACGGCGGCGCCCTGAAGCAGCTGTCCATCGGTATCGCTTCGACCGCCGGCAAGTGCCTCATCCATTCGGCGGGCTATACCGACGACCAGAACATCGTCTGGAGCCACATGGCCGGCGACCGCTTCCTGGAATGCATGGCCGACGCCGCGAAGTCCGTGGTGGACTATTTCGGCGGCCGCGCGATCTACATCAACGTGATGAAGAACCTGTCCGTGGACTGCGACTGCTGCGACACGGCGGAGGATCCCTGCATGGCTGACATCGGCGTGCTGGCCTCCCTCGACCCCATCGCCGTCGACCAGGCCTGCATGGACCTCATTTACGCCTCTGACGACCCCGGCCGGGACCATTTCCTGGAACGCGTGCATTCACGCCACGGCGAACATACCCTCGAAGCGGCAGCCGAGCTCGGCTTCGGCACCCGCGAATACGAATTGATCGAATTGGAGTAACATGGAACTGCCCGCGGAAAAACTTGAAGACATCAAAGCCCTCATGGCTCTCTTTGAGGAGCCCGGCTCGCTGGACGGCGGCGGCGTGACCCGCCTCGGCTACGGTCCCGCGGAAGACCGCATGCATGAGATCTTCCGCGACTGGGGCGAAGCAAACGGCTTCATTGCCTACACCGATGCTGTCGGCAACAGCTATCTGGAAAACGATGCCGCGACTGCGGCAGCCGGGGAAGGGCAAAGTGCCGTTCTCGTCGGCTCGCATCTGGACAGCGTCGTGCGCGGCGGCCGCTATGACGGCGTGGCCGGTGTCGCTGCCGGCATGGCCTGCCTGAAATGGCTCCGCGAAGAGAGCAGGGAATTCCCGCTCCGCGTCGCCGCCTTCCGCTGCGAGGAAAGCTCGGCTTTCGGCCGCTCCACCCTCGGCAGCGGCCTCATTACCGGCGCGATCGACGGCGATGACGCGGCTGACTTCACCGATCCGGAAGGCCGAACGCTCCGCGAAGTCTTCGCTGAGCGCGGCCTGGACCTGCATCCGCAGAAGATCGAAGGCGTGAGTGCCTATTTCGAGCTGCACATCGAGCAGGGCAAGGTGCTGGAGACCCTTGGGAAGGACGTCGGCGTCGTTGAAGCGATCGCAGGGCCGAGACGCTTCCGCATCGTCATCGACGGCGAGGCGGACCATTCCGGCGCCACCCCCATGGACATGCGGAGCGATGCCCTCTGCGCCGCCGCCGAGCTGATCCTGGCCGTCGAAAAGATCGGCCAGTCGGAAGGGCGCTTCAGGAGCGTCGCCACCGTCGGCATCATCAAGAATTATCCCAACGTGATGAACGTCATCCCGGGCTGGGTGGAACTCGGCGTCGACACGCGCGGCATCATGCCCGGCAGTTTTGGCCGCATGGAGCAGCGGATCCGCATTGCCGCGGAAGACATCGCGAAAGAGCGCGGCGTTGAGATCACGATCGCCAGGCAGTACGAAGACCTGCCGCGGTCCATGGCTCCGCAGCTGATGGATGAACTGGAGCAGTCCGCCCGCAGCCTCGGCGCACAGTCCCACCGCATGATGAGCGGCGCCGGCCACGATGCCCTGAGTTTTGCCGACCTCGTCCCCACTGCGATGCTTTTCATCCCCTGCCGCGGCGGGATCAGCCACAACAGCAATGAATTTACCTCGGACGAAGCGATCTGCACCGGCGCCATGGTGCTCTGCGATGCGCTTGCCCGTCATTCAACAGGAGCCCGAACATGAAAGTCGACGAAAGATTCTTAAAATACGTCAGTTTTGAAACGACCTCGGACGAGGACAGCACCGAGACCCCCTCGACCGCCTGCCAGCTGCTTCTTGCGGACTGTCTGGCCGATGAACTCACCGGCCTGGGCCTGGAGGGCGTAAAGCGCGATGAGTACGGCCGCGTCTACGGCTTCCTGCCGGCCTCTCCCGGCTGCGAAGATGCCGTGACGATCGGCCTGATCGCGCATATGGACACCTCTCCCGCGGTATCCGGAAAGGATATCAAGCCGCGCCGCGTCGTCTATGAGGGCGGCGACATTGCGCTCGGGAACGGTGTCGTGACCCGGCTCGCGGATTTCTCTTTCCTGGAAAGCTATAAGGGGCAGGAGCTGATCGTGACCGACGGCACCACGCTTCTCGGCGCCGATGACAAGGCCGGCGTTGCGGAGATCGTGACTGCCGTCGAATATCTGCTCGCGCATCCCGAGGTGAAGCACGGGCGCGTGGCTGTTGCTTTCACGCCCGACGAGGAAGTCGGACGCGGGCCCGAACACTTCGACATCGAAGGTTTCGGCGCGGCCTACGGCTATACCGTAGACGGCGGGACCCTCGGTGAGATCGAATACGAAAACTTCAACGCAGCCGCTGCACGCGTGACCGTCCGCGGCGTGAACATCCACCCCGGCTCCGCCAAGAACAAGATGAAAAACGCCGTGCTCATCGCCGGCGAATTCATGAGCCTCCTGCCGGCGGCCGAGACCCCTTCCCACACCGAAGGCTACGAAGGCTTCTATCACGCCGGCGCCATCGCAGGCGACGAAACGACCACCGAGATCCGCTACATCCTGCGCGATCACGACGCAGCGAAGCTCGAAGCGCGCAAGGCCACGATGAAGCGTACGGCCGAATTCCTGAACGGCAGGTACGGCGAAGGCACCGTCGAAGTCGCGATCCGCGACCAGTACCGCAACATGAAGGAGAAGATCCTTCCGGTGATGTACGTGATCGAACGGGCCGAGGAAGCGATAAGGAAGGCGGGCGTCGTACCGAAGACCGTTCCCATCCGCGGCGGCACCGACGGCGCGCAGCTCTCCTTCATGGGTCTTCCCTGCCCGAACCTTTCGACCGGCGGCGAAAACTTCCACGGCATCCACGAGTTCGTCTCCGTCCCCGCCATGGAGAAGATGGTCGAGATCCTGGTGAACATCGTCCGTGCGTAAAGCCCAGCAGTAAGGCGGAAAACTGAAAAGGCCTGACGGAAGAAACGCCGTCAGGTCTTTTTTCGCGATTTTTCGGGAATAGACGTTGGTACGTGCGCCATCCCATGCTATAATTTAAGAAAACCGTCGGCCGGCGCCGTTCCGCGCGGCCGGCGAAGCAGGACCGGACCGCCGTCTGAAAGGAGTTCTCATCATGCAGGAGATCAAGCTGACAGCCGGATCCGTTCCGGCGGACCGGATCCTCCGAATACTGGAAGAAAACGGCATCCGCGTCAACGCATACGCGGAGCAGTATTTTTCCCACCCGCGCTTTTCCGCCGTGCTTCCGGAAAACACCGCCGTGACCGTCGCGTCGCTGCGGGAGATCGGGCTGGAAAACAGCGCAGTGCTGGAGGAGATCTTTCAGCGGCTTCCGCAGGTCGGCTTAAAGCCCTGCTCTCCGGGAACCGCCCTGTTCCTCCGCCTGGCATGGTCGGATCAGCCGGTGAGCCGGAATTCCGTTCTCAGCGGAACGCACAAAGCACCGGACCGGGCCGTTACGGTCCTGTCGGACATCCTTGAAGAAAGCGACGCCTTCCCAAAAGGGCTGTACCTCAGAAACGTGGACGGCGTTCTCTGGCTTCGCGGATACACCTGCGATGCCGAATACCGATTCCCCGCCGACACCCTCTTCGCGTTTGAAACGGCAGGCCGCGCATAAAAAGGAATTGACCATGAATGAATACGATGAACTGATGCCGTTCCTGCAGCACGGGATGCTGACCGGGCTGCCCGCTAAAAAGAAAAAACGGCTCATGGCGCTGGCCTGGCTTGCGGAGCACATTCCGCCGGAGAAGGAGTATTCCGAGGCTGAGTTCGGCGCGCTGCTGAACGGTCTGCATTCGTTTGGCGATGCCGCAGCCCTCCGCAGGGAACTTTGCGACGCCGGGCTGGTCAGCAGAAGTCCGGACGGATCGGCATACCGCCTCGATCCCGAAAGACCTTCCCTGCGGGAACTGTTGGAAAGGCACTGCGGCCTGGTGCCGGAACCGGCGGCCGGGGACAGCCTTCCCGTTCGTTTTGCACCGCCGGAGATCAACGATGAAGACCTGGCTCACGCCGCGGATTTCCGGGACCGGATCCATGCCGAAGCCCTGGAGATCGTCCGTCGCGTACGGCCCGAACTGTCGGAGGTCGCCGACCCCTATCCCGTCGAAGCGTACTTCCAGCGGCACTGGGACTATCCCGGTGCCTGGTACGTCATCGCTGCGATCCCTGAGAGCGCGAAAAGCCGCGAAGCACTGCTCGATACGATCGTGCGGAACACACTGGCGAAGGCAGCCGGTCGGATCCCACCCCAGGGAACTGACATGGAGAAAGGAACCCCACGCATGAAGCGGATCCTGTTCATCGGCAACAGCTTTACCTATTTCAACGAAATGCCCGCCATGGTGCAGGGCATGGCTGACGCGGCCGGTCTTAAGGCCGACGTCCGCATGCTTGCCTATGGCGGCTATGAACTCCGGCGCTACACCGATCCGGCCGACCCGCACGGAAACGAAGCGCTGCCGCTCATCGCCTCCGAACCCTGGGACGCGGTCGTCCTGCAGGAACAGAGCATTGCTCCGGCCATTCACCGGGATTTGTTCCGGGAAGGCGTGGACGGCCTGGTTCCGGCGATCCGTGCCCGCGGTGCCATGCCCGTCTTCTATGCGACCTGCCCTTATCAGGAAGGCAGTCCCAAGCTGAGCGGGACCGGGCTGGAATACCGGGAGATGCTGCGCCTTCTCAGCGAAGGCTATCAGGCTGAGGCCGGGCGTCTGGAATGTCCTCTCGTCCCCGTCGGGGAAGCTTTCGTACGCTTTCAGGACGCGCATCCGGGCTTCTCCCTGTATAAGTCCGACTTCTACCATCCGAACGCTGCCGGCAGTTTCCTTGCCGCCTGCCTGTTCTTCCGCTTCTTCTTCGGCTGCGAAGTGCCGGATAGTTATCTTCCGGAAGGCCTGACGCCCGCCGATGCCGAGACCGTCCGCAGATCCGCAGCCGCTCCCGAAGACTGATCCGCTGACTGCATCGCGCTAGTCATTCTGGCCAATACGGTCTGCAGAAAAAAAGACTGAAACCATCAAATTATCTGCCCCGAAGGGGCACATTCAACGATAAGGAGGTACTGCATGAACGAAGTGATCAAGACCTTAACGGAACGCCGGAGCATCCGGAAATTCAAGGCGGAAATGCCGCCGAAGGAACTCATCGAGCAGATCGTGGAGGCGGGGCTTTACGCACCGAGCGGCATGGGCCGCCAGTCCTCCCTGATCCTGGCCGTTACGGACAAAAAGCTCCGCGACAGACTTTCCGACATGAACCGCCGGATCCTGGGCCAGCCCGAAGGCTCCGATCCCTTCTACGGCGCGCCAGCCGTACTTGTGGTCCTGGCAAACAAAGAGGTTCCGACCTATCTCTTCGACGGGAGCCTCACCATGGGGAACATGCTGAATGCGGCGCACGCGCTGGGACTCGGCGGCATCTGGATCCACCGCGCCAAGCAGGAATTTGAGACCGAAGAGATGAAAGCCCTGCTCCGCGAGCTGGGCATCGAAGGCGAATATGAAGGCATCGGACACTGCGCGATCGGCTACGCGGACGGAGAACTCCCGACGCCGGTGCCGCGTAAGGACGGCCGGGCATTTTATCTGTAAAACCACGTCCGCATCCGGACAGAGCGGATGCGGGGAAACGAAAAGAGCGCTGCGTCCTGCAGCGCTCTTTTCGTAATGATCTCCCGCGGTGTGCTGCCGCTTCTTACAGCGTTTTTTCCATGTAGGAACTGTCTTCTTCACAGGCGCCGGTACGGATGAATCCGTGCTTCGTGTAGAAGCGGACCGCCCGCTCGTTGCTGTCCGTGACCTCCAGACGGATCCGGTCCATGCCGCGCGAAAGCGCAAGCTCCGCGCAGGCGTCCAGAAGCATCTGCCCCACGCCCCGGCGGCCGTATTCGTCCTTCACGCCGAAGAGGGTGATGTAAGCGGCGCGGGTCTTCAGGTCATTCGCGTAGATCACGGCAAGGCCGACCGGTTCCCCGGCGTCCGCTGCCACGATGAAATCTGCCAGGCGCAGCATCTTCAGGAGCGCCGCCTCCGGGTCCGGCTGACCGTGCAGGCCCACCGGAAAGTACGGATCGACCGCCCAGGCCGCTCTCCTCTTCAGCATCTCGTCATCCGTCCGAAAAACTTCCATGCAGCACCTCTTCTGCCGCGGCTTTCCGGCATTCCGCCCTGCCGCCGCCAACGGTTTTTTCCTTACAGCGCCTGGTTCTCCAGCGCCTTTACAACGGTTTTCAGCATCCTGACCGCCAGTTCGTGGTTGTCGGTGATGAGGTCATAGACCGCATCCTCTGACAGCACGCCCCGCTTCAGCCCCGCCGGCAGTTTGCCGGCCGCATCCGCGTCGTAGTCGTCGTTCCACTTCGCGCTTCCGTAGTATTCACTCAGTTTAATATAGTCCTTCTGCACCGCCTCATAGGCGTCAAAAGCCTCCGCCAACCTGTCCACCGCTGCGCGCGACGCATCCAGGCAGCGTTCCATTTCCGTGATCCGCTCGATCCTTGTCATGGCATCCGCCTCCTTTAATGCTATTTTAGCACAATACGGCTCTTTACGGAAGATGCCGCCGTACATTTCTTCTCCGCCGCACCGAAGGGAATCTTTTCTAATCCGGAAAAACGTGATAGAATGGAAGCAGCAAAATACAAAGGAGCGTACCCCATGAACTTTGATCAGGAATACTGTCTGGATATCTTCAGAAAACTTGTCGCGGTCGACAGCACAACCGGTCAGTACGAGGAGATCCAGGACGTACTCTGCAGGATCCTGAATGACCTCGGATACCGTTATGACCTGACGCATAAGGGCGGCGTGATCGCCTGCGCCGGCGGTGAGGGCGACCCCATCGCCGTGACAGCGCACCTCGACGACATCGGCCTGATGGTGCGGCACATAAACGCAGACGGCACCCTGAACGTCTGCCCCGTGGGCGGGCTTTACCCCTTCTACTGCGTCACGGAAAACGTGAGGATATACAACCGGGACGGGAAGGTCTTTACCGGGACCGTCTGCCGCACCCCGAACTCCATCCATGTGACCGAGGAGGAACTGCGTACGGTGCTTCCCGACTACCGGAAGAACGTCTGCGTGGTACTGGACGAGAACGTAAAATGCGCTGCCGACGTCGCAAAGCTCGGCATCGAGACCGGCGACATGATCGCGCTTGACCCGCGGCCGGTCTTCGTGAACGGCTACATCAAGTCCCGCTTCATCGACGACAAGGCAGCCGCTGCGATCCTGCTCACTTTCTTGAAAGCGCTGAAGGAAGAAGGCGTGACGCCGTCCCGGAAGGTCTATGCCTATTTCGCCTTTTACGAGGAGATCGGACACGGCACGGTCTGGCTGCCCGCGGATACGAAGGACATCCTGGCCATTGACATCGCGCCGACGGGCCCCGACCAGACCTCCGACGAACGGAAGGTCTCCATCTTCGCGAAGGATTCCCGCTTCCCCTACCACTGGGGAATGACAAATGAACTGCGGCAGAAAGCGGCAGAGCACGGGATCGATTACGTCATGGACATCTTTACGCCGCACTACGGAACGGACGGCGATGCCAGCGTGACTGCGGGCTACGACATCCGCCACGCCGCCATCGGCTTCGGCACCGCCAACAGCCACGGCTACGAACGGACGCATATCGACGGCCTGAAGAACACCTACGACCTGCTCTGCGCCTACCTGACAGAGTAAAACGGCAGCGAAAAAGAGGTGTGCCTCATCACACGGGGCACACCTCTTTTTTATTCTGTTCTGTCGGAGCCTTTTTCGCTCAGCGGATCTTCCGGATCGTAATGACGGCTTCGCGCGCCTCCGGATCGTAAAAGTCTACGGTCATCTCGTAATCGAGGGATGAACCGTTATTCATCAGCGGCTCATCTACGAAAGCACCCGCGCACTTCTCCATGGAAAAGACGTCCCCGGGACCGAAGAGGTCGTTCACCAGCAGGGAATCAACCGCCTGCCAGAACATGATCTGATCTTTCCCGCGGAAGCGGCCGCTGCCGTCCGAAGGCACGATCTCGATCTGATGCTTCCCGAAGGAATCTTCCGGCAGCTTCGGTTCATATCCGTCGGAATTCAGGAAACGCCGCCACAGCCAGACGTGCTGCTCCTGCGTGACCGCAAGGATCTCTTCATACGTGTTGACAGGCGTGTAAACAGCCGTTGCGCCGATTTCCGCCCGTACCAGCCGGCCGTCCGCGTGATAGACCCGGACACCGCCCGCAATACGCGGATCATCCGGCTGCACGAGCGGCAGCTGACACAGACGCTCCCAGTCCAGGGCATTCGCCGCATACGGCGCCATTACGTCGATCAGGATGTATTCGTCAAAAGCCGTTCCGTTCCAGCCGGCCGCCGTCGGGATCAGCACGGCATCCGGGACTTCGGAGGAACAACCGAGCCTGAGCGTCACTTCATCCATCGTCCCGTCGATCACATAGGGATCCAGCCAGCCGGCGGCAAAGCGGGAAAAGACATTCCAGTCTCCCATATCAAATGCCTGCATGTCGTACATGCCCAGCGTTTCAAAATCGTTTTCTCCCTCTTTTGTTTTGCTGTTGTAATAATCCTCCAGGCCGAAGATATGCCCAGTTTCGTGGATCAGGATGCGAAGGCCTCCCAGGGAAGTTCCGGGAAGGATCTCTTTCAGCATGTCAAAGTAAGCCAGCTTGGAATAGGTATGAATGACCGGTCTTTCCGGATCCGGCGGAATGTTTTCCGTCGGCGTTGCTCCGGCCCCGTAAATGTAGCGGTTCTTTCCGTTCCCGATAGTTTTTGCCGGATCCTCACAGGATATGAAATACAGCATGTCCACATAGCCGTCGCCGTTGCGGTCCCAATCTCTCAGATCCCCGTCGTACGCCTGCTGAAATTCCCGGAACCCATCATAAAGCAGTTCCATGGCTTTCCCGGCATCTTCCGTATAATCGTATGCCTCCCTGCAGCTCATGCCGGTATCATAATAATGGAAATAGAATTCCATGGAGACCTTGCCGTAGGAATTCAGCCTGAAATAGGTCGAGAGCGAATCCATGGCCTTTTCCTGCCCGTAATCCCCCGCAAAGAAAGCCTCATACCGGTCTTTTTCGGGAACGATGCCGTCAGTATAGCCGATAAAGATCACGACCGCCGCATGGGTCCCTTTCAGTTCGGCAGCCGTTCTGCCGATGTCATGCAGGTTGAGCCTGCCCGCTGCGCGGGGCACGGGATCCGTATAGACAGCCATCAGCGTCACGGGTTCCGTGACCCTGTCTTCGTCAAAATTCCACCTGCCGCCGATGCCTTCCCGGTACCAGCCTGCGAAGGTCTTTCCGGGCACAGGGATCTCTGCAGGTTCCGTGACAAGTCCCCCTTTCGGCACCTGCTGCGCTTCGGGAGCCTCCCCGTAAGGCGTCCTGAACTGCACCGAATATCCCTTCGGTGTCCGTCCGCTCTGGTTCTCTTTCGTCGGGCGGGTCTCAGGCTCCGTTTCCGTCGGTGCCGTCTCAGGGACCGAAGGTTTTTCCGTCGGCTGCGTTTCCGGAACGCTTTCCGCCGGCTGCGTTTCCGGAACGTTTTCCGCCGTACTCTTTTCGGCTTCCGAAGAAGATGCCGGCGTCACCGCCGCCGTTTCGCTTTCCGAGGCGGGCTGCGATGCGGACGGCCTTACGGCCGGCGCGCACGAAGACAGCATCAGGACAGCTGCCAGCAAGGCCGGTAGCATTCGGTTCTTACGGTTCTTCATTTCCGGTACCTCCTTTTCTCCGGCGGTTTCGTTCACGTCCGGCACATGCCGCAGCTTCCCCATTCACCCTGCAAAGCGCCGCAGGAACCTTTCGTTCATGTTTTCCCGGTCCAGGATGATCATCACGTCGCAGCAGTTGAAATCATAGTCGATGAAACCGTTCTGCGAGACCGTGGCACCGATCTTCAGATAGGCTTTCAGCAGGCCCGGCAGGCCTGCCTCAGCGGCGGACAGGCCTTTCACGTTCCCGTATTCGAAGGAATCGTGAGACGCCCGCACCTCGAAGCGGCTGCAGAGATGCTTCTCGTTCAGATAAGAGGTGCAGTTCACGAAAGCACCGGGATCCGTCCCGTGCAGGGAACAGGTACCGATGACATAGCGCAGGCCAAAGTCTCTTGCGTAGGTGATCACGCCTCTCCAAAGCAGGCTGAATACGACGCCGCCCCGGTAATCCCTGTGGATCACGGCCCGTCCGGCTTCAACGATCCCGCCCGGATCCTTCCGCAGGGCGGAAATGTCGAACTCTTCCTCGCACTTGAAGACACCGCCCTTCAGGGTCTCATCCGTTGCCACCCTGTAGGTCCCGACGATCCGTCCGGTCTTCTTTTCCACGGCAATGAGGGACTCGGAAAACACATCGTAGCCGTCGTCGTCCAGTCCGTCGCTGTCGTTTTTATTTTCATCAAAATCCCGCAGAAGGTAATCGTAACGAAGCTTCTGCACTTCTCTCAGTTCTTCTTTATTGTTCAGATCCAGCATCCTCACCAGATAATCCGCTGTCTCAATGTGATCCATGACAAACTCCTTTTCGTGATCCGAACCGGCAGATCCTCTGTATTATGCATAACTATACCATCATCTGCCTGCTTTTGCAATTTCAGATACCGCAAAAGCCGCCGAACGCCGCCCGGCAGAGGTCCCCGCGATTGACAGGACCCGCGAATTATGGCAGAATGATACTGGATAAGAATGAGAAAGGAACCGCAAACGAATGATCAGTCTTGATCCGATAAGAAAGATCCTCAGGGACCGCCGCAGAGCCGGTACGGCGAAGCGTCTCGCTGAACGGGCCAGAAAGAATGCAAGCGGAAACGTTCTGACCGAAGACGAAAAGAAGGAAGCGGTCCTGTTTTACCGCAATACGACCGGGAAGACCATCAACACCGTCTATCACAATTATCTGAAGGATAAATCCGGCGTGTTCCGCAGGGAATACATCCCCGAAGACCTTTACTACATCTATATCGACCCGTATTTCAACAACACGAAGGAAGCCCGTTTTCTGGACAACAAATGCTACTACGACTATCTGTTCGCGGGCATCGCGATGCCGAAGACGTACCTGAAGCGGCTGAACGGTATCTGGTTCGACGCCGAAGGGCTTCCGATCGGCCGGGAAGCCATGGATGACCTGATCTGGAGCCGTTCCTCCATGTTCATCAAGGCAGCCACCAATTCCTACGGCGGAAAGGGCGTGTATTACGTTTCCGGCGAGTCCGGAGACGCCGTCAGCCTGTTCTGGGAAGCCGTCGGCAGGATCAAAGTGGACATCGTCGTGCAGGAAGCGCTGAAGCAGCATCCGGCACTGGCGCGGGTCAACGAATCCAGCGTGAATACGATCCGGGCGCTGTCCCTGCTGCGGCCGGACGGGAGCGTAAAGATCTACTCGATCATCCTGCGGATGGGCATTGCGGGCGCAAAGGTCGACAACGCCTCCAGCGGCGGCATCACCTGCGGCGTTGGTTTTGACGGTCACTGCACGGAAGCCGGATACTATTCCTACGTCAATGCAGGGAAGCGGCTTCTGGATCACCCGACAAGCGGCCTTCCCTTTAAGGATATCGTCATCCCCGGGATGGATAAGATCATCGCTTTCGTAGAGAAGGCAGCCCTGCGGATCCCGCATTTCCGGCTGGTCTCCTGGGACATCGCGCTCCGGGAAGACGGCGAGCCCGTCCTGATCGAAGCCAATTTCTATGACGGTGAGATCGACTTTCATCAGCTGAACAACGGACCGCTGTTCGGGGAAGATACCAAAGCGATCCTGCGGGAAGTCTTTAAGCAATAATTTTTGACAGGAGGACACGATCATGGCTCTTTTGGATGACTTAATGAAAAGACTCGGCGCAGCGGCGAAGGGCGTCCTGCACAGCGGCGCCGTCAAGGTGAAGAACGGGATCAGCAGCGGCATCGACAGCGCGGTGAAGAATGCGAAGCAGAAGGCTTCCGTCAAGCACAAGACCGTGAAGTTCGAAAAGCTCCCGCAGAACGTTGAAGAAATGAAGGCGATGCCAAACTTTAACCAGAAGGATGAGTACGCCGTCGCCGCCTTTACTGTCGCCGCCCTGCTCCGCTTCGTCAGCGATCAGGAAGACGGCAAGGCCATGCTCAGCGTACTGAAGGGGCCGGAAGAGGTCTCGAACCTCGAACTGCAGATGATGCAAGAACGTCTCTCGGACAGCGACTATCTGATCCGCTCGTATTTTAAAGGCGCGGAACCGGCCAACGATTACAAACCGAAGGATCCCTGGACGGTCGAAATGGTGGAGTATCCGAACAGCCGCGACATCGAGAACTACCTGTATCTGTACGTGGTGAGCGGCGGCGCGGACAACCCCCGCCAGATCCAGCTGCGCAGGAAACCTTCCACCGGCGAATGGTTCATCTGGGTGTTCCAGGGACTGCTCATGGACATCCGCATCCCGGTCTCCGAGGACAAGTGGGCCTGACATGCCCCGCCAGCCGGACAGGGCAAAGGCATGTGTCTTTCACGGGCACATGCCTTTTTCGTGCAGATAATTCCTTTTTTCTGCGGCCGGACCTGCGTTTTCGCTTTACTTTTCCGGATTATTCGCTATTATGGAAAGGTATTATTGCCACAGGCATTGCAGGGAGAAATCATGAGTACCCGTCATAACACAGACAAACTGATCAACATAGAAGAGATCAAGGAGGCCGCCGCTGCCCGCGCGAAGAAATTCAAGGAGGACATTCAGGCTTCCCGCAAGTCCAGCGAGACGGACGACCCGTTTGACGTCTTCGTTTACGACCCTCTCGCCATCCGGCTGACCACGCTGTTCATCAGGATGAAATGGTCCCCCAACGCCGTTACGCTCCTGTCCCTCGTTTTCGGCGTGGCCGGCGCCGCCCTGCTGTATCCGCAGAAAGTCGGTCTTAATCTGCTGGGCGTTGCCCTGATCATTTTTGCGGCAGTCCTTGACTGCTCGGACGGCCAGGTCGCGAGACTCTGCCACTCGGGCACCCCGTTCGGACGGGTCCTTGACGGCGCCGTCGACATGGCCAACTATCTGGCGATCTATCTGGCGCTCGGTTTCCGGCTGATGGGCGAATCCTTTGACGTTACGCCGACGGTCACGCTGCACGTTTCCTGGTACATCTGGATCGTCATTGTCCTGGCTCTCATCTGCCACTCCTCTCAGGCCAGAAAAGCGGACTACTACCGCGGCCTGCACCTGTATTTTCTGAAGGGTACGAACGACAACTATTTCGCACGCTCAAAAGATCTGCGGCAGGAGCTTGCCTCCCTTCCGGAGGGAACTTCCCCGTTCCGGAAACTCTATCTGAAGATCTACCTGCTCTACACTGCCGTGCAGGAAAAAGGCGCAAAACAGACGCAGCACCTGCTGGATAAGATCGATGAGAACGGCGGCGTCATCCCGGAAGAACTCGCCGAACGCTATATCCGCGAAAGCCGCAAAGTGATCCAGATCACCAATACCCTGGGCTTCAACCTCAGGACTTATATCCTCTTTCTTCTGCTGCTCTTCGGAAAGGAGATCTTCTGGTTCCTCTTTGTCTGCGTCGTGCTGGAAGGCCTGAAATACGCCATGATGGCCCGCTATGAGGCCATGACCGGACGCATCCTGACCGAGTTTTTCCCGGAAGACGCGAAACGCTCCGGCTGGAGAAAGGGCGGAGCCGGCCGATGAAGACCAGATACCGTATCCTGTTCTTTCTGATCGGGATCGGCGGCATCGTTCTGCTTGCCGTCAAGGCGGTCCCCGATAAGTCGGACTGGAGTGAGCTGTTCACCCCGCGCCTGCCCCTGCTGCTTCTCGGTCTGCTGCTTCTCTGGGCGGTCATTTATGCGATCCATACCGCAGTCTACCTGCTCATCATGGGAAAGGAAGCCGCGTCCGCGGTCGGTTTCCCGCGGATGTACCGGATCTGCGTTTCCGGTTTTGCGATCAACAACGTCACGCCGGCGGGGATCGTGGGCGGTGAACCCTACCGCATCCTTGAGCTGAAGGAATACATGCCGGCCGGGAAGGCTGCTTCCTCCGCCATGACCTTCAACCTGATCCACATGATCGGGCACATGCTGCTCTGGATCACCGGGGCTCTCGTCTATTTCGCCCTCGGCTGTCCCGGAAACACCCTGACCACCGTACTGCTGATCATCGCTGCGCTGCTCCTGCTCACAGTCGTCATTTACTTTTTCCGCAAAAAGAAAAGAGGCTTTGTTGTCCCTGCCGTCAGCTTCTTTGCGAAGCTCCCGCTCGTCGGAAAAAAGATCGCAGGGCTCGCGGAAAAGCACCGTGACACGCTCGAAGAAACGGACAGCTGTTATTCCGAATTCTGCGCGGACCGCGGCCGGCTGTACAAGGCAGTGCTCCTGGAATATGCAACGCGCCTGCTGGAAGCCGTGGAATATTTCCTGATCTTTCTTTATCTCGGGATCAACATTCATTTCAGCGGCGGTATCCTCGTACTGACCTTCGCCTCTCTCATCGGGAACCTCCTCTTCATGATCCCGATGCAGGCCGGAACGCGCGAAGGCGGCATCGTACTTGCCCTTGCCTGTCTGGGCTTCGACATGGAGACCGCTGTCATGGGTGGTCTGATCTTCCGGATACGCGACCTTTCCTGCATCGCCGTCGGGATCCTCCTGATCCTCATCGGCGGAAAAAAGAAGAAGGAAAGCATATGAATCAAAGGGTGGACACGAAGACGTCCGCCCTTTATAATAACAGTGAAAGAAAACAGACCCGTCAGGAGGCAACATGATCACCATACCGAAACTATTCCGCAAGACCAAATCGGTCCGGCAGATCCAGGAGTACATGGACCTGATGTTCAACGAAGTCCTGCACACCACGCTGAATCCGAACGGTCCGGGCGCGATCCGCATCCATCTGATCCCGCCGAAAAAGGAAGAAAACGTTCTTAACCCGAGCATCGCGATCGTGAACGGCACTGACGTCGTGCCGGTGAATTTCGTGTATGCCGTCATCCTTGCCGAGATGATCCGCATGACGAACAGCTACGACGGTAAGGAGATCGGTGAGAAGGACGTACAGAACATCCTGGAAAGGACTGCCGAAAGCGTGAAGGGGATCATTCCGGTCCTTTCGAAGAAACGCATCCGGAACGACATCTTCACCATCTACACCACGCTGAAGCAGATCGCGTACCGCGAACCGGTCACGACAGAGATCCACTACATGAGCCTCGGCGAATACGCGGACGAAATGAACGCCCCGCACCGCATGGACGTGATGGTCAGCGCGATGACGAAGGACGGCAAATGGCACTGCAACCAGAAATGCGTGCACTGCTACGCGGCCGGCCAGATCCACGCTGACGAGGCGGAGCTGTCGACCGAGGAATGGAAAACGATCCTTCGGAAATGCCGAACAGCCGGCATCCCGCAGGTGACCTTCACGGGCGGCGAACCGACCATGCGCGAGGACCTGTTCGAACTCATCCACGACGCGCGCTGGTTCATCTCCCGTCTGAACACGAACGGCATCAAGCTGACGCCGGAATACTGCCGGAAACTGCACGAAGCGGAGCTGGACAGCGTCCAGATCACCTTCTATTCCTGCGATCCCGAGGTGCACAACAAGCTCGTCGGCGCGCCGCAGTTCGCAAACACGGCGGCCGGTATCGGCAATGCCCTGGCCGAAGGCCTGTCCGTCAGCATCAATACCCCGCTCTGCACCCTGAACCGCGACTACGTGAAAACGCTCGAATACCTGCATGAAAAAGGCGTCATCTACGTGACCTGCTCCGGCATGATCACGACCGGCAACGCAGCGAAAGAACCGTCCGAGACCCTGCAGCTTTCAAGTGAGGAACTGGAGAAGATCCTGCGCGAAGCCGTCGCCTACTGCCACGCAAACGGCATGGAGATCGCCTTCACATCGCCCGGCTGGATCCGCCAGGAGGTCTTCGACGAACTGAACATTCCTTCCCCGTCCTGCGGCGCCTGCCTCTCCAACATGGCCGTCACGCCCGGCGGCAACGTCGTTCCCTGCCAGAGCTGGCTCTCCGATGCCCCGCTCGGCAACATGCTCACCGACGACTGGGAAACGATCTGGAACAGCGAGGTCTGCCGTGAGCGCAGAAGCTTCTCGTCCGCAATGACCGGCGAGTGTCCGTTAAGGAGGTACTGCTGATGAAAACCGTTAACAAGGCCGCGAAAGCCCTGCTTCTTGCAGCAGTCCTGTTCATCGCTCTCCTGCTTCCGGGAACGAAAGCGCAGGCCGCACCGACCGATGAGATCCTGAACTTCACGATCACCGTTGACGTGAACGACGACGCCTCCCTCCTCATGACCTACCACATCGAATGGAAGGTCCTGTACGATAACGGCGGCAAGGAAAAGCTGGAATGGATCGACCTCGGCGTTCCGAACAAATACCACGAAGATATCTTTGCAATAACCACCAATATTTCACGCATCAAGGACAACGGCAGCAAACTTGCGATCTATCTTGACCGCGGCTACAGCAAGAACGAGATCGTCACGTTTGAATTTTCCATGGTCCAGGACCACATGTACCAGATCGACAAATGGGTGGAAGGCGAAACCGTTTACACCTTCACGCCGGCCTGGTTCGATGATTTCTCCGTCGACGAACTCGTGATCCGCTGGAATGCAGATGAAGCCGGCGCCTGGCAGCCCGACTGCTCACAGGAAGACGGTTACCTGGTCTTCCGCGACAGCCTTTCCCCGGGCGGCCGCTATACGATGAGCGTCGTGTACGCGAACGATACCTTCGGCTTCTCGCCCGACCGCCAGGCTGACGGAGGCGGCGGCAGCACACCCATCATCGATCCCGAACCGAGCACCTCGGATCCTTTCGAGATCATCGCGGGAATCATCGGCGGAATCATTTCCCTGGCTGTCATCTTCATCCCGATCATCGTGGTCGTCAAATTCTTCAAGTACATCTTCAGCGGCTCAGGCTTCGGTACAGAAACGAAGACCGAGAAGAAGATCACCCGCACGAAGATCGAATACTATGAATTCTGTCCGGGCTGCGGCATGCCGCGTGAGGAGGGCAAAGACAACTGCGCCTACTGCGGCCGCAGCATGATCAAGAGCAAGGAAGTGGTCGAGGAAAGCCAGATCGAAAAGCCCGAACGCTACACGAACACCGGTACCTACCGCTACGGCGATTCCCCGAACACTTATATCCGCGTCAACGTGGTGAACATTCCCGTCCGCGTGCCGCGTTCAGGCGGAGGCGGCGGCACCCGTTCCGGCGGCGGATCGCACCACTCCTCCTGCGCGTCGTCCTGTGCCTGCGCATCGCACTGCGCCTGCGCGTCATCCTGCGCCTGTGCCTGCGCCTGCGCCTCCTCCGGCCGCGCCGGCTGCTCCGTGAAGGATTTCTTTAAGGAAAGCATCCACGAAGGCCGCGTCCGGATCGACAGCAAGCGGAAAGAAAATGCCTGAGACATTTGGGAAAAGGAGAACACCATGGAAGAAAGAATCACCGCGACAGTGACCATCGTCACGCAGGGTGAGCGCTGCGAGCTGGACGAAGCGGCGCTGCAGGAATGGTACCTGACACACATCGCAGGGCTTTTCGATCCCGCCTACGGCACGCCGAAGATCACGGTCGAAGTCAAAAGAGAAGATATCCCTGAATAAACTTACAGCACAAGCATAAGAGGCTGCACTGTGATATGTACCCCCTTTACTGGACAACACCAGCAAAGGGGGTACATTTATGCGATACAGTTACAAGTTCAAACGAGACGCTGTCGATTTATATCGGCA
>CACWLA010000028.1:46497-58753 GCA_902761665.1 uncultured Lachnospiraceae bacterium | reverse complement strand
GGCGATCAGTCGCCTGTACAGTATATCTTTCTGCAAGAGTAAAGTCAGCCATTACTGAATTTTCTTCTGCATTGTGGAAGTTAGTTTAGCAATCAAGTAACAAAAAAACCGCATAAGAATGCGGTTTCTAAGCGTGGAGCATAGGGGGATCGAAACCGAACATATGTTCTGACCATGTTGGTTAAACAGGCTTTCAGATGACAACAGACGAATTTAAACCGCACTAAAAAACGACAGAAAGGAGGCTCCGGCGATTCCACTTCTTTCTGGGAGGTAACTCGGGGAAGGTAACTCTTTCAGGCATCCTAACCGTATCAAAATTACTTAAAATTTAGTATTCCGAAATATAATCTCTATTGCTATCGTTCCAGAGAATAATAACGGTCACTTCGCTGATTCTGGGCTCATTCTTTTTTACCTCATTATAGACATCATCAATATCTGCCTGCGAAGTTAGTCCCATATCTGCTTGACCATCCGCAAGAATTATAAACGAATCAAATCGAGGAATTTCCGCCTGATATTTGTGGTATTTGTTCTCTATCTGTTCAGCAAAAGCTTTTTTGCGATCAATTATATTATATACTGGTGAGCCAATTGCTTGAATCTCTCCCAAATCTGTGTAACTAAACATTTTAGCCTTTCGACCATGCTGTTTGATAGCATCTGTTTTTATTTGTTCAGCGGTTTTTCCTCTGCCAAAATAATCTTTCGATATTCGGTCCATCACCTTTTCGCTAAAAAAAAAAAAAAAAAAGAATGGCCCTCTCTAATCGTTCTTTGATTTGCTCGGATTTTGCGGTATTCCAGAACTTTTTTAGTTCTGAAACTAATAGAGTATATTCTTCCGAAGACAAATTATGATCATAAACGCAGAGTGACAAGGCATCAAATGTGCACCAAAGCCTTTCGGCAAAAACAGTTTTCTTTGCTTCTGTTAAAGTAGAGTACTCAAAAGAATGGAGGGCTTGAATTTTCTTTGCAAGCTCTCTGATAATACTATTTCCCGTAGTTTCATTGTTCCCTTCCGTAATAGCTTAATCCTCCTAAATACAATCTTTTGAGTATCCACCACTCAAGTCACCAAACGATTCATAACCTCTGTCATAGTCCAGTCTATCGGAAATGCTTTTTGTTCTTTTCATAGCTGAATAAGTACTTCGAGTGCAAATGCTTCTCGCACTGGCAGGCTATGGCAATATAATCCTCTGGCAGATTCAGTCTTTTCGCCGCATCAGAGACAGATGATATTTCTTCAATCATGGTTGCTCCACAAAGATGTCTATCATACTTCCTCCAATCATAAACATAAACCGGTTTTGAATTGTCGATACGCGATTTATGCTTTGTATACTTTTCCGTAACAATCCAATGCGCTTTTCTGTTTGTTCCTTGGTTGATGAGATAACCTTCGTCTTTTAATTGTTTTGCCCGTACAGATAATTTGTTCGCACGCATCCCTGTAAGTTCTTCCAGCGCAGTATAGGTAAAACAAGGATTCCACTGCAACAATTCCAGCAAAGCAATATCCTGCGTAGTAAGTTCTGATATGGAATACTCTTCTTGATCTATCGTTTTGAGTTCTACATCAAAAATCTGAATGCGTAAATCCGTGACTTTTTCACCAGAGGGATTCCTTTGAAAACAAATCTGGAGCAAAAATGTTTTCCTCCCATCGCTTTCATAATAAAGCTGCCGGGTAACAACTGGTTTTACACGAACTCCACAGCCGAATAATTCATCAATGGAATTCATTGTCTTGATTTCCATGACTGCGCCAGGAGAAGATAAATCACACAAAGCCAGGACTTTCCTATTATCGCTGATCACTAATTCCTGGCTTATGATGTGCTCTCCGTTGAAAACAGTATCTTTGACGAAGGCAACTGTCGAGGACAGGTGGCTTTTTATCTGATTGGTTACGGCATTAACGGCGTTTATATATTCATCATTTTTCTTGTCGATAGCTTTGACCATTCCATCTGCCTTTTTGATGATTGGTATTGCTTCTATGTTAGTCTGGAGCGAACCGATGTATTCCAATTTTTTCTTGTTTGCTGTCAAGAAAGATGTATTGTCCTGCTCCTCTGCGTCAATCATTGTTTTTAGCAGATGATCCAGTGTGATGCCGGTAATGTTTGTGGGAAATTTGTGTATTTCTTTCAGTGCATTTTTCGGAAAGACATACTCGTGTACCAATCTAGGAATGCCAATCACCGCTGGAATTGGAATACCAATACTCTCCGCCAATGCTGGGTATCTGTTGAGATATGAAACGGGCATGACATAATCCGTATGATAGCGGTAAAGATGTTCGTTGATAAAAAAGACTTTGCTGGATGTCAACTGTTCAAAAAGTTTCCATTCCAAGATACAGTCATTAAGACCTGAATGAACTTCTTGTACGCCCTCGATACCAAACAGACTGCAAAGACTATCTTTCGACATTCCAACCACACCGTAAGGAGAAGCCGGCAGATGTTTCCTAATATTATCAAACTTCAAATCATCAAATCCCTGGAGTCCGTGTCTTTTACAGTAGTGGCTTACAAATGACGAGTCAAAGGTTCCCTCTCCTCCGCTAAAAGACAGCATAATTGAGTTTTGCAAATCAAAATAGTCAATAATCCAGTTTAATTCATCCTGAGTTATGTGAACGGAATCCTTTAGATCTTCGTCAGTTATGCCGTTTATAAATGACGTTAAAACCAGCGGCTGCTGGTCAAGAGGAAAGAATCTATTGTAAGCCATACCAGTAAACGGATCGTAGATGGTAAGTGAAAGCAAATCATCAGATGCACGACGTAACCCATTCGTTTCAACATCAAAGACAATATACTTTTTGCTATATTGGGCTGGATTTGTCTTATAGCCAGTATCAACAAGATATTTATCAAAAGACAATATGGTTTCAGCCTCGTCAGCATTGGGATTTTGATACTTAGGCAAATGTCTCCCGAAAAATTTCTTTGCCTTTCTCAGCTTTTCAAGCTCATTCTGGATACTTTTCTTTCGTTTGTGCTGAGCTTGTTCTTCCTCAAGTTCTTCTATTCGCGTATCAAAAGATGCATACTCCGTTTTGCCATCTCGAAATGCCACTTCAATAAGCTCCAGAGTGGGTTTTGAACTTAGTCCAAAGTTTGTTACTTGAGAAGAATAATAAACGAAGATGAGCTTATCGCAAGTAAATTTATAATAGCCGCCGAATTCTTCTGGTTTTGTTGTGGGTCTAAACAAATCCTTCGATGAAACATCAACAAAGAATCCGTGCCTTTCTATGAATTGTTGCAACGGCAGGACGATCACTTTATCGTCTTGCGAATACTTCTCGCCAATCTTGTACCTACGATAATTCATTTCTATTTCCTTCTCTTCACGTTTAAACAGGCCGTATGACAAAAGCCTGCCAAAAGGTAGGAGACGTAAAGCTTTCTTGAATAGTATCCTCCCCGCATTTAGGCTCCCCTGTTATTCTGAGAAGCTTTTAGTAATTATACCGAAAATCTAGACTTAGTTCAACTTATAAGCACCTGCTCAGGTGATTTTCTGCGCCTTTCTAAATCTTTTCCTAAAAATCCTGGCGATCCTTATAAATTCTGTCTTCCCACGTTCTCCCATATGAGAGGGTTCGAGAAAACTCCAAAAAATAGCTGCCGGCACTTATAAAATGCGCCTTCCCGTTCTCTCGCTATTGAGAGGCTTCAGAAAGATTCGGGATCGAAGGAAAAAACAAAAGAATCTGAGTTTTTGCCGAAAAGGCGCATATTTTGAGGCTTCCCGTGCTCCAGCAATTGAGGGGACTTTTCAAATGCCTCCCCGCACCTTGACAACTGAATAGCTGACTGCGGCCGAAGATACGACCTTGCGATGACGCGGAGTCATCCCGCCGAGCAAAGCGACGCCGGGGTGAAACTCCCGGGCAGGGAACGAAGCTGCTGGCAGTGTAAAAAAGATCCGTCAAAAGCCAAGGGGGAAGTCTGCGCAAAACAGGAGGGCGAAGTGTATACGAACTGCTAATTAAGGCGCCCGGTTCCGAGTTCGTATGAGCACGTACGAGACTTATTTTTAGAAATTTGCTTCAGACCGTTAAATTTTTGCCGTTTTCACTGGCTATTAGTGGGAGGGTATGAATCTGTGCCGATATATCGAAGCCAGAAACAGGAAGGAGGTGATACCATGCCAAGAATGTCGAAAAGAGACAAGCTATATTGGGCTTTCTTTATCGATCCGGCAACAGGCCGGAGAAAGTTCAACCACGTTTGCCGATGCTGCGCGCGCGACTGTAAGCAGAGTTTCCGGGCAGAACTGATCTGCTGTCCGAAGTATCTCGGCAAGCGCAGCAAGGAAGCCCAGACGGGCATTGCCGGAAACAGACAGCAAAAGGCGCGAAAAACAGCAAATCTGCCCGAGAACGGATTTTGGCAGGGAAATATGTGAGAGCGGTGCGCAGAAGCCGCTGCAGGCCAAAAATCCAGCGAAATACGCCCCGAAACATGACGCAAATCAGGCGGGTGTGACTCGATTCCGTGGGAACGGTTCCGGATCAGGAAAAAGAAGTGGCAGCAGTCGGGGGAAATGTGACGCCAAAATGGCATCGGCCCTTCCCCCTCTCACACTCTCCCCTATATACCATCATGCCGTCTAAAGAGAAAAAAGAGTAATGATTATTAAATAATATATCTATACAGCTAATAAGAGTATTGGAATATAAACGCGGTCCGGGTGTCATAGCAAGCACCGCCTTCGTACGGATAATCTGCCGATTATCGTCCGAAGACACCTTGTCAGGGCCACCCTGAGACCCGCGGAGCCACACTCGAACAGAGGAAAGGAGAACATCGAAAGAATACAAGAGGTGATGAATAATAAAACGATAAAGCAGGAACGAGGTATATTCCGGGAAGCCGAAAAATATGCTATGATTGACCCCGGAATCGCCGGAATCAAAGAGGAATTGAAGAAGGCGAAAGACATCATCAGTCAATACTGGATGAAGTACAACGAGAAAGACGGGTACTGGTACGCCAAAGTACCGAACCCGAAGAGAGGAGGAAAAAAGACCGCCATCAAGCGGCGCAGCAAAAAGGCCCTGGAGGAAGCCATTCTGGAGGCTCATTACCGGCGAACGGGAGAAGCCGCCAACGTGAATGCTCCGTCCTTCAGCCAGCTGTATCCCCTGTGGAGAGCCTATAAGATCCGTGTGAAGGAACATCTCGAATCCACCGCGATCCGCAACGACGGGTGCTACAGGAAATATCTGAAGAACGCGGACTGGATCGACCGAGATATCAGCGAGATCAAGCCGATCGAGATTCGGAAATGGATGAAGATCACGGCGGCAGACAGAGCTCCGACCAAGCACGATTTCACCAATCTGCACGGGATCATCAACGGGGTATTCACTTTTGCCCTGGACGAGGGGCTTGTGGACGAACCGATCGCTCCATTCATTTCGGGGATCGGCCGGAACGGAAGGCTCTTCACTCCGATGAAATCACAGCTGCCCGAATATGATGCGACACAGGTCTATACCAAAGAAGAAGCGGAAAAAGTTCTCGCACAGCTGCAGTGGGATCATATCGTGGATCTCGGAATACGGCTGCTGTTCTGGACAGGACTGCGGATCGGCGAGCTGCTTGCGCTGCGCTGGGAAGATATCTCAGAAGATTATTCGGAGATTCTGGTGCGCCGCCGGCTGACGAGCCAAAAGGAAGGGGACCGCTATATCCATCCGGTGCTGGAAGGCACGAAGGGGAAAGGTTCCTACCGGCGTGTTCTGATCCCGCCCGACGTTCTGCAGCCGATCATTCTGGCAGCAAGAAAGATCAATCCGGACGGCGCATACATCTTCACCAATAAAGGAGATGAACCGATGACACAAGGCTCCTTCGCCTCACGTCTGCGGCGGATATGCCGTTGGGCAGGTGTGGATTTCAAAAGTCTGCACAAGATCCGGAAGACGGTCGTTACCGAACTGATGGACCACCAGCTGCCGATGCCGCTGATCCAGAGCCAGGTAGGCCATGCCAGCCCCACAACGACTGAGAACTGTTACCACTTCAACAATAAGACAAAAAAAGAAAACGGCAGGAAAATCGCCATTGCCTTAACTGATTTCCTGCCGTTTGTCTCTGAAGGCTGAGGTAACTAGGGTAACTCGGCCCAAAAATGTTTGAAAACCGTTGTGCCGCAACGGTTTTCGGCGTGGAGCATAGGGGGATCGAACCCCTGACCTCAAGATTGCGAACCTTGCGCTCTCCCAGCTGAGCTAATACCCCGGAGCAAGAGTGATTATAACACAAGAATCGAAAAGTGCAAGCGCTTTTTTAAAAAAAATGAAGCATCCGTCCTGGGGTAGGCAGAGCCGGGAAACTGTGCTATAATCGGACCATCTCATATGTGAGGAGGTCCTTTATGGCATTCAAGGATCGCGGAAAAAAGTTTCTGGTTCTCAGGATCATTCTGGTGTTTCTGGTGGCTACGGCTGTGTTTCTTGCCGTAATGAAAGCGGTGGGAGCCATCTGACGCCGCGTACGGACAGCAGAGAACAAGCGCTTAAGGAGGTTTCAATGTCCATTCCCAAACGAAATGAAGTTCCCGTGGAACATACCTGGGACGTCAGTCATATTTTTGCCGATGAAGCCGCCTGGCAGGAGGCTTTTGAAAAAATCGGCACTTACGGCGGACAGATCGCCGCGTTTGCAGGCACGCTCGGCAGCAGTGCAGAGACTCTGCTGAAGTGGTTCCGGCTGCAGGATGAGATTGATCTCCTGGCAGGAAAGGTCTACGGCTACGCGAGCCTGTGCAGCGACGTCGATACCGCCGACAGCCATTTCCAGGCGATGCGCGGCAAGGCAATGAGCGCGCTGGTCGGTCTTTCCGGCGCCGGTGCTTTTGCTGCACCCGAGATCATGGCGATCCCCGAGGAGACCCTGGAACGTTTTTACGCGGAGGAACCCGCGCTCGAAGAATACCGCCGGAGCCTGTATCAGCTGCGCCGCAGAGCCGCGCACATCCTCTCGCCCGAGAGCGAACAGATCCTTGCCACGGCCAGGGAGATCGGCCGCGCGCCGGACAACATTGGCTCCACGCTGCGGAACGCCGAACTGCGTTTCCCGGACGTGACCGATAAGGACGGGAACGTCCATCCGCTGTCCAACGGCAGTTTCGTGCCGCTGCTTGAGAGCCCGGACCGCGATCTTCGGGAAAAGGTGTTTAACGCTTATTACGACCGCCTGGGCGAGTTCAAAAACACGGTGGCCGCCACGCTGGACGGCCAGTTCAAGCAGCTCAAATTCTTTGCGAACGCGCGGAAATACGAAAACACCCTGGCAGCCGCGCTTGATAACACCGAGGTGCCGGAAGCCGTCTATCACAACCTGATCGAAGCCGTTCATCAGAACATGGACAAGATGTATCATTACGTCGCCCTGCGCAAAAAACTGCTGGGCGTGGATGAACTGCACATGTATGACGTCTATACGCCCATCGTCAGTGGCGGCGACCGGAAGATCCCGTACGAAGAGGCGGAAAAGACCATCTGCACGGCGCTTTCCGTGCTCGGTGACGACTACGTGGCGCTGCTGAAGGAAGCCTTTGCGAACCGCTGGATCGACCGCTATGAGAACGTCGGCAAGCGGAGCGGGGCGTATTCCTCCGGCGCGGCAAGGCCGCATACCTACATCCTGTTAAATTACAAGGACAATCTGGACAGCCAGTTTACCCTGGCGCATGAGCTTGGCCATTCCATGCACAGCTGGCACAGCACGCATGCTCAGCCGGTTTCCACGAGCGATTACGTGATCTTCGTGGCGGAGGTCGCGTCCACCTGCAACGAAGTCCTGCTCATGAAGTATCTGATGGAACATACCGAGGATAAGACCGAGCGCGCTTATCTGATCAACCACTTCCTGGATCAGTTCAAGGGCACGGTCTACCGTCAGACCATGTTCGCGGAATTCGAGCTGATGATGGGCCGGATGGCAGAGAAAGGTGAAGTGCTGACGGCGGACGTGCTGACGGAAAAATACGGCGAACTGAACGCACTGTATTTCGGGCCGGAGATGGCGCGCGATCCCGGCATTGCGCTCGAATGGGCAAGGATCCCGCACTTCTTCTACAATTACTATGTTTTCCAGTATGCGACGGGCTTTTCCGCTGCCGTGGCGATCGCAAACCGCATCCTGAAGGAAGGCGCGCCGGCTGTGGCGGACTATAAAAAATTCCTCTCGGGCGGCTCCTCCACCGATCCGATCAGCCTGCTGAAAATTGCCGGCGTGGACATGAGTTCACCGGAACCGGTGAACGCCGCCCTCCGGTATTTCGGCGAGCTGCTGGATGAAATGGAAGCGCTGCTCTGAGGAATATTAAATAACGGCAAACTTATCTCAGGTCCTCTTCGAGGACACTGATCACATCCAGTATCTTCTTCCAGGAGATACTGGATTTTTCTTTTTCCATCTGCTTCAGATACGCTGCGTTGTCTTCGAGGCTCCGCGCCCTGACGTAGGCGTGGTACCAACGGCCGAAGGCTTCGTACTGGGAGACGTCTACGGAGAGCTCGTCGTCAGCGTAGCGGTTGACGGCGGCAGCAGTATAGATCTTATGGTAATTGCCTTCGTCAAACCACTCGTTCATGGTATGGAGCCCCGTGCTTTGCGAGCCGTACAGAACGTCCCTCCGGATCTCCCTGAACAGCGTGAACGCGTTGATGAACAGGATGAGCATGAACAGCAAGGCCAGCACTCTGGCGGCGCCTATCCATTTGCTTGCTTTATGTTTCTTCATTTCGCGAGCCTCTCATTCACAAGGATCAGGAGCGAGGATTCGTTCATGTTCTTGATTCCGGCGATGTCCTCATCGGTAAGTCCCAGATAGTTTTTGAGGAAACCGTTCACCTCGGTATTGATCTTCTCTGCATGGAACAGGACCTTTTCGCTGTTGTCCCTCTTGCTGAGCCGGACATATTCTTCCTCATAGTCCGCGAGCGCCTGGCAGGTCCGGATCAGGGGATCCCCGTAGTTTTCGGTGCCGTAGAGATACTGGGTCATGGCATCGGTCATTCGGCTCTGATAACCGGCCAGATACGAGATCTTGCTGTAGTCTTCGTAGTCGCGGTAAGAGAGGGAAAACTTGTTCATAAAGAGGTCCATCTCGATGTATTCGCCTGCGTCGAGGAATTCGTCCAGCTTCGCCTTGATCTCAGCCTCCGACATTTTGGAGGCGATAACACGCTCCGCGATGTCATAGGTCATCCCGTGCATCACGAAGATCACGAGGTTCGCGAGGAGCAGCATCACCAGGATCAGCAGGATGCCGTAGCCTTTCTTGCTTTTCCTGACCTCGGCGGCGACTTCAAGGCTGGCGTCCTCAAAGCGCTGATCCAGCTGCTGCAGTTTTTTCAGGTGCTCCTGGGCTTCGGGATTGGGCGTGCCGCAGTGAGGGCAGAAAGCGTCGTTAAGGGTGAGCGGCGCGCCGCAGTTCTTGCAGTTGACCATGTCAGCCCTCCTTCATGTATTGCTTCAGCAGATCGGGATCCGCGTAACCGTAGGAATCTGCGCACTTCTCATAGATCTCTTCGAGTTCGGAGAGGGAATAGCCTCTTGTTTCAAACTCTGCGGTCAGATCGTCCCGCATCTCCGCATATTCCGCTTCATCCACCCGGCTCATGCCGTTGTATCCGGTGTAGATCTCCGGCTTGAAGATGAAATGCAGCATGCGCTGGAAGCAGTACGCGTCGAAACGGTCCTCGCCCCTGATCTTCTGATAAGCAAGCTTCAGGGTGTAGGAAGGGTAGCGGGACCAGTTCCGGACGGCGTTCGGCTGCTGGTAATACAGCTTTTCCACGGCCTTCATGTCCCCGCTCTCATAAGCCTCGTTGAGTTTCGACAGGTTGTCGTTCATCCACGTGATCTCTTCGTAGGCCTGCTGATCGTACTTCGGGTCGTTCCTGTAGTTGACCTGCGCCGTGCGGGAGAAGGCAAAGGCGATTCCGATGATGACGGCGATGAAGATCAGAGAGCGCAGAAGAGAAGACAGGACGATCCGGCTGACGGACTGCTCCACATTCTCCTTCAGACCGAGCATGGCGTCGATCAGCGAGGAGATCTTCATGCGGAATTCGGCGTACGCGCCCCGTTTGTGCATGGTGCCGCAGTAGGGGCAGTAAGCTAGCCTGCCGTCGAAGACCGACCCGCAGTTTTTGCATTGTACCGTGCTCATGACATCCTTTCTCCTGTGTTGTTTTCTGCTTATTATATGCCCGGCAGATGCGTTTGGCAAATGAAAAGCAGTTTTCTGTACGAAATAAGGCTTGCATTTTCTGCGGAAGTGCCTATAATAGGCGAAAGTCCGGCCGATGATTCTGCTGGGCTTTATGATGTTCTGAGGTGAGATTTCTTGAATTATCGGTTTTTTGATTATAAGTACCGGATAAGCGGCTTTGTGAGCGATCTGTTCTCCACGCCGCATATCATCTATATCGCAGCCGTTTTTGTTCTGTCATTCGCTGCCGCTTATGCACTGCGCAGCACCGATCATGCCCGCATCAGGCAGTGGCTGAAGATCCAGTCGGTATTCACCGTACTCCTAGAAGCTGCCAAGATCTGCTGGGAAAGCTTCTATGACATCACGACGGGACAGGGCTTCAACTGGGGCGGCCTGCTTCCGATCTATGCCTGCTCTCTCTTCATCTACATGCTGCCGCTTGCGGCATGGGGGAAGGGAAAGGCAAAAGCGTGTGCCGGCGCATACCTGACGACCGTCGGGCTGCTTTTCGGCGGCATAGGCGTCATTTACTGCAACGGGCTGAATTTTTATCCGTTCTGGACCTTCGGTGCGTTTTATTCGCTGTATTTTCACGCAGCCATGTTTTTTACCGGTGTACTTCTTCTGATGACCGGTTATGTGCAGCCGGAGTGGAAAAACGTGAAACTGGCCATGGTGCCGGTCCTTCTGCTCGCGCTTGCTGCGATCCCGGTCAACTATGCTCTCGGTTCCGATTACATGCAGATCTACAGCGGTGCAGGTGTTCCGGTATATGAGGAACTGGCTGCCTTTCTGGCAGAAAAGGGCCTTCGTCCTGTCTATACCGTCATCATGCTGCTTACCTATGTTCCGCTGGCCGCGTTCGTGGTTGCGGTGAGCCGGAGACTGAAGGCTGCACTGTCAGGAAAGGAAAGCGTAAGACCCGCCCCCTTCCGGCTGCTGCCCCGTCATTAGGAGAAGGGAGCCTCCTGCTTCTGTCATTGCCTGCCAATGCCCGGGGAGTATCAGGCGATGAAAGGATGCAGCAAACCGAAAGAGCAGCAGACCGCGGTCTGCTGCTCTTTTTCGTGTGTCGGAAACTGTCGGCTCAGGCGCTCGTTCCGGCGTCTTCCTGCGCGCGTTTTTTGCGGGCGATGACGTCCTTCGCGACGCTCACGATGTGCTCCGCGGTCAGGCCGAAGCGCTTTGCCAGATAACTCTGCGGGCCGACTTCACCGAATTCATCCTCCACGGCGACGACGCCTGCCGGCACCGGGGCTTCTTCCAGAAGCACCTGGGATACGGCGGAGTACAGGCCGCCGAAGCGGTTGTGGTTTTCCGCGATCACGGCGGCGCCGCATTTCTTCGCCCAGGCAGCGACGGCTTCGCGGTCGATGGGCTTCACGGTGAAGCAGTCCACGACGGCGGCGCTGATGCCGCTTTCCTTGGCCAACGCATCCGCAGCCTTCATGGCTTCGTGCAGCATCAGGCCGCAGGCGAAGATGACGACGTCCGTGCCTTCCCGGAGGGTGACGGCCTTGCCGATCGGCAGTTCTGAGCCTTCGTCGTAGATCTTCGCATAATCCTTGCGGCTGAAGCGGATGTATTTCACGCCCGGACGGTCCACGCACTGGCGGAGCACGCTCTCCAGGCAGGTGGCGTCGGAAACGTCGATGACGGTCGAGCCGGGCAGGGCGCTGTAAAGGGCCATGTCTTCAAACGGCATGTGGGTGCCGCCGTTCAACGCGGCCGAAACGCCGGCATCGGAGCCGAGGATGGTGATGTCGTTTTTCGCGTAGCCGGCGGACAGGAAAGCCTGGTCGAAGCAGCGGCGGGACGAGAAGATGCCGAAACTGTGGCAGATGGGCTTGAAGCCTGCGGCGGCAAGTCCTGCGGCGACACCGATCATATTGGCTTCGGCTATGCCGCACTCGATGGCGCGGGGATTCGTTTTCGCGTACTTTAACGTGCCGATGCAGCTCATGAGGTCGGCGTCAAGATAGACGACCTT
>CACWLA010000028.1:0-46478 GCA_902761665.1 uncultured Lachnospiraceae bacterium | reverse complement strand
ATGACTTTGCCGGTCACGGCCTTGCCCTGGCGGGGATCCATTTCTCCGTTGTATACGATGTTCAGCATGGCTCAACCCTCCAGTTCATTAAGCTGCGCCTTGAGATCGGCGGTCCATTTGGCATACTGCGCGTCGTCGACGGCAATGCTGTGGTTCATCGGGAGCTGTTCGACCTCGGGGATGCCGGCGCCCTTGACAGTGTCCATGACGATGGCATAAGGCCTGTCGCCGCCCTTGCGGGTGTGGGCGAGGGCTTCAGCCAGTTCGTCCACGTCGTTGCCGTTCACCTTCACGGTGTCAAAGCCGAAAGCCCGGAACTTGGCGACAAAGTCGCCCATGGGCAGGCAGTCGTCAAGATAGCCGTCCAGCTGGCGCTTGTTCCAGTCGAGCAGCACCACGAGGTTGGAGAGTTTCTTTGCTGCGGCAAACTCAAAGGCTTCCCAGCACTGTCCTTCCTGCGCTTCGCCGTCGCCGACGATGCAGAACACGCGGCAGTCGGAGCCTTTCAGCTTTTCTCCGAGCGCCATGCCGGCGGCAAGGGACGTGCCCTGTCCGAGGGAACCGGTGGTCATGTCGATGCCGGGGGTCTTATTGCGGTCGGTGTGGCTCGGCAGGCGGGTGCCGGGCTTGTTCATGGTCAGCAGTTCTTCATAGGGGAAGAAGCCCTTGACAGCCAGGGTCGCGTAAACGGCCGGGCCGCAGTGGCCTTTGGAGGTGACCAGACGGTCGCGGCCTTCCCACTTCGGATCCTGCGGATAGTAGCGCATTTCCCGTCCGTACAGCACGGCCAGCACGTCGGCGATGCTTAAGGAACCGCCGATGTGGCCGGAGCCCACGGAGTGGATGGCGTCCAGGATGCCCAGACGGATGCGCGTCGCCAGGGCTTTGACCTGTTTGCTTTCTTTTTCCTGCATATTTCGTTCTCCTTGTTTCTCTTCTGCAAGAAGCATTATTGCTGTATGTATTATACATTATTTTGCTGAAATGGGAACAGGAAAAACCAAAAAAAAGGAAAGAGAAAGGCTTCCGGGCGTCAAATCGGTTGTCATTTTGCCTGCCCTGCGGTAAGATACAGACGAAACCACCGGGATGCGGAAGGGAGATACTATGAATAAGTGGATCGAAGAACACGCGGATGACCAGCTGGCTCTCCTGAAGACGCTGGCAGCGATCCCCGCGCCGTCACATATCGAGGACCGCAGGGTGATGTTCCTGCTGAACTGGCTGGAAAACATCGGGATCGAAAATGCCTATGCTGACGAAGCCAAGAACGTGATCGTGCCCTTTGCCGCACCGGACGCGGAAGGAATCACGATCTATACGGCGCATACCGACGTCGTCTTTCCGGACGTAACGCCCCTGCCCGTGGTGCAGGACGGCGATATCCTCAGGGCGCCGGGCGTGGGCGACGATACCGCGAACGTGGTCGGCATCCTGATGCTGCTGCGGTACATCAAGGAGAATAAGCTCGTGCCGAAGGATCCGGTGATCTTCGTGCTGAACAGCTGCGAAGAAGGTCTCGGGAACCTGAAGGGCATCCGGCAGATCATGAAGGATTTCGGCCCCCGTACGAAGGAACATGTTTCCTTTGACGGCCCTTACAACTTCGGCATCGTGACGCAGGCGGTGGGCTCCGAACGCTGGCGCGTAACGGCGAAGACCGTGGGCGGCCACAGCTATGCGGCCTTCGGCAACCCGAACGCGATCGTGGAGCTGTCGCGCCTCATCATGAAACTGAACGGGCAGGAGGTGCCGAAGAAGGAAGGCGTTCACACGACCTTCAACGTGGGCACCATTTCCGGCGGAACTTCAGTCAATACGATCGCACAAAATGCGGAAATGCTTTATGAATACCGCTCGAACGACCGGGAGCACCTCGCGCAGATGCGCCGCCAGTTCGAAGAGGCGCTGGAAAGCGTCCGGAGCGATCGGGCGGAATTTTCCCTCGAGTGCGTCGGCGAACGCCCCTGCGGCGGTGAGATCGACAGGGAAGCCCTGGAAAGGCTCCATGCGCGCGCCGAGGAAGCGATCCGCGAGGCCGTCGGCCCGGAAGGCGAGATCTGGAAACGGCCAGGTTCCACGGATTCCAACATCCCGCTGTCGATGGGCATCCCTTCGGTGACCTTCGGCCTGTACGTGGGCGACGGCGAGCATACGCGCGAAGAATGGCTCGAGATCCCTTCACTTGCGAAGGGGCTTCAGATCGGCTTTAAGATGGTGCTGCCGCACTTTGAATGACAAGGCAAAGGAAGCGAAGAACAGATGAAGACGGAACGGGCATACCCGAAGATCACGGTCACGAAAAAAGCAGAGGCGGCGCTTGCGGGCGGGCATCCCTGGGTCTATGACGCGGAACTGCTCGGCATGGAAGGCGAGCCGGAAAACGGCGGCCTCGTAGACGTGGTGAGCGTGAAGGGAAAATACCTCGGCACCGGATTTCTCAGCGAAAGTTCGAAGATCCGGATCCGCCTGATTTCGCGGAATACCAACGATACGTTTGACGAAGCCTTCTGGAGAAGGCGGCTTTCCTATGCCTGGAACTACCGGAAGACCGTGATGCGGGACGACATATCCGCCTGCCGGATCATCTTCGGCGAAGCGGATCAGTTCCCGGGACTTACCGTGGACCGCTACGGGGAGATCCTGGTGACGCAGACGCTGAGCCTCGGGATGGAGAAACGGAAGGACCTGATCTTCCCGCTGCTGGTGCAGGTCCTCAGGGAGGACGGACAGAAGATAAGCGGCATCTTCGAGCGGAACGACGTCGCGATCAGGGCGCTGGAAGGCCTCCCGGAAAACAAGGGCTGGTACGTCCTGCCCGGGGAAGGCGCTCCGGATAGTGCGGTCACCGAGATCGTCGAGAATGGCGTCCGCTATAAGGTCGACGTCGAGAACGGCCAGAAGACCGGCTTCTTCCTTGACCAGAAATACAACCGCCTGGAGGTCGCGCGGCTTGCGAGAGGCCACCGGGTGCTGGACTGTTTTACCCATACCGGGAGCTTTGCGATGAACGCGGTCATGGGCGGCGCCGTGAGTGCGACGGCGGTCGACGTCTCCGCTTCCGCAATCGAAATGGCGAAGGAAAACGCGCGGCTGAACGGCCTCGAAGACCGCATGGATTTCATCGTCGCGGACGTGTTCGACCTGCTGCCGAAACTGGAGGAAGAGGGGAGCCCCTACGACTTCATCATCCTCGACCCGCCGGCCTTTACGAAGAGCCGGAAGACGGTAAATAACGCCCTGCGCGGCTACAAGGAGATCAACAAGCGGGCCATGCACCTGCTCCCGCGGGGCGGATACCTCGCGACCTGCAGCTGCAGCCACTTTGCAGACGAAGATCATTTCAAGGCGATGCTTGCGGAAGCAGCAGCCGAGGCAGGCGTCTCGCTCCGGCAGATCGAAGGCCGGAAACAGTCACCGGACCATCCCATCCTCTGGGGCGTCCCGGAGACGGATTATCTGAAATTTTTCCTGTTTCAGGTCGTATAAACGGCAACAATAATTTATTTCAAAGGAGAAATTCACCATGAAACCGCTTATCGGCATCAGTTGCTCCATCAAGTGTCTGGAAAAGTCTGCCAATTTCACCCTGCTGCCGCAGCAGTTCCATTTCCTCGGCGAAGCCTACACGAACGCCGTGGAGCGCGCGGGCGGCATTCCCGTGATCCTGCCTTCCTTTGAGGATCCGGAACTCATGAAGGAAGCCGTCGGCCGCCTGGACGGGGTGATCCTTTCCGGCGGGGCGGACATCGACCCGGCGCTCTTCGGCGAGCGCATCATCAGCGGTGTCGGCCCCATCGATTTCCGCCGCGATCAGGCGGAGGCCGTGCTGACGAATTTCGTGCTGGATGAGACGGACCTGCCGGTCCTCGGCATCTGCCGCGGCATGCAGCTTCTGAACGCGGTCCGCGGGGGCAAGGACATCCAGGATCTGAAGTCCGAAGGCTACGCGGAACACCGTCTCAGCATGTACCAACGGAACATCCCGTCCCACGACGTGGATCTCGTGCCTGGCAGCCGCATCGCGGAGATCATGGGCAGCACGCGCGTCCGGACCAATTCCTTCCACCATCAGGCAGTAAGGACGGCGGCGCCCGGCTGGATCATTACCGGATGCGCGAAGGATGATCAGTGCATCGAAGCGATGGAAGTGCCCGGCGAACGTTTCCTCCTCTGCGTCCAGTGGCATCCCGAAGGGATGGTGAACAATGACGAGGAGCAGGCCCTCTTCCGTGCGCTCGTGAATGCCGCGAAGGCGCACCTTGGCTGAGACGGAGGAAATCCGCTTCCGCCCGCTTTTTGCCGTTGACAAAGCGCTGCGGAGGGTGATAGACTGATTTCAGCAAAATTCGAAAAAGTCGGTTGAACGGTTCGGGAGAGAGCGCTTTTTTCGTGCGCCGCCGAAGGGGATAAAAACTCTCAGGCAAAAGGATCGGATCGGGACGAAACTCCGAAAAGTGCAGCCATGCACGCCGAAGGTGCAACCCGCAAGGGGAATCTCTCAGGCTTGAAACGGAGGCATGAAGACCTTTGGTCTTCGTGCCTTCTTTTTACGTTTTTCGCAGATAATGAACGCCCGTAGCGTTCGAATTAAGGGAGGGTCCGAATGAGTGAACTGAAACGGACACAGCTTTATGACATCCATGTGGCGGCAGGCGCCACGATGGTGGACTTCGGCGGCTGGGAGATGCCGGTGCAGTACCCGACGGGTATCGTGGCCGAGCATCTGTACACCCGCAGCAAATGCAGCCTGTTTGACGTCTCGCACATGGGGCGCCTGCTGGTGGAGGGGCAGGACCGCGTGCGCTTCCTGCAGCACGTCGTGAGTGCGAACGTCGAAGGCCTGCTGCCCGGCCGGGCGATGTACTGCATCCTGCCGGACGAAGACGGCAGCGCCGTGGACGACGCCTACCTCTACCGTTTTGAGGAGGACCGTCTGTGGCTCGTGGTGAATGCCGCGAACATCGACAAGGATCTGGCACATCTGACCAAACACATCGGCGGCTATGACTGCACGATCACGAACATTTCGAAGGACTGGGCCTGTATCGCGGTCCAGGGGCCGGCAAGCAAGGACATGCTGATGACGCTCTCGGGCGGCGTACCGGTCACGGAGCCGATGAAGAACTACGTGAATACCGTGCTGCTGGAAGGCCGCGAGGCAAAGATCGCGAAGACCGGCTACACCGGCGAACCGCTCGGCTACGAAGTCTTCGTAAGGACCGAAGACGGCGCCTGGCTGTGGAACCGCCTCTGCGAACTCGGCGCCCGCCCCGCAGGCCTCGGCGCCCGCGATACGCTGCGCCTCGAAGCCGGACTTCCGCTCTACGGCCATGAGATGGGAAAGGATCCTGAAGGCGTCCCGATGCCCATCTATTCCGCGCCGGTTGCCCGCTTTGCCGTGAGCTTCGCGCCGCAGAAGGGCGAATACATCGGGCGCGCCGCGCTGGCAAGACAGTACGAAGCCTACCAGCGGATCATGAACCGAGATGACAGCGACAATGCAGCTCTGCCGCGCCGCATCCAGTGCATCGCGCTCCTTGACCGCGGCGTCATGCGTGCAGGCATGCCTCTCTATAAGGGCGACAGGCAGGTCGGCTGGGTCACCAGCGGGACCATGGTGCCTTTCTATAAGGCAGAGGGCGAAGGCCTCGAATCCGTGATCACGGAAGAGGTCATGAAGCGTGCGATCGGCATGGCTTACGTCGACAGCGACATCCGTCCGGACGACGAAGTGGAAGTGGACATTCGCGGAAAGCGTATCCGTGCCGTCATTGCGGAACGCCACCTCGACACCATGGCGCCGCCTTTTGCGCGCCCGATCATTTACGGCTACACGCTCGCAGAGCACGCGCCGGAAGAGGGGAGCCGCCTCGAGAAGGCCGTCCGCCTCATCGGGAAGGCTGCGGACAACCACGAGTGGCGCCAGCGCCGCTGCATCAACCTGATCCCTTCGGAGAACACGCCGAGCCGCGCCGTAAGGCTCCTGTCCTCGTCGGATCCGAGCGGCCGCTATGCCGAACACAAGACCGTAAAATCCTTCTACGACAAGGACATCTTCTACTACCAGGGTACGAAGTTCATCGACTGGGTCGAGCAGCAGCTGGTGGAGGAAATGAAGTATTACCTCGGCGCGAAAGAGGCGGAGACGCGCGTCACCAGCGGCCAGATGGCCAACACGGCAGTCTTCTCAGCCCTCATGGATTTCAAGAACCGCCTGAACCGCAAGGTGACGCCCAAACGCCTCGGCTATGTTCTGAACAACCACATCATCAAGGGCGGGCATCTTTCGGCGCAGCCCATGGGCGCGCTGCACGACTACATCGCCGTGGATCCCGTGACCGAGCAGAATGCGATCGTCAATTTCCCGGTCTGCCCCGACAACATCTATAAGATCGACGTCGAGGAGACCAAGAAGGTCATCGCCGAGTACAAACCGGAACTCATCATCTTCGGCAAGAGCATGGTGCTTTACAAAGAGCCCGTGGCTGCGATCCGGAAGTTCGTGGACGAACAGGGCATCAAAACCACGATCATGTACGACATGGCACATGTGCTCGGCCTCATCGGCCCGCACTTCCAGGAACCCTTCAAGGAAGGCGCTGAGATCGTGACCGGCTCGACGCACAAGACCTTCTTCGGCCCGCAGCGCGGCGTGATCGGCACGAACTGGGACGAAGACGATCTGAAGTACGAGCTGTGGGAGACCATCCAGCGGCGCGTCTTCCCGGGCAGCGTTTCCAACCACCACCTCGGCACGCAGCTCGGCCAGCTCATGGCGGCTTATGAGATGAACACCTTCAAGGATGAGTACCAGAAGGCAGTCGTTTCGAACGCGAAGCATTTTGCGAAAGCACTCGCGGAACGTGGCCTCACGGTCGAAGGCGACCCGGCCATGGATTACACCGAGACCCACCAGGTGATCGTAAGCGTCGGCTACGGCAAAGGCGCAGAGGTCGCGGAGCGGCTGGAGCGGAACAACATCATCGTGAACTACCAGGCGACGCCCGACGAGGAAGGCTTCACGGCCTCCGGCGCGCTCCGCATGGGCGTTTCCGAGATGACTCGCTTCGGCTTCGGTCCTGCGGAATTCGATAAGGTCGCCGACCTCATCGCGGACTGCATCCTGAACGGAAAGGAAGTCGGAGAGGACGCTGCCGCGCTCCGCGGCGGTTACACTGCCATGCGCTACTGCTTCAGTGACGAAGAACTCGGCGAAGCGCTTGACCGCCTTGCCGGCATGCTGAGATAACTATCCCTCATTCATAACGATACAAGACCAAAATTCATTTGCCTACAGGAGGAAAAATCATGAATTACCCTGCACAGTTACAGTATTCCAAGGACCATGAATGGCTGAACATGGAAGACGAGATCGCCATTATCGGCATCACCGACTTTGCCCAGCACGAGCTCGGTGACGTCGTGTTCATCAACCTGCCCGAAGTCGGCGACGAAGTGACTGCGGGCGAAGCCTTCGGCGACGTTGAATCCGTGAAGGCCGTGTCCGACCTGCTCAGCCCGGTCACCGGCATCGTGGCAGAGATCAACGAAGAACTTCTGGATTCCCCGGAACTGCTGAACGACGATCCCTACGCCAACTGGATCATCAAGGTGGAGCAGGTGACGGATACCGAAGAACTCCTGAGCGCCGCGGCCTACGCGGACCTTTGCGAAACGGAGGCATGAGATGGGTCACTACATCCCCTCTTCCGAAGCGGAAAGGCGGGAGATGCTGGAAGCCCTCGGCATGGAAAACGTCCGGGAACTCTATAAGGACGTTCCGGAAAGCGTGCTGCTTGACCGGCCTCTGAACCTGCCGGAAGGCCTCAGTGAGATGGAAGTGCGGGCGAAGCTCGAGGGAATGGCAAAGCTGAACAGGAACTACAAGACGATCCTGCGCGGCGCCGGTGCCTACGACCACTACATCCCTTCCATCGTCCGCTACATCCCCGCGAAGGAAGAATTCCTGACGGCCTACACGCCGTATCAGGCGGAAATGAGCCAGGGCGTGCTGCAGTCCATTTTCGAGTACCAGACCATGATCTGCGAACTGACCGGGATGGACGTGTCGAACGCTTCGGTCTACGACGGCGCGAGCGCGGCGGCGGAGGCGGCTGCGATGTGCCGCGACCGGAAGCGGAGCGTCACCCTGATCTCCGAAACCGTCCATCCGGACGTCATCAATACGGTCAGGACCTACTGCTACGGCGCGAATGCCGAACTGAAGGTCGTGCCGGCGAAGGACGGGAAGACAGACCTTGCCGCTCTGAAGGAAATGCTCGCGGCCGATACCGCCGGGGTGATCTTCCAACAGCCGAACTTCTACGGCCTCTTTGAGGACGCGGAAGAGATCATCGCTGCGGTCCACGAGGCCGGTGCGATGGCGGTCATGAGCTGCAATCCGATCGCACTTGCCGTGATGAAGACCCCGGGCGAACTGGGGGCGGACGTCGCGGTCGGCGAAGGCCAGCCGCTGGGACTTCCCCTTGGCTTCGGCGGCCCTTATCTCGGCTTCATGGCGACCACGCAGAAGCACATGCGGCGCCTGCCCGGCCGCATCGTCGGCGAGACTGTCGACAGCCGCGGCGGCAAAGCCTACGTCCTTTCCCTGCAGGCCCGCGAACAGCACATCCGCCGGGAAAAGGCCAGTTCCAACATCTGCTCGAACGAAGCGCTCTGCGCCCTGACGGCAGGTCTGTACATGGCGACGATGGGCCCGGACGGTATGGCCGAAGTCGCCCGCCAGTGCATGGCGAAGGCGCATTATCTGGCGTCAAAACTCGTCGAAGCCGGCTGCCGGCTGGAGTACTCCGGCAGATTCTTCCATGAATTCGTGACCCGTCAGGAGAACTGCCGGGAGATCCTCGGCGCGCTTTCCGACGAGGGCATTCTGGGCGGCTTGCTGCTTCCTGACGGCGAAAGCATCCTCTGGTGCGTGACCGAGAAGGCATCGAAGGCAGCACTGGATGAAGTCGCGGACATCGTAAAGGAGGCGCTCGCATGAAACTGATCTTTGAAAAAAGCATGCCCGGCCACCGCTCGGATCTTCTGCCGGCGCTTGACGTTCCGGCTTTCGACCTTCCTGCGTCCATGAAGCGCGCGGAAAAGCCTGCCCTGCCGGAACTTTCCGAGACCGAAGTTTCCCGCCACTACACCGAACTCGTGAAGCAGGTGCACGGCGTCAACTGCGGCTTCTATCCGCTCGGCTCCTGCACCATGAAATACAACCCGCGCATCGACGAGGAGACGGCGGCACTTGAAGGATTCACGCACGTCCACCCGCTTGCGGACGCACGCGATACCGCCGGCTGCCGCAAGGTGCTGGAGACCGCGAAGGAACTCCTCTGCGAGATCACGGGCATGGACGACATGACCTTTGAACCCGCGGCCGGCGCGCACGGCGAATTCACCGGCGTGCTGCTGATCAAGCAGTATCACAAGTCCCGCGGCGACGAAGCAAGACGCAAGATCATCGTGCCGGATTCCGCGCACGGGACCAATCCCGCGACGGCGGCCATGTGCGGCTTTGACGTGGTCAACATCGCTTCCGGCCCCGACGGCCTGGTCGATCTGGACGCCCTGAAGGCGGCGCTCGGCCCGGACGTGGCAGGCCTCATGCTGACCAATCCGAACACCGTCGGCCTCTTCGACAGCAACATTCTCGAGATTACCAGACTCGTGCACGAGGCAGGCGGCCTGTGCTACTATGACGGTGCGAACCTGAACGCGGTCATGGGCGTGGTCAGGCCAGGCGACATGGGCTTCGACTGCGTGCACCTTAACCTCCACAAGACCTTCGCGACGCCTCACGGCGGCGGCGGACCCGGCGCCGGCGCGGTCGGCTGCAAGGCCTTCCTTGCGGACTTCCTGCCCTGCTCCGTGACCATGGACGGCCCCGGCCGCCTGCAGGTCAGAAGCTTTGCCGGCAACTTCCTCGTGGTCGTGAAAGCGCTCACCTATATCCTGACCCTCGGCCGGGAAGGCATTCCGGAAGCCGCCGAGAACGCGGTCCTGAACGCGAACTACCTGATGGAGAAGATCAAAGGCACCTTCGAGCCCGCCTTCGACCGCATCTGCATGCACGAATTCGTGCTCACGCTCGATAAGTACAAGAAGGAGACCGGCGTCTCTGCCCTGGACGTTGCCAAGTCGCTGATCGACTACGGCATGCATCCGCCGACAATGTACTTCCCGCTCATCGTGCACGAAGCGCTGATGCTCGAGCCGACCGAGACGGAGAGCAAGGCCACGCTCGACGAAGCCGCGGAGATCTTCCGCAAGCTGTACAAGCAGGGCTTCGAAGATCCCGAGACCATGAAGACCGCCCCGCACCACGCTGCGATCGGACGGCCCGACGAAGTCAGGGCAGCGCGGAATCCCGTCCTGCGGTGGAAGAAGGAAGAATAAAAGCGGCAAAACGACGCACCCCGGAACAGAGTCTCCGGGGTGCTGCTTTATTCTTATGAGTGCGCAAGAAGATTTGACCGCGCCTTCTTCCTGCGCTATAATCGCCTTATCATCCGAAAGGAGGATCCCCGATGCTGAAAACACTGAACAGTCCCACCATGTATCTGATCTGCGGCGCCATCGTCTTATTTGTCGCCGGGGTCTCGGTCTTTTTCATGGTCCGCGCCTGGCGCGCCGGTATCGCCATCGGCATGGATAAGACAAAAATGAAGCGCACCATCACAGCCAGCGCCACCTTCTCCGTCCTGCCGAGCCTCGGCATATTGCTGGGCGTCATCGCGCTTTCCGGCGCCCTCGGCACGCCCCTGCCCTGGCTGCGCCTTTCCGTCATCGGCGCCCTGCACTATGAGACGCAGGTGGCCGAAGCCGCGGCGGAAGCGGCGGGGCTGTCCGGCCTTTCTGTCTCGGAAATGACGCCCCGCGCCTTCGTCACCATCGCCTTCCTCATGGCCGTCTGCATCATGTGGGGCATGGTCTTTTCCGTATTCTTCAACAAAAAGTACCTGAAAAAGCTGAGCGCGGGCGGCGCGAAGACGGCTAAGGCCGGCGGCTTCGGCGACGCTGCCATGACCGCCATGTTCATCGGCCTCGTCTCTGCTTACATCGGCAGCTACATCGGCAGCTTCGTTTCCGAGAAGGGACTTTTCACCTTCAGCGGCAGCTGGATCCCGCTGCTCGTCGCCGCGGTCTCCGCGGTCGTGATGGCGCTCTTCATCTGGATCGAAGAAAAGAAAAAAGCCGAATGGGTCGAAGGCTTTGCCCTTGCCGCCAGCATGCTGGCCGGCATGGCTGCCGCGGCGATCGCGGCCGCGCTGTAAGGAGGTAAGAAGATGGAAGAGAAGAAGATCATCCTTACGGAAGAAGAGAAAGCGAAAAACTTCGAGGCGTACAATGACCGCACGCACGTCATCGGCCGCGTCGTCTGTATCATTACCCTGATCCTGCTGACCGGAGTCCCTTTCGTCATGGGGGCTTTCCTCGGTGCGATGCCTGATTTTAAGGCGGTCGGCCGAGGCTTCCTTTCGATCGGCATCGTCTATTTCGTGAGCTGCATCGCGGAGTTTCTGGTCTACACGCCCATGCTCGGCGCGGGCGGCACCTACCTCGCCTTCATCACCGGGAACCTCATCAACATGAAGATCCCCTGCGCCATGAACGCGAGGGACATCGTCGGCGCGAAGACCGGCACGGCGGAGAACGAGATCATTTCCACCCTGTCGATCGCGACCTCGTCGCTTGTCACCATTCTGGTACTTGCGGCCGGCGTTGCCCTGCTGATCCCCCTGCAGCCTATCCTGCAGAATCCGGCGCTCCAGCCCGCCTTCGACCAGGTCGTTCCGGCTCTTTTCGGCGCCATGGCGTACAAATATTACCGGAAGAACATCGGCACGGCCGTCTGGCCGCTGCTTGTCATGAGCATCCTGTTCATGCTGGTCCCGAGCCTCACCGGCTCCACCAGCTTCATGATCATCCCGAGCGGCGCCATCGCGATACTGATTGCGTGGATGAAGTATAAAAAAAGCTGACGTTCTAAGAATGCTATGAAACACCGAAAAAAGAAACATATGAGAGGTATTAATTGTGAACAATGAGGAAGGAAAAAGGCCAACAATAAGGCGATACCTTGGCTCAAAGATTACGGCTTTTGCCGCTGTTGTCGCGCCGTGTTTCTGTGTCCTTCCACTGCCGTTTGGTGTTTCACTCCTTAAGGTAGAAAGAAGCTTTGCCACTTTTTTCGTGTTCTTTATGTGTGTCAGTTGTAGTTTGGTTTGGGCGTATTATCTTTGGAAAATTAAGAATCAACTATATTCGTGGGGTGTATTTTCAAGCGATTCCGTATTGGTTTCCGTACCATTCCAAAAGAGTTTTTCGCTCTCATATGACAATTGCCAAGGATGTGGTATTGGATCATATTGTCATTCGTTCCTGAACAGAGGAAACATCGGATCTGTTATTTATTTTATTTTTCTGTCGATCGAGCCGTTTGATGAGAAATATAGATATCAAATCAATCTGTGGCAGCCATCTGCGAGTCGCATAAAAGTTGCTTTTGATGAGGAACTATACAGATATCTGATCACCACGCTTCCCAAAAAACAGGCGCTATTGTTTGAACGTGATTATTATGTAATGAAAAATGAGCGTAAACAGAAAAAGTGAACGAATGTCGCAGGGACGGTTCTGCAATGAAAACCAAAATTGAATTCAGCATACAGGATTATAAGACGGTCCATTATGACAGACCCATAATGTCCTTATATGCAGGTATATTCTTTTTTGTCGTTACGGTGTTTGCGCTTGTTTTGGGACTTATAAGGGGAGAGCATAATGACCCGGAGGGATTTTGGCCGTATATATTTTTTTCCTTTTTAGCGGCAATCATTTGTGTTTTCCATAGCGGGCTGTCAGAGCTCAGAACCTTGGGATTTGCTTTGCATAAAGAGACTTTATTAGATGCGAAAAAGAAAAAGGGCTATATTGAATCGATTGTTCAGTTAAATAAATTGAATGGGTATCGTTATGAGCCTTATTTGATGCAATCCCTGCAGGCGCCTGTACGTTTTAAACCCGGAAGGATGCTGACAGCTGCATCGACGATGCCGTTTACGCCGGACGCACCATGGACACCGTATCGCGAAGTAATGGACAGGCTTATTGAATATAACGGCGCTTATCTGACCATAGAAGGCGAGCGATATTTGATCATTAGTACATATTGGTTCAGAGAAGGCGATTACGTTTGGATCAGATATCTGCCCAACAGCAAAGTCGTGCTGGAAATGGATTATGAAGAAATGATCAATTCTTAATCTGCAAAGAGAGCCTGACCCAGCCGGGTGACATCCTGGAGTATCGGGAATAAAACAAACGAGGATCATGCATGATGAATATGAAAAGAGTGAACTGCCTTTGTTTGGTTATCGGGCTGGTCCTGATGCTGAGCGGATGCGGCATAGAGACCAAAATGATAGGCATGCCGAGATATGAGACAAAAGAATGTCATTATGGAAGAGGATTTCAGGATTATACGGATTATTGTAAATATTTCTACAATGAAACAACGATCAAAGAGTTTGAGACCCATTCAAAGTTTAAAATGGTTACGGAATCCGACGTTGAAGTAATCAGGGGTTATTTCGAAAATTTTGAAGGCTGGGTTCAATACGAGGAGTATCATGAACAATATGATTTTGATTATTTGACACAGGTAAAAGAAGGGGATTACTGCTATATTTATATAAAACCCGGATATGAGACGTTCGAATATGGATATTATGATGTCTATTACGTCGATATGGCAAAACAGATCCTGTACTTTGTACATGTGAATATATAGAGTTTTGCGAATAATACAGGAATAACGTGACAGTTCTGATCCCGACAGGACCGGACGGTTACGTTATTCCTTTGTTTAAGATGATTTAATACGGAACTGACTTCCGCAATCAGCTTATTGTCCCCGGTCCCTCCCTCGCCGCCGGCCGGCGATACGGTAGTAAACGTGCGCGATGAATCGTGCGCCTGTAAAAGTGCTGGGCGTCACGGTAAGATTTGAAACGCGCCCCGCGTTTCTCCCAGGTGCGGCTCATTCTCAACCGCTGAGATCACGCCCGCTCCGGCGGTTACTCACTGTAAATCATTCGATCAGGTCGGTGGTCCAGTTGAGTTCCTGGATCTTTTCGTCGAGTTCGCGCAGTTCCTTGGAAAGTCCGTCGACCTGCTTCTGGAGCTTTGCGACGGAGACTGTGCTCTGGATCACGATCTCGCTGCGCGAGTAACGGTCCACCGTAGCGCTGGCATTGTCAAGGAAGCTCCGCAGCACGGAGAGCTTCAGCTTCAGCGCGTCGCGCCGTGCGAGCATTTCCGTCATGGTAACGCCGTCCGAAAGCGTGCGGCTGTTGGTCAGGTTGATCGCCGCGACGAGCGTTTCCTGGCGGCTGCAGAGCGCCTCCAGCTCCTTCAGGAGAACGGCAGGATCCTCGGCCGGTTTCTGGCCTTCCTGGACCTTCGCGTTATTGTTCATCCGTACGGCCAGCTGCTGCAGGCGCTTCTGCACGTCGGCCCGTTCCGATAAGGCATTCGCAAGTTTCATATCATCCTCCGTCATCCGCCCGCGGGCGGTCATTTTTCGTGCCTTCAGTATAGCGCGGAAGGCGTCAAAAAGGAAGAGCAACTTGACTTTTTCTCCCCTGCGGATTACCATCGAAGCAAACTGAAACGCAGGAGATGCAGCATGATCCAGGATATCGCACCGCATGTTTACGATAACGCATTCGCCCACAGAAGAGAGGCCCGGCCGGACGACGCCGTCCTCATCACGAAGGACGAAAAAGCCGTTCTGATCCGGGAGACCGAAGACGGCTTCCGCTTTCCGACGGTCGCCGAGGTCGGTGACATGCCGCTGCGCTTCGGCTTCCTGATCGACGGCATCGCCTACTTTTTCGGCGAAGAAGGCGTCGAAATGGAGGGCTTTTCCTACGCGAAGCAGGCGGAATTCCGCGCGAAGAAACCGCGCTACCTGGCCTTCGCGGCAGTTACCGGCTTTCAGCTCGTCCGCTGGATGCATACGCAGAACTTCTGCGGCGCCTGCGGAACGAAACTTGAGCCGAGCACCTGGGAACGTGCCTTCGTCTGCCCGAAATGCGGCAGGATCAATTATCCGCGCCTGAACCCGGCGGTCATCGTCGCGGTCCTGCATGAGGACAAGATCCTGGTGACGACCTACTCCGACCGGCCGAGCAAGGGCATGGCCTGCATCGCAGGCTTCGCGGAGATCGGCGAGACGATCGAAGAGTGCGTACACCGCGAGGTCTTCGAAGAGACAGGGCTCAGGGTGAAGAACTTGCGCTTCTACAAGAGCCAGCCCTGGTCATTTACCGATACGCTGCTCTTCGGCTTTTACTGCGAACTGGACGGAGACGACGAGACCGTTCACGTAGACCCGACCGAACTGAAAGAAGGCCACTGGATCAGACGTGAGGACATGCCTGACCGGAGCGGCGAGGCCAGCCTCACGGCGGAAATGCAGGAAATGTTCCGCCGCGGGCAGGAACTGAGATAAAAAACACCCAACATTTCGCCCCTGACGAATGCCCGGCTGAGGGACTTTCCGGCAGGCCTCTGACCGAACGGTCAGCGGCACATGCGGAAGGATCCGCTGAAGCCGGACGAAAACCGCGGTTTCCCTGTCCGCGGTTTTCGCCGAGTGCGGAGCGGGAATGCATCAGGCATTCCTGCGACTCACGAGGCTGCCGGAGCGGAAGCGGATAATGCCGCATTTCGTGCCGCTCCGTACGGGCAGCCGGCCTGCCGGGGAGCCCTCAGCGGGCAAAGAAGCCCGGTGCGGGCGAAAGCAGGATCTGAGAGAGCAGCCGGCCTGCCGGGGAGCCTTCAGCGGGCGAAGAAGCCCGGTGCGGGCGGAAGCAGGATCCGTACGGGCAGCCGGCCTTCCGGGGAGCCCTCAGCGGGCATGAGATTAGTTGAAGAAAGGAACAAATATGTCTGAACATACGAACAGAGAAGATTACGTCGTAAGCGCGATCGCCGCGGGCGGACACATCCGCGCCTACGCGGCCACGACGCGCGCGATGGCAGAGGAAGCAAGAGTGCGCCATGACCAGAGCCCGGTCGTCACCGCCGCCCTCGGACGGCTCATGACCGGCGCCGCCATGATGGGCGTCCAGATGAAGGAGGCCGCGGGAAAGATCACGCTGACGGTCAAGGGCGACGGCCCCGTGCAGATGCTCACCGCCGTCGCGGATACCGAAGGAAACGTCAAGGCCTACGCCGCCGAGCCCCAGGCGATCGCCCATTCGTCAAACGGCAAACTGAACGTAAAGGGCATCGTCGGAAAAGGCGAACTCACGGTCGTGAAGGACATCGGCCTGAAGGAACCCTATGTGGGGACGACGCAGCTCGTGAGCGGTGAGATCGCCGAAGACCTCACCTACTACTACGCCGTCTCCGAACAGACGCCCACCGTGATGGCCCTCGGCGTCCTGATGAATAAGGACAACACCGTGCGGCAGGCCGGCGGCTTCATGCTGCAGCTCATGCCGGACGCTTCCGACGAACTCGCGGAGGATCTCGAAAACATCGTTCTTGCCCTGCCGCCCATCACCTCCATGCTGGATGAAAACGAAACGCCAGAGGAGATCCTCGAAGACATCCTCGTGCATTTCGGCTATGAAGAACTGGAGAAGAAACCGGTCCGCTTTTGCTGCGACTGCAGCCGGGAAAAGATCGCCCTTGCCCTTGCGGGGCTCAACAAATATGACATGCTGGACCTCATGGTCTCCCAGAAGGAAGTCGAGGTCAGGTGCGACTACTGCGGCACCGCCTACACCTTTGACCGCGAGGAAATGAAGACGCTCTATAAGAAATTCCACAGAGCCGGAAAAGATGACCGAAAAGAAGAAAACAAAACCGAAGAAAACGGAGAGCAGTAAGAAAAATACGCGGAAGACCCCGGAAAAGCCGATGCCCGTGCGTGTTCTCGTGCTCCGATTCCTGCTCGCCCTGATCCCCGGGGCGGCAGCATTTGCCCTGCTGAAATACTCGGAGAGCCACAAGGATTTCTCCGAGTGGTTCGCGCTGCGCGTGCAGCCGCTCTGGCAGGGTTCCATGGGGCGCTTCACCTCGCTCTTTCCCTTCTCCGTCAACGAGATCGTGATCTACCTCGCGATCCTCGCGGCCGTCTTCTTCCTGATCCGGGACATCACGCGCCTGTTTAAGGGCACGGCGAAGCGGCTCTGGTTCTATGCCTGGCTGCGGGACGCCGTACTTGTCGGCGGGATCTTATTCCTCATGTCCACCGTCGGGAGCGGCGTCAATTTCTCGCGTTATACCTTCGCGGATAAGACGGGGCTTTCGACCGCCGGCGGCACCGTGGACGAACTGGAAGCGCTCTGCAGGGAGATGGTTGCCGGCGTCAACCGTTATGCGGATCTCGTGGAGCGGGATGAGGACGGCTGCTGCGCCGTTTCCGACAGCCTTGCGAAGGATTCGGTCGCGGCCATGAAGAAGCTCGCGGAGACCTATGACTTCCTGGACGTGTACTATCCGCGTCCCAAGGCGATCCTCTGGTCCGAATTCATGTCCCATGCCAATTTCACCGGCATCTACTCGCCCTTCACCGGCGAGAGCCAGTACAACGACAACGCACCGGACTACGGCAAGCCGCACACCGTCTGCCATGAGCTCGGCCACGCGGCGGGCTTCGAGCGGGAGGATGAGGCCAATTTCATCGGCTTCCTCGCCTGCCTGGAATCAGGCGACCCGACCTTTGCCTACAGCGGATATCTCCTCGGCTACATTTATGCGACGAATGCCCTCTACAGTGCAGACTACGACCGCTTCGTCCTGGCGCGGAAAGGCCTCGACCCGAAGGCGAGCCACGACCTGGACGTCAATACCGAATACTGGAGTCACTATAAGGGCAAGGTCGCCAAAGTCTCGGACCATATCAACAACAGTACCCTGGAATTCCACGGCGTCGAGGACGGCGTGAAGAGTTACGGGCGGGTCGTCGACCTGATGATCGCCTGGTACCGGGGCAAATGACCGGCAGCCGCGCCCGCACGGTGCGGCGGAGAGTAAATGATGTTTGACGTTTTCAAAAATCTCCTGAACCCGCTGCTGTACATGTTTCTGTTCATCGCGGCGGGTTTCGTCCTGCGCAGGATGAAAGTGCTGCCGGATAACGCGGCGGCGGTCTTATCGCGCCTGGAAAGCGATTTCATCATCCCCGGCATCATCCTGAATTCCTTCATCCGGCACTGCACGGTCGAATCGGTCCGCAGCTATGCCGGTCCGATGCTCCTGTGCCTCGGGCTGCAGGTCCTGCTCATTCTCGCGGCCGGACCGCTGTCGAAACTCTTCGTGAAGGAAGGCTATTACCGGAACCTGTACCGCTATCAGCTGATCTATACCAGCTGGGGCTTCATGGGCTTTGCCCTGGTGCAGGCCCTTTTCGGCTCCGAAGCACTGTACTATTTCATCCTCTTTGCCCTGCCCATGAGCGTCGGCTGCTACCTCTACGGCGTGCCGCTGCTGACGCCGCAGGAGGAAGGGACCGGTTCGAAACTGAAAAACCTGCTCAACCCTTCGATCGCCGCGACGCTCCTCGGCGCGGCTCTCGGGCTTGCCGGCTTTGAGAAGGTCATGCCGCAGTTTCTGTCCGATGCGCTTACCGCCTGTACGAACATGTTCAGTCCGTTAGCTATGCTGCTGACCGGTCTGACGATCGGCGGCTTCGCCCTGAAGGACATGTTCCTGGAGAAAAGATCCTGGTCCATCTGCCTGATCCGCATGGTCCTGATCCCGCCGGTGATGCTCGGCATTGCGTATCTTGCCGGCGCCGACGACCGCCTGATGCTCTACGTCCTCTTTCTGCACGCGATGCCGCTCGGCCTCTTCCCGGTGATCTATCCGCCGCGCTACGGTAAGGATGCCCGGCCCGGCGCCTCCATGGCGCTCGTCTCCTGCCTGCTCTGCCTGGTCACCGTTCCCGTCTTTTACGTCGTGCTGACGGGTCTTCTGGGGGTGACGCCATGATCACGGTCTTCAACGGGCTCGCGACCCCGATCCTCTACATGCTGCTGTTCATCGCAGCGGGCTTCGTCCTCGGCAGGCTGAAGGTGCTGCCCGACGGCGCGGCACTTGTTCTGTCAAAACTGGAGAGTTATCTGTTCATCCCCGCGATGATCCTGAACGCCTTCATCCATAACTGCACCTGGGGATCCATCCGGATGAACTACCAGGCCATGCTGCTGTCCGCGGCGCTGGAAATGGTCCTGATCATCATTTCGCGGCCTCTTTCCGGGCTCTTTGCGAAAAGCGGATACGAACGGGACCTCTACCGCTATGAACTGATCTATCCGAATACCGGCTTCTTCGGCGCCGCCCTGGTGCAGGCCGTTTTCGGACCGGAGATCCTCTACCACTACATGCTCTTCGTGCTGCCCGTGACCATGGGCTGCTATACGATAGGCGTCTCGCTCCTCACCCCGAGCGGAGACGGCCCGAAGGCGCAGTGGAAGCGCCTGCTGAATCCGTCGATGGTCTCCATCGCGGCGGGGGTCGCTTTGGGGCTTCTCGGCTTCGGAAAGATCATGCCCGTGTTCCTGTCCGACGCCATTGCTGCCGGAGCGAAGATCTTCAGCCCGCTGGCGATGCTGCTCACGGGCGTTACGATCAGCGGCTTTGCCGTGAAGGATCTGGTCACGGACAAACGCTCGTACCTGACGGTCCTGCTGCGGATGATCGTGTTTCCGGTGCTGCTGGTCGGCCTCGCGTACCTGTCAGGTGCAGACGACCGGATCCTGATCTTCGCGCTCTTCGTGCACGCGCTGCCCCTGGGGCTGAACCCGGTCATCTATCCGCCGCAGTACGGGAAGGATGCAAGACCGGGCGCCTCCATGGCGCTCATCTCCACGGCGCTTTCCCTGCTCACGCTGCCGCTGTTTTACGCCCTGCTGCTGAAACTTCTCGGCGCCCTGCCGACCGTGTGACCTTCCGTCCCCGGTAAAAGGGGTTCATAAACTCTTAAGATTTCCCCGCCGGCGGCTTTCTTGCCACCGGTGGTTCTTTATGTTATAATGATATTTTGTGAAAGTGGGGGAATTTTCACGAAGAGGAGAGACATTGCAGCATGGCAGAATTCCATCTGAGATCCGAATACGCACCGACCGGCGACCAGCCGGAAGCGATCGCCGATCTGGTTCGCGGCTTTAAGGCCGGGAACCGTTTCGAGACGCTGCTGGGCGTGACCGGATCCGGGAAGACCTTTACCATGGCGAACGTCATTAAGGAACTCGGCAGGCCGACGCTGGTGCTTGCGCACAACAAGACGCTGGCTGCGCAGCTCTACGGCGAATTCAAGGAATTCTTCCCCGACAACGCCGTTGAATATTTCGTCAGCTACTACGATTACTACCAGCCTGAAGCCTACGTGCCGTCTTCGGATACCTACATCGCCAAGGATTCCTCCATCAACGACGAGATCGACCGTCTGCGCCACTCGGCGACCGCTTCGCTTTCGGAGCGGGAGGACGTGATCATCGTTTCCTCGGTCTCCTGCATTTACGGCCTGGGCAGCCCGGTGGACTACCAGAACATGACCCTTTCGATCCGTCCCGGACAGGAACGCGACCGGAACGAGGTCTTAAGGCGCCTTGTCGACATGCAGTACGCGCGGAACGACATGGAACTGAAGCGCGGCTGCTTCAGGGTGCGCGGCGACGTGGTCGAACTGGTCCCCGCGGCGGAAGTTTCGAACGCTTTCCGCATCGAATTCTTCGGGGATGAGATCGACCGCATCCTGGAGATCGACATCGTGACCGGGCATATTAAGGCCAGCATGGACCACCTGGTGGTCTTCCCGGCTTCGCACTACGTCGTGGCTCATGACGAGCTCATCCGCGCGACGAACGACATCGAAGCGGAACTGAAGGAACAGGAAGCGTGGTTCGTGCGGCACGACCGCCTGCTTGAGGCGCAGAGGATCTCGGAGCGGACCCGCTTCGACATCGAGATGCTGCGCGAGACGGGCTTTTGCAGCGGCATCGAGAACTATTCGAGACATCTCGCGGGGCGCCCTGCCGGCGCGACGCCGCATACCTTATTTGACTATTTCCCGAAGGATTTCATCCTGATGATCGACGAGTCGCACATGACCGTGCCGCAGGTGCGGGCCATGTACGCGGGGGACCGCAGCCGCAAGCAGACGCTGGTGGATTACGGCTTCCGCCTGCCCTCGGCGCTCGACAACCGGCCGCTCAACTTCACGGAGTTCGAGTCCAAGCTGGACAAGGTACTGTTCGTCTCCGCGACGCCCGCGGATTACGAGAAGGCGCACGAGCAGCTGCGGGCGGAGCAGGTCATCCGGCCGACGGGCCTTCTGGATCCGGAGGTCACGGTCTGCCCGGTCGAAGGCCAGGTGGACGACCTCATCAGCCGCTGCCGGCAGGAGACCGAAAAGGGCGGCAAGGTCCTCGTCACCACGCTCACGAAGCGCATGGCGGAGGATCTGACGCAGTATCTCAGGGAAGCGGGCATCCGCGTCCGCTACCTGCATTCGGACATCGACACGCTGGAACGGGTGGAAATCATCCGTGACATGCGCATGAACGTTTTCGACGTGCTGGTCGGCATCAACCTGCTGCGCGAAGGCCTGGACATTCCGGAGATCTCGCTCGTGGCGATCCTGGACGCCGACAAGGAAGGGTTCCTCCGTTCGGAGACGGCGCTCATCCAGACCATCGGCCGCGCGGCGCGGAACGCGGAAGGGCACGTGGTGCTCTACGCGGATACCGTGACCGATTCGATGGCCGGCGCCATCGGGGAGACGAACCGGCGGCGCAGGATCCAGCAGGCCTACAACGACGCACACGGCATCACGCCGCAGTCCGTGAAGAAAGCGGTCCGCGACCTGATCGCCATTTCCCATAAACTGGACGAGAAGAAGTCCCTGAAGAAGACCCTGGACAAGGATCCGGAGTCCATGGACGACAAGGAGCTTAAGGCTCTGATCGCCGAGGTCACGAAGCGGATGCACACGGCTGCGGCGGAACTGAATTTCGAGGAAGCTGCCCTCCAGCGCGACCGCATGATCGAGCTGAAGAAGATCCTCGTGGACAGAGGAGAATGACGCCGTGGAAAGAATGCCGAAACAGTATATCAAGGTCCGCGGCGCAGCGGAGAACAACTTAAAGCATCTGAACGTGGACATTCCGCGGAACGAACTGGTGGTGCTGACGGGTCTCTCCGGTTCGGGCAAGTCCTCGCTTGCCTTCGAGACCATTTACGCGGAAGGGCAGCGGCGCTACATGGAGTCGCTTTCCTCCTACGCGAGACAGTTCCTGGGACAGATGGACAAGCCGGACGTCGAGTCCATCACCGGCCTTTCGCCGGCCATTTCCATTGACCAGAAGTCGACGAACCGGAACCCGCGCTCGACCGTGGGGACCGTGACGGAGATCTACGATTACCTGCGCCTTCTGTATGCGCGGGTGGGCATCCCCCACTGCCCGAACTGCGGCCGCGAGATCCGCAGGCAGACCGTCGACGAGATGGTCGAACAGCTGATGCGTTATCCCGAACGGACGCGCATCCAGATCCTCGCGCCGGTCGTGCGCGGCAAGAAAGGCCGCCACGAGAAACTCCTGGAGGATGCGAAGCGCCGCGGATTCGTGCGGGCGCGCGTGGACGGCGAGGTCAGGGACCTTGACGAGGAGATCGTCCTTGACAAGAACATCAAGCACAATATTGAGATCGTCGTGGACCGCATCGCGGTGCGGCCGGGCATCGGCACCCGCATGACGGATTCGCTGGAGACGGCGCTCGGCCTTGCGGACGGCCTGGTCTCGGCGGACATCGAGGGAGAGGTCCTGACCTTCAGCGAGCATTTCGCCTGTCCCGACTGCGGCATCAGCATGGAGGAGATCGAGCCGCGGAGCTTTTCCTTCAACAATCCTTTCGGCGCCTGCCCTGACTGCCTAGGCCTCGGCTATACGATGAAGTTCGCGAAGGAACTGATCGTTGACGAAGAGAAGAGCTTCAGCGAGGGCTGCATCCTCGCGCCGGGCTGGATCAATTCAAACAAGAAGGACAGTTTCGGCTATGCGGTAAACAAGGCGCTCGCGGACTTCTACCATATCGACATGAACGTTCCTTTTAAGGATCTCGACCCGGTCTTTCAGCAGCGCTTCGTGTTTGACGGTTTTCCGGATACCGTTCCGGTGCATTACAAGAGCCAGCGCGGAACCGGCGTCTACGACGTGAAGTTCGAAGGCCTGATTGCGAACCTGGAGCGGCGCTACCGCGAAAGCAGCGCGACCTTCAAGGCTGAATACGAAAATTATATGAGATTTGCACCGTGCGAGACGTGTAAAGGGATGCGGCTTAAGAAAACTTCCCTGGCGGTCACGGTCGGCGGCAAGAATATCTACGATCTGACGAACCAGCCCGTGGGTGAGATCAAGAAAGATCTGGCAGCTGTGCGCTTCACGCCGAACGAGCAGACGATCGCGACGCCCATCCTCCGCGAGGTAAACGCGAGACTCGGCTTCCTCGTGGACGTCGGCCTCGATTACCTGAGCCTTACGCGGGCAGCCGGGACCCTTTCCGGCGGCGAGAGCCAGCGCATCCGCCTTGCGACGCAGGTGGGCAGCGGCCTCGTCGGTGTCTCCTACATCCTGGACGAGCCGTCCATCGGCCTGCACCAGCGGGACAACGCCAAGCTCCTTGCGACCTTAAAGCATCTGCGCGACCTCGGCAACAGCGTGCTCGTGGTCGAACACGATGAAGAGACCATGTGGGCCGCGGATACGATCATCGACATCGGTCCCGGTGCCGGCGAACACGGCGGCGAGGTCGTGGCGGTCGGCACCGCACAGGACCTGATCAACTGTCCGCGATCGGTCACCGGCGATTATCTTTCCGGCAGGAAGCGCATCCCGGTGCCGAAGGTCAGGAAACAGCCGACCGGCTGGATCACCGTCCGCGGCGCGGCGGAGCATAACTTAAAGCACATCGACGTGGCCTTCCCGACAGGCGTTTTCACCTGCGTGACCGGTGTTTCCGGTTCGGGCAAGAGCTCGCTCGTCAACGAGATCCTGTACAAGAACGCGTCGCGGATGCTGTACCGCACGAAGATCGAAGCCGGCAAGTGCGACGGCACGCCCCGCTCGAACCCGGCGACCTATACCGGCGCCTTCGACCTGATCCGCGACCTCTTCGCGCAGACGGCCGACGCAAAGGCAAGAGGCTACCAGAAGGGGCGCTTCAGCTTCAACGTGAGGGGCGGGCGCTGCGAAGCCTGCTCGGGCGACGGCATCATTAAGATCGAGATGCATTTCCTGGCTGACGTCTACGTACCCTGCGAGGTCTGCGGCGGCAAACGCTACAACCGCGAGACTCTGGAGGTGCGCTATAAGGGGAAGAACATTGCGGAGGTCCTGGACATGACCGTGGAAGAGGCGCTGCCCTTCTTCGAGCACGTGCCGGCCATCCGCCAGAAGATCAAAATGCTGTACGAGGTCGGGCTTGGCTACATCCGGCTCGGCCAGCCCTCGACCACCCTTTCGGGCGGCGAAGCGCAGCGCATCAAGCTGGCGACCGAACTGTCCCGCCGGGAGACCGGCCGGACTCTGTACATCCTGGACGAACCGACCACCGGCCTGCATTTCGCGGACGTCCACAAGCTGACGGAGATCCTGAAGAAACTGGCCTCCGGCGGCAATACGGTGGTGGTCATTGAACATAATCTGGACGTGATCAAGTGCGCTGACTGGATCATCGACCTCGGCCCCGAAGGCGGCGACGCCGGCGGCACCCTGCTCGCGCAGGGAACGCCCGAGGAGGTGGCGGCGGTCGAAAGTTCCTACACCGGTCAGTACATCAAAAAGACGCTGGAACGGACATATCTCTGTGAGGAGAAGCAAGATGATGAGTGAATTTGACAACGATAAACGTACGGACGACGACGTGGATACCGACATCCTGGACGCCGTGGAAGAAGAGGGCGGAAAACCCTCCGGCGGAGACGGAAAAGGCGGGAAGCAGCAGAGCCCCGGCGGCGGAGGACGCCGCAGCGAGCGCTACTGCAGCATGTGCCACCGTCCGGAGAGCCAGACGAGCGGCATGATGCAGCTGCCCGGCGGCTTCAACATCTGCACGGACTGCATGCAGAAGTCCTTTGACAGTTTTAATCAAAGCGGGCTCGACATCAACAGCCTGCCGAAGATCCCCATCGGACGCATCCAGCTCGGCCGCATCACGCCCGACGGCCCCGAAGCCCAGGGCAAGACCGTGAAGAAGCGGAAGACCGAAGCCGAGAAGGAAGCCGAAAAACTGACCATGAAGGACATCCCGCGCCCGCACCGCATCAAGGGCATGCTGGACGAATACGTGGTCGGCCAGGAACGGGCCAAAAAAGCCATGTCCGTGGCCGTATACAATCATTACAAGCGCGTGTTCTGCGAGAAGAAGGACGGCATCGAGATCGAGAAATCGAACATGCTGATGATCGGACCGACGGGCTCCGGCAAGACCTACCTCGTGAAGACTCTTGCGGGCCTTTTGAAGGTGCCGCTCGCGATCGCGGACGCGACAAGCCTCACCGAAGCCGGCTACATCGGCGACGACATCGAGAGCGTGCTTTCGAAGCTGCTCATGGCCTCGGACAACGACGTCGACCGCGCGGAACACGGCATCGTCTACATCGATGAGATCGACAAGATCGCGAAGAAGCAGAACATGACGAGCCGCGACGTTTCCGGCGAATCGGTGCAGCAGGAACTCCTGAAGATGCTCGAGGGCACGAAGATGGAGATCCCGATCGGCGCGACCAGTAAGAACCCGATGGTACCCACGACGATGATCGACACGAGCAACATCCTCTTCATCTGCGGCGGCGCCTTCCCCGAGATGGAAAACATCATCCGCGAACGGCTGAACAAGAGCGCCGGCATCGGCTTCTCCGGCGAACTGAAGATCGGCGAGGGAAGCACGGACGATGACAACATTCTCATGAAGGCGAGCATGGAAGACCTCCGGAAATTCGGGATGATCCCGGAATTCCTCGGCCGCCTGCCCGTCCTCGTGACGCTCGAGAGCCTTTCCCGCGACTACCTGGTGCGGATCCTGAAGGAACCGAAGAACGCCATCCTGAAGCAGTACGTGAAGCTCCTCGCCATGGACGAGGTGGACCTGCGTTTTGAAGAAGGCGCGCTCGAACTGATCGCCGAGAAGGCCATGGAAAAGAAGACCGGCGCCCGCGGGCTCAGGGCCATTCTGGAAGAATACATGCTCGACATCATGTATGAGATCCCGAAGGACGACAACATCGGCCGCGTGACCATCACCCGGGACTACCTGGAAAAGAAGGGCGGACCGAAGATCGAGCTGCGGGGACAGCTCGCGCTGCCGGATGCGGCCGGGGAGAGCGCCCTGCCGGCGGGAGAGACGAGATGAAGCGGGAACTGAAGGAAAAGTACGGCCTGGCCGAGCTCAGGGAGATCATCCATGAGCTGCGCGGCGAAGGCGGATGTCCCTGGGACCGCTCCCTCGATTACGTGAGCCTGAAGCCCTTCATCCTCGATGAGGCGCAGGAAGTCCAGGAAGCCGTCGATCACGGTGACATGGACAACCTATGCGAGGAACTCGGCGACGTGCTCCTGCAGCTCCTGCTCTACGCCGACATGGCTGAGGCGGATGGATATTTCGATTTTGACAGCGTCATTACGAGCTGCGCGCGGAAGATGATCCGCCGCCATCCGCACGTTTTCGGCGACGAAAAGGCGGAAACGCCCGAGGAGGCGTTGGACATCTGGAAACGGGTGAAGGCTGAGGAAAAAGCCGGAAGGCTGAAGAAATAAGGAAACGGCGATTCGGAGGAAAAACCGATGAGATTGGACAAATATCTGAAGGTCTCGCGGCTCATCAAGCGGCGCACCGTGGCCAACGAAGCCTGCGACGCGGGACGGGTCACGGCGAACGGACGGCCGGTGAAGGCCTCATATGAGGTGAAAGAGGGCGACGTGCTGGAGATCGGCTTCGGCAACCGCGCCGTAAAAGTGCGGGTCCTGAGCGTGCAGGAGACGGTCCGCAAGGAAGAGGCCGACGGCCTGTTCGAATATCTGTAGGGGCAAGGCCATGAACAACGGAGAACAGCATTTTGAAGACCGCATGACGGGCGCCCGCATCGAGCGGGAGGCCAGGGCGAAGAAAGCCAGGAAGGAACGCCGGCAGCGCAAGGCTTCGGTCATCGCGCTGGCGGTCGTTGCCGTCTTCCTCATCGTGGGCATGGGCATCTACATCCGCTCCCTGAAGCAGAAGGAGGCGTCGTACCTGGCCCGTGAGAGCGAGCTGGTCGCTGAACTGGAGATCGAAGAGAGCGTCGCTGAGAAACTGGACCTGGAGACCCGCCTCCGGCAGACCCTGAAGTACATCGAGCAGGTGGCCAGGGAAAAACTGGGACTCGTCTTTCCGGGCGACGTCATCGTGAAACCGAGCGAATAAAAGGGAAAGACCGGGCGAAGATGTGCTCGGGACCCGAAAACGGGAGCGGCAAAGCCTGATGGAACGAAGGACGGCGGAATATATCCGTAAAAATGCCCTGCTCGCTCCGGGCGAGCGCGTCATCTGCGCGCTTTCCGGGGGCTGTGATTCCGTCTGCCTGCTGCTGCTTTTGACGAAGCTTGCGGGGCAGCTGGGACTCGCCGGCGTTTCCGCCCTGCACGTCAATCACGGGATCCGCGGCGAGGAAGCGGCGCGTGACGAAGCCTTCTGCCGGGAACTCTGCGAACGCCTCGGCGTTCCGCTGACCGTGAGGCATGAGGACATTCCGAAGGCCGCCGCGGAAAGCGGGGAGAGCCTTGAGGAAGCCGGAAGGCGGCGCCGCCTGGAGATCTTTGCCGAAGAGGCGAAGGCGAAAGGCGCGAAAGTTGCCGCCGCCCACCATCTGAACGATCAGGCGGAAACGCTGCTGATGGGACTCGCCCGCGGAACGGGACCGGCCGGATTTGCCGGCATGCGGCCGCTGCGGGAAGATGAGCGCGGCTTCACGCTCATCCGTCCGCTGCTTAAGGCATCCCGCGAAGAGATCGAAGCCTACGTGACGGCGCAGGGAACGGGCTGGTGCGAAGATTCGACCAACGCCTCCGGAGAAAACAGCCGGAGCCGCCTGCGGACGGAAGTCCTGCCGGTACTGGAGGATCTGTGGCCGGGAGCGGCGCGGCATGCTGCAGCACTTGCTGCAAAACTGGCGGCGCAGGAGGACTTTCTGGACCGCCTGGCCCGGGAAGCCCTGGAAAATCTCCGCCGTCCGGACGGAAGCCTTGACGCAGAAACTCTCCGGAGGGAAGATCCGGTCCTCCGGCAGCGCGTCTTCGCCTTATGGCTTGCGGAAAGCGGCGGCCTTAAGGACGTCGGCGAAGTGCATTACGCAGCGCTGGAAGACCTGCTGTCCGGTCAGAGCGGAAGAAAGATCCGCCTTCCCGGCGGCCGCACGGTCCTCCTCGAACAGACCGGGCTGCGCCTTGCTGCCGGACCCGTCCGCAAAGAGGGCGCCGAAACGGAAGAAAATGCCCCGGCCGACCTTTCAGACCGCTTTGAGACCCGGGTATTTCCGGCAGGAAAAAACCCGGAGATCCCGAAAAAGCAGTATACGAAACGGCTGGATTATGATACAATTAACGGAACGCTGTGCTTCCGCACGAGACGGAAAGGCGATTATCTGACGCTTCCGGGCGGAGGCAGGCAGAGCCTGCAGGACTTTTTTGTCAATGAAAAAGTCCCGTCCGGCAGGAGGGACAAAGTCCCGCTTGCCGCAGACGGCAGCCACGTCCTGTGGATCGTCGGATACCGCATTTCCGAAGCGGCGAAAATAACGGATAAAACCAAAACGATCATTGAGATAAGATACGGGGGAGATCATGAAAAAACATCATCTGGGCGTTCTGATCAGCAGTGAGGAAGTCGAAGCGCGCATCCGTGAGGTCGCCGCGCAGATCAACCGGGACTATGAGGGAAAGCAGCTCCATCTCATCTGCATTCTGAAGGGCAGCGTGCCGTTCATGTGCGAACTGTCAAAATATCTGACGGTCCCCGTGACCTTTGACTACATGAGCTGTTCGAGCTACGGCAGCGGTACGGTATCCAGCGGCGCGGTCCGCATGAACAAGGACCTTGACGAACCGATCGAAGGCCGCCACGTGATCATCATCGAAGACATCATCGACTCCGGCAATACGCTGTGGTACCTGCAGGATATCCTGGCCCGCCGCAAACCGGCTTCCCTGAAGCTCGCGACCCTGCTTGACAAGCCGTCGCGCCGGGTGCATCCGGAGGTCGTGGTGGACTACTGCGGCTTTACCATCGAGGACAAGTTCGTGGTCGGCTACGGTCTGGATTACGACCAGTACTACCGCAACCTGAACTACATCGGCTACGTGATCTTTGACGAAGAATAATTAAGGAGTTTTTTATGAGCCAGAACCAGCCGCAGATGCAGCGCCGAAGCCCCGGGATCATGATCCTGCTGCTTCTGGTGCTGTCGATCGTGTTTTATGCCATTGCGCTGGGCGGAAACCGGAACACCAAGGAGGTGTATCTGAGCGAGTTCATCGACCAACTGGAGAAAAATACCGTGACGGCCGTGACCATCAAACAGAACACCGACGTGCCGACCGGAACGGTCTATTTCAATATCGACAACGACAAGACCAATTACTATTTCTTTACCGGCGATACCGGCGAAGTCCAGAAAACGCTCATGCAGTACCAGAGCAAGGGCGCAAAGCTCAAATGGACGATGACCGACGTGCAGTCGAAGACGGACGTGTGGACGATCATCTCGATCGTGCTGACGGTCGGCGTGCTGGCCTTCGTAGTCATCATGCTGGTCCGCGCGAACGGCGGAGGCGGCGCGAACGCGAAGATGATGGACTTCGGCAAGAGCCGGGCGACGCTCGTGAAGGGCAGCAAGACGACCTTCAAGGACGTGGCCGGCCTGCAGGAGGAAAAGGAGGATCTGGAGGAGATCGTCGATTTCCTGAAGGATCCGAAGAAATACACTGACCTCGGCGCGCGGATCCCGAAGGGCATCCTGCTCGTCGGCCCGCCCGGTACCGGCAAGACGCTGCTGGCGAAGGCCATCGCCGGCGAGGCGCACGTGCCTTTCTTCAGCATTTCCGGTTCCGACTTCGTGGAGATGTTCGTCGGCGTCGGCGCGAGCCGCGTCCGTGACCTCTTTGCGGAAGCAAAGAAAAACGCGCCGTGCATCGTCTTCATCGATGAGATCGACGCCGTGGCGCGCCAGCGCGGCGCAGGCCTCGGCGGCAGCCACGACGAGAGGGAGCAGACACTGAACCAGCTGCTCGTGGAAATGGACGGCTTCGGCGTAAACTCCGGCATCATCGTGATGGCGGCAACGAACCGTGTGGACATTCTTGACCCGGCGATCCTCAGGCCCGGCCGTTTCGACCGGAAGATCGGCGTCTCGCGGCCTGACGTCAAAGCCCGTGAAGCCATCCTGAAGGTGCATGCCCGCAACAAGCCGCTGGGCGACGACATTGACCTTAAGCGCGTTGCACAGACGACGGCAGGCTTTTCCGGCGCAGACCTGGAGAACCTCCTGAACGAGGCGGCCATCATCGCTGCCAAGGAGAACCGCCAGTATCTCATCCAGTCCGATCTGGACCGCGCCTTCATCAAGGTCGGCATCGGCGGCGAGAAGAAGAGCCACGTCATTTCCGATAAGGAAAAACGCATTACGGCTTACCACGAATCCGGCCACGCGATCCTGTTCCAGGTGCTGCCGCATGTCGGCCCGGTGCATACGATCTCCGTGATCCCGACGGGCGTCGGCGCCGCCGGCTATACCATGCCGCTGCCGGAAAAGGATGAGATGTTCAATACGAAGACGGAGATCCTTGAGCAGATCATGGTGGATCTGGGCGGCCGCATCGCGGAGGAACTGACCTTCGGCGACATCACGACCGGTGCCAGCCAGGACATCAAGAACGCGACGGCGCGCGCAAAGGCCATGGTCATGAAGTACGGCATGAGCGATTCCATCGGCATGATCGACTACGGCGGAGAGGGCGAGGTCTTCATCGGCCGCGACTACGGCCACACCCGTGAATACGGCGAGCAGACCGCTTCCCTGATCGACAACGAGATCCGCGGCATCGTGGGAGACTGCTACAGGAAGGCCAAGGCGATCCTGGAGGAACATCTTCCGGCAATGAAGGCGGTCGCGGAAGCGCTGATCGAGAAGGAAAAACTCGACCAGTTCGAATTTGAAGCCATCTTCAGCGAAGCCATGGACACCACCCCGAAGACGATTTCATAACACCATCAATAAACCATTTTACAGGAAGAGGTTTGTCCTCAGATGACCCTGCAGTATTTCAGCGATGAGACAGTGAATTTCCGCACGCCCGCGGAACCCCGCGAAGGCGAACCGTTTACGGTACGCTTCCGGGTCCTGAAGGGCCTGGAAACCACTGTCTCTCTGCATCTTACGGCGGACGGCGAGGCATCGGTGCGCGAGATGAAACCGGCAGAGGAAGAGGGCGTTTACGTTTTCTGGGAGGCCGAAGCAGAGGGCGTCCGGGACAAGGCAGAGTATTATTTCATCACGGCCGCAGAGGACGGGACCGTGTGGTATTACGGCAGGAACGGCCTGTCGCAGATGGCGGCGGAGGTGCAGCCTTTCACCGTGCTGCCGCATTTTGCCGTACCGGACTGGGCGCGCGGCGCCGTCTGGTATCAGATCTTTCCGGACCGCTTCGCGAACGGCGATCCGTCGAACGATCCGGCGGACAGGGAATACACGGACTCAACGGGCGCTCCCTGCCGGCATGCGGCCTGGGACGAGCCTGTCACGGCCGGTGATTTCAACTGCTTCTACGGCGGAGACCTGCAGGGCATCATCGATCACCTGGATTACCTTAAGGGGCTCGGGACCGATGTCATCTACATGAACCCGATCTTCGTATCGCCTTCGAGCCATAAATACAATACCCAGGACTACGAGCACGTGGATCCTCATCTGGGGGTGATCGTGAAGGATGCGGAGGGCGCGGACCGCTACGGTATCCGCACGACGTCGAAGGAAAACCTCGAGGCTTCGGACGCCCTGCTCGCGAAACTCATCGCGGGGGCTCATGCCCGCGGCATGCGCGTGGTGCTGGACGGCGTGTTCAATCACTGCGGCGATTTCCATAAGTGGATGGATCGTTACGGGTTATACCGAAAATATACCGGTGAAGTGGGAGCCTGGTGGGACTCTGAGTGCAGATCGTCCCGGTTTTTCCGCTATCTGGGGTATCACGAATACGAGAGCTGGTGGAACAACGAAACGCTGCCGAAGCTGAACCTGGACGGTTCGGCGGAACTGCGGGAGGAGATCTTCCGCATTGCCGAAAAATGGGTCAGCCCGCCGTTTAACGCGGATGGATGGCGTCTGGACGTCGCAGCGGACGCCGCGCACAGTCCGGAAGCGAACCACGCTTTCTGGAAGGAATTCCGGCAGCGCGTACGCGCGGCAAGGCCGGACGCACTCATCCTGGCTGAGCATTACGGGGACGCTTCGTCCTGGCTGGCCGGCGACGAGTGGGACAGCGTCATGAACTATGACGCCTTCATGGATCCCGTGAGCCTCTTTCTCACCGGCATGGATAAGCACAGCAACGGCTACGATCCGGAGGAAGAGGGCGACGGCGCGCTTTTCTGGGAGCGCTACAGCAAGGCTTCGGCAAGGCTCCCGCAGCAATCGCTCCTGACTGCGCTGAACGAACTGGACAACCACGACCACTCTCGTTTTCTGTCGCGTACGAACCACACGGCCGGACGCCTTGGGCCGCTCGGCTCCGGCGAGGCGGAGAAAGGCGTTTCGAAAGCTGTTCTTCGGGCAGCCGTCGTGATGCAGATGACCCTGCCCGGCGCGCCCGGGATCTACTACGGCGACGAAGCCGGCCTCTGCGGGTTTACCGATCCGGACAACCGCCGGCCTTACCCCTGGGGGAAGGAGGATACGGTCCTGCAGGATTTCTACCTGAACGCGGTGCGCCTGCACAAGAACATTCCGATGTTCACGGCCGGCTCTCTCGTTCCGGTGATCATGGACGAGGATCTTGCGGTCTACGGGCGTTTCCTGGGGAAGGACGCGTCACTCGTCGTGATCCATACCGGGACGGAACCCGCCCGCCTGCGCGTCGATCTGTCGGACGTCACCGGTGCGGCGCCGCACGCCGTCACGCGGGTGCTGCATTCAAGCACGCTTGCCTGCAGTCTGGGGCGTAAGAACGTTCCGACGCCCATGGGGACGGTGGACCTGAACCTGCTGCCGCAGAGCGCGGAAATATACGTGTGGTGAAAAAGGGTTATTATCTGACAGATAAACAACGATTTCTGAAACGATAACGCAAACCCGCCGGCTGCTTTCATGCGGCCGGCGGGTTTGCGTTTTGCTTATTCTTTTCCTGGCTTGCGGGATTACGACGGATCCGGAGGCGGTTCAGCCCTTATGTACCGATCTCCGGAAGCAGTCGAGGGCAGCTTCGCGGAGGGATTCCGTGAGCGAGGGGTGGGCGACGACCATCTTTTCCCAGTCGGCGGTGGTCAGGCCGTCAGCGACGGCTTTTGCGCCGAGGGCGATGAGTTCGGCAGCGTCGGGGCCGACCACGGTGACGCCGAGGGTCCGGCCGGAGGCTTTGTCCGCGACCACGAACACGCAGCCGGCGGCGCCTTCGGCAAGCGCCATGCCGTTGGCACTGTAATCAAAGGTACCGAGGGCGGGAGCGTATCCGGCGGCGCGGGCTTCCTTCAGCGTCAGGCCGACCCTGGCAAAGCAGGGGATGGTGTAGGTGCAGGCCGGGATGGGCGCGCTCTCATGCGCTTCACCGAGGATGTCGGCAAGCGCGGCTTCAGCCTCCGCATAGGCAGCGTGGGCGAGCTGCAGGCCGCCCGCAGCGTCGCCGACGGCGTAGACCCCGGGCAGGTTCGTGCGCTGCCGTTCGTCCACTTTGACGCATCTCTTCGCGTCAAGCGCGAGTCCCAGCGCCTCCGCATCGATCCCGGGCAGAACGGCTTTTCTTCCGACAGCCATCAGGACCTGCTCGCAGGTAACCGTTTCTTCGGCACCGTCTTTCTCATAAACGGCCTTCAGCAGTTCGCCGTCCTTTTCCACGCGCAGCATCCTTGCACCGGTCCTGATCGTGATGCCCATGGCTTCCATGTTCCGGGTGACCATTCTGACGGCGGTCTTTTCCTCACGGCCCATGATCTCGGGCAGCATTTCGACGATCGTGACTTTTGTCCCGAACGCAGCAAAGGCGCAGGCAAGCTCAAGGCCGATCACGCCGCCGCCCATGACGACCATGCTTTTCGGGACGGCCGGCAGGCTGAGCGCGCGGGTGGAATCAATGCAGAACTCATGCCCCGGGATGGGGATGACGAGGGTATCGGAACCGGTCGCAATGATGACGTTCTTTCCCTGAAATACCCTGCCGGCGCATTCCACGACCCGGTCGGGTTTCAGGACGGCCTCGCCGCTCACGACTTCGCAGCCGGTCTTTTTCAGCAGGAAACTGACGCCGCCGGTAAGCTTGCCGACGACTTCGTCCTTGCCTTCCACGATCTTCGCGAAATCAAAACCGGGCACACGGTCGAAGATGCTCTGCGCCGTAAGCGCGCGGGCTTTTTCCAGCGCATTTGCCTTGTCCACGAAGAACTTGGTCGGGATGCAGCCGACGTTCAGGCAGGTGCCGCCGACGTGTTCTTTTTCAAATACCGCGACCTTCAGGCCGCGCTTGGCTGCGGCGATGGCGAGCGAATAGCCGCCCGGCCCCGCGCCGATGACCAGGATGTCATACTGTTCCATTTTTACCTCTTTTCATGCCGAGAGCGGCATGTGATCTGTTTCTTCGTCCATTATAGCCGAGAAAGCGGCAGAAGTAAATGAATATGGCGAAAGGGGGCCAAGTTCTTTGACATTTTGCCCCGACGGTTCTATACTCGGAGCGTAAATGTCCGCAGCCCGGAGGGGCTGCACGGGAACCGAGGTTATGTATGCTGACGGTACTGATCAAAACGGCAGGGATCATGCTGATCATCATGATCGGCTATCTGATGAAGAAGACGGGGACTTTCCCGGCATCGACGGCGAAAGTGCTGTCAAAGGTGGCGATACGCATCCTGCTTCCCTTCGTGTATATCTGCAACCTGAACGGCAAGGTCCTGTCGGGTGAGCTGGTCGGCGCGCTGCTCTGGGGGATGGGCGTCAACGCGGTCCTGATCGCGGCAGCGGTGATCCTGAGCCGCAAGAAGCCGAAGGAGACGGTCTTTATCCTGCAGTACTGCATTCCCTGCTTCAATACGACGGGCTTCGCGCTGCCGGTCCTGCAGATGTTCGCGACGGAACATGAGATCGCATCGCTCGTCATGTTCAACCTGCCCATTACCTTCAGCTTCTTCTTCATTACGCCGCTGATGATCGGGCTCCTGACTGCCGGAGAACACAAAGTCAGCCTAAAGGAGATCGGCAAGGGCTTTCTCAGCAATATCGCTGCCATGACGAGCCTCGCCATGATGCTGCTGTGCCTTCTCCGCATTTCGATCCCGGACGTCGTGATCACGGCGATCAGACCCATTGCGAATGCCAACGCGGCGGTGTCCCTGCTGGCCCTCGGCCTGCTGTTTGAATTTCCGAAACAACTGCCGAAGACCAATATCACGGCGCTGGCCGTGCGCCTTGTCATTACGATAAGCGCAGCGCTGCTGGTCTGGTTCCGGGTCATCCCTTTCGGGGAGATCCGGAGCACGATGATCCTCGTCCTGTTCTCGCCGATCCCGAGTGCATCGCCGGCCATGGCGCTCACGCAGGGATTTGAAGGCAGCGAGGTCGCCTTCGGGGTATCCGCCAATCTGCTTTACAGCATGGTCGCGGTGACCCTTCTGTGTACTCTTTTGTTCTGACGCGCCGCTGATGACGCGAAAAAAGCGCAGGCCGTGAGGTCTGCGCTTTTTTCATGACGGCGGTTCTGCCGGTCATGGACTTCAGTTTTGCTGATTCTGCTTTTGCTTCTGCATCTCCTCCACCTTGATCCCGGTCTTCGAGAAGGCGAAGCGCTGGCTGCCGTAAAGGCTGTAATAGCCCGAGAGGACGAAGGAAACGGTGACCGTGATCGCGAAGAACGGGAGGCCGCGGCCGTTAAACATTTCCATGGCGATCATGAGGGAGGCGATGGGGCAGTTCGTGGCGCCGGCAAAGAGTGCGATCATGCCGAGCGCGGCGGCAAAGGGAACGGGCAGCCCCGCAATGCTGCCGAATAGCGCACCGAAACAGGCACCGATGCTGAGCGTCGGAACGATCTCACCGCCCTTAAAGCCGCCGGCCAGGGCAAGCGCCGTGAAGATGAGTTTCAGCAGGAAGGCAAAGGCTCCGGCTTCTCCGGCCATGGCTTTTTCGATTAGGCCCGTGCCGGCGCCGCTGTAATCCGCAGTGCCGAGAAGGAGCGTAAGGCCGGTGATCAGAGCGCCGCAGGCGGCAGCGCGCAGGACCGCGTTCGGAATGAGTTTCCGGGAAAGCTCAGAGGCTTTGTGGAAAGTGAAGACGAGCAGGATCGAGAGCAGGGCGCAGAGAAGGCCGAGAACGGCAGCCTTGAGGAGGTTTTCAAGACCTGCCCACGGGATCTGTTCGATCGGAAACAGTTCCGGTTCCACACCGAGGCGTTTCGCAATGCCGGAGCCGATGAAGGCGGAGAAGACGCAGGGGATGAGGGCAACGTAGTGGAAGACGCCGATGCGGATGACTTCGATGGAGAAGATGGCGGCGGCAACAGGCGTGCCGAAGAGTGCGGCGAACACGGCACTCATGCCGCTCATGACGGCAATGCGGCGGTCGTCGTCGTTAAAGCGCAGAAGTTCGCCGAAGCGGCGGCCGAGCCAGCCCCCGAGCTGCAGGGCGGCGCCTTCCCGGCCGACGGAAGCGCCACCGAGATGGGAGAGGACCGTGGTGACGAAGATGAGCGGTCCGGTCGGAACGGTGACGTCGTTGCCTTCCGAGACTGCGGTCAGGATCATGTTTGTCCCGCGGTTCTTTTCCTCGCGGAGTCCCATGTAAAGGAGGGCAATGACCGCGCCGATGAGGGGCAGGAGGTACAGGATCCAGGGCTTATCCGTACGGACGGAGGTGACGAAGCCGATCGCTTTCGCGAACAGTCCGCCGGTCAGTCCGCCGGCAGCGCCTGCGGCACAGGCAAAAAGGGACCACTTGACCAGATAGCGGATGCTGTGGGCTACGGGATTGTTTTTCAGGGAATATTTCTTGTCTTTTGTGTTGTTGTTCATTTCTTGCGTGCGGATCGGGAAATATTTACTGCAAGGAGGGGGCGGAACAGAGAGATTCCCCCTTGCCTGCAGCTGAATACTATTATATAATCAAATGGCGGGCGGCTGTCAATGCTTCGCTCTTTTCTTCAGGAGATGGAAATGGAGTTCTGGATCCCTTTGGTTTTGATCACGTTTGCGGGCGGCGTCGTACAGACGGTCGCCGGTTTTGGCAGCGGCCTGGTCATGATGGTGGTGCTGCCGCATCTGATGTCGATCCCGCACGCTGCTGCGGTGACATCCATTTCCGGCGGCTTCCTGTCTGCATTCCTGATCTGGAAATTTCGTGACAAACTGCGGCCGAAATACGTCATCCTGACATCGATCCCTTATCTGATCGTCAGCGTGGTGACGCTCCAGTTCGTACAGAAGATCAATACGCGCGTGATGGCGATCCTGTTCGGTGCCTTCCTTGTCATCGTCGGCCTGTATTACCTGATCTGGTCTCACAAGGCGCGCCTGCGCGTAACACCCGTGACGACGTTCGTCTGTCCGGTGGTGTCCGGCTGTTCCTCAGCGCTTTTCGGGATCGGCGGGCCGCTCATGTCGCTCCTGTACCTGGAAAAATACGAAACGCGCGAGGAATATTCGACGAACCTGCAGCTGCTCTTTCTGATCGCGGCGGTCGTCAACAACGTGACCAGGGCGGCAAACGGCATCATCACGGCGGACCTTCTTCCCGCATCGGCAGCGGCGATCGCAGCCATACTGATCGGGGAACGGGTCGGTCTGCTGCTGGCCGGTAAGATGAAGCCCGACCTGCTGCGCAAGATGGTCTACCTCATGGTCTTCATCTCCGGTGTGATCACGATATTGAACAACATATGATCTGCTCCGTCCAGCAGCTGCGCAGCCCATGCCCGGCAGACGCCCGCCCGGGACGGGCACGAATGCGGCGGTTTCTCGCAGGCTTTCCGGCAGCCTCGTAAACCGCGAAAATGCCGGATGCATTTTCGCTGAACCTCAGTAAAAACCGCGCAGAGGAATGCGCGGTTTTTTTCCGGAGCCTGCTCTATCCGCCGCATGTGCCGTCAGCCGGGCGTTCTTATGCCGTGCCTGTGCAGGCAGCTGCCGGACGGAGCGGGGCGCACTGCTCATACACCTGATGAAGTTGAGCAAGGACATCTGCCGTACGGAACGCAGGGCAGATGTTTTTTTGCGAATAAAAAGGGAGGGCGGCATGTCCCAGCAGCATGCCGCCCAAAAGTATTAATGAAGAAGGAGGGAGCTGAATCTCAGCTCAGATTATGAAAAAACTCTTATCTGCCTAGAAGGATACAGGATGCCTGTGTTGGTTGTGTGTGGATAATGTAATTGTTTTTAGCGAAAAATATGAACAAAATATGAACGGGTGCTTTCCTGCAGTCAGGAAGCACCCGTTCATCGTCTGCGGAGGCTTAAACCATCATCCACAGCCAGTAAGGCGGGAGGAAACGGCGGATCACGGAAACGGCCGGAAGAGCCAGGGAGAGGTCGGCGTAGACCGGGCAGAGGGCGAGCGAGATGAGCAGGAGGAAGAGACAGAGCATGCCCTGCCAGCTGCTTCCGGGAATCGCTTTCAGCGCAAGGCCGAATACGGCGAGAAGCAGGACGTAAAGCGCGAGCGCAGGCAGCATTGTCGGCCTTCCGCAAAGGAGCGCGGCGCCGGCTCCCGCAAGCCACAGCAGCAGATAACGCACCGCGGCGCCGGGCAGGAAGAAATGCGCGAGCGCTGCTTTCCTGCCGCTGCGGGCGGAAAGGGCGCGGGTCTCATCCGTAAGCGGTTCGGCGGCTGCATAGAAAGCCGCGGCAAAGAGGAGAAGTGAGAGCGCACCGAGGAAGAAACGGTCCTGCCGTTCGGTCAGCGGCTCCACATGCCCTTTCGCACTGCTGATGTCGAAACTGAACAGCTTCCCGGCATCGAAGCGGTCGTAATAGGCGGCGAAGATCTCCTCATCACTGAGTGCGGCGCCGTCCAGAGCATCTGCCATGACATACGGTGCGTAAACGCCGAAGAGAGCGGCCGAAGCATGCTCCTGCCACAGATCCGGCAGGAAAGAATTAGGGGATTTTATGAAGAGAAGGCAGTTCCCAATACCAGTTTCTCGGAGTTTTGAGGAAATATTTCCCGGAATGACCACGCCTGCGTCAGCTTCTCTTTGATCGACGGCCTCGCGGAGCGCCTCCCGTGAAGCGAAACGCCGGAAACCGGCTTCCTCCAGATAGGCGGCTATCCGCACGGCATCTTCGTCGGCGCTGCCTTCAATCGCATAACCCGGAGCCGGCACGGCCACATCGGCAGCAGCGCGCTGCGCCATGACGGGAATGACGAGGATCAGGAGCCAGAAAAGCGTGAACCAGGGCGTTACGAAAAGCCGTTTGACAGCGAAGCGGAGAGAAGTCACTGTTCGTCACCTCCTTCCCGGATCGGCCGCAGGGAGAGTGCACGCAGCGTCCAAAGCTGCAGGGCGGCGGCAAGAAGAAGTGCGAGCCCAACGCAGAGCCAGTCGGCTTTCCCGCCGAAAAGCGGCGCGAAGAACGAAGCAGCGAGGCCGGAAGGCGTAAAGCGCCCGATGCCGACCAGCGTGCGGCCGAGCATGCTGCGCGGGACGAGCCCGCCCATCAGAAATAGTCCCGCGGCGGCGAGCGCCGTGACGATCCCGAAGCCCGCGCTCCGGTCGGCCGTGATCACGCAGACCGCAGAAACGAAATGGCTGATGAACGCCGTTCCGAGCAGGAACAGCAGCAGCGAAAGCGGGCTGAGCGTGAGCGGCATGAAGCGTGAGAGCTCGAAGAGGATCCCCGCGCCGAGCAGCAGCCGGAAGCAGAGCGGCAGCAGCCATTTGCCCAGGAAAAAGCCGAAAGGCTTTACGCCGAGGGCGTAGAGCCTCGTCAGCATGGCCGGCTTGTTGTCGGTCAGATACAGCCCCGTGAAGAAGAGGCCGCAGAGCATGAAGAAGAGCACCAGCCAGGCGGAGGCGTAATATCCCGCGAGCGGGAGAGAGGTCCCGTCGTAGGGCAGGGCTTCCACGGTGAACGCTTCGTCGAAGAGCGAGAGCGCTGCGTCAAGCAGCCCCGTATTGCTTTTCAAAAGGTATTTCTGCTCGAAATCCGCGCCGAGGCCGTATTTCCAGATCAGCTCCTGCCCTGCGAAAACGCCGTACTGCCCGGCGGCAAGAAGCCGCTCGCCGAAAAGCGCGACCGAGGCTACGATGTCGGCGGAGGCGGCTGCGGCTTCGGACAGGATGATCCGTCCTTTTGCTTCATGACCAACCGAGATATCGTTCACGAATCCCTTGGGAAGAACGATCACCGCGGCGCATTCGCCGGCCTCCAGCCGCTTAAGCGCCCTTTCCTCTCTGCGCTCGGTATCGACGGACAAGATGCTCTGAATGTAACTCTGCCCCTCTACGGTACTGACCGCAATGCGGCTGTAGAGCGAATTCTCCTCGTCGACCACCACGAGCTCCGCGCGCGCGGCACCTTCGCCGGCGCTTTTCAGCACGGAAAAGCCGGCCCCCGCCGCAGCGGCTGCCAACAGAATGGATAAAACAAGCGCGGGGATCACCCCGCGCCTGAATAATATTCCGTCTCTACGGAGCATGTTGATGATCCTTTCAAACTGAGACCGGACCGGAGACCCGGTCCGTCATCTGATCAATACATCGCGTCCTGGACCTTTTCCATCAGTCCCTGGACGGCATCCTGAACGTCCTCGATCAGCGCTTCGATGTCATCCTCGCTCAGTTTCAGAACTTCGGTCGGCTTGGAGACGGTCGGCAGCTTCGCGCTTTCATTCAGCGTGATGGTGGTGCCCAGATCCTTGACGGAGACAAAGCGGCCGACTTCCAGCTTCTTCAGCTCGATCGTGGTCACCTTGCCCTTCTGGGTCATGGTGCCGGTCAGCTTGAGTTCGGCTTCGCTGCTGGTGATGCGCAGATCGCCGGTCGACTTGTCCCAGGAGTAGGTCATGCTCATGGTGGTGTCATTGTCTTCCTTGACCTTGACCTTCGCAGTGTACTGGCTCTTGGTGTTTTCTTCAACCGTATAGGTCATGTTCATCTTGCTGTACGGATCTTTCATGCTGACGGAGCAGTACGCAAGATCCTTCCAGTCAGGGCCGCCCTCCAGGGTGTAGGTGGTCTTGCCGGAATCATCCTTGCTTGTGATCTCAGCCTTGACCAGCTGTCCGTTGGACTTGTTCAGGTAGAACACGGCAGTCAGGTTGACGTCGTCTTTCTCCACGTCTTCCATTTCTTCCAGCGCTTCGTCGATGGAATCGTAGAATTCGTCGAGGAAGTCGGCAATATCTTCGTCTTCCATCTCAAGGATCGGACCGTAGGTGGTCGTGAACTTGGTGATCAGATTCTTCAGATCCTTGTTGGCCTTTGCCCATTTGAGAAGGTCGGTCATGATCTTCGCGGCCTGTTCGCCGTTCAGCTTCACGGTGACGGTGTTTGTCTTGACATCGGCATCGCCGATGGAGATGGACTCGCTGTCCTTCGTGATCTCAGCGTTCTTCTCGACGCTGGTCTTCAGAAGTTTGGCTGCCTCTTCGAGGATCGGCTTCGCTTCCTTGGCGATCTCCTTCATCGGCTCGATGGGACCGTTCTTCAGGCCGACCAGCCATTCATAGAGTTCTTCGGGAAGGGCATAATCGGTGTCGGAATCGGGATCGAAGATCGACTTCGGCAGGTTCTTGCTGAGATCCTTGAAACTCAGGCTGTAGTTCTTCTTGCCCAGGATCTGTTCACAGGCGACGGCAAGCTCTTCGTCAGAGGCGGTCAATGTACCGTGCAGGATGGACTTGTTCTTCATCTGGGCGTCGATCTCGAGCGCAGCCTTGGAGTCCTTTACGTTGGCATAAGTGGTCAGTTCGATCTTTGCCGGGACCTCGGCATGGATCATGTCGGCGAGCTTGGACAGGTCGACGCTGATGGTCATGCTGCCGGATTCGCTGACATTCTTCGCCAGGGAGGCGTATTCGTTCTTTTCCAGCGCTTCAAAGGACTTCTTGACACCGGCCATGGCTCTCGTGAGCGGGCTGCCGCCGGCAAGAGCCTTGATGCCGAAGAATGCGGCGACGCCGACAACGGCCAGAATGGCAATGAGCAGGATCCACTTCGGGAAGCCCTTCTTCTGCGGAACCGGTTCTTCGGGAATCGGCTGGTAGGCGGGCGCTCCCTGCGGCGCGGGATCGGGAGTGACGGGATCCGCGGTCACGTTAGGGGTTTCGTTCTCGTTCATGTCTTTCTCCTTCTTCATGACTTCGGACAGGCAGCGCACAGAGCGCGGTAGGCGCTGTCCAGTTTCGTGTTTTCTTCTATGATATTTCCGGACGTGCCGGAAAGATCGGCTTTTTCAAAGACCTGCGGCTTCCCGTTTCCGAGGAAGACCATGCGGTCGTAAAATGAGGCGAATTCGGAGGTCTCGTGTCCGACGTAGCAGACCGAACGTCCTTCCTGCTTCAGACGCAGGATCAGTTCGGCCAGTTCGTCCCGGTACTGGACATCCAGGCCGGCGCAGGGTTCGTCGAAAAGGAGGTTCACCGGATCGCCGAGCAGGGCGCAGACGATGCTGACGCGCTTTTTTGTGCCGCCGGAAAGGGAGGCGACCTTCTTCTTCAGGAAGCGGCCGACGCCGAAAGCGAATTCCTTCGGCAGTTTTGCGCCGGCGAGATCCGCAAAGAAGGCCAGGTTGTCAGCCACGGTCATGTCCTCGAAAAGGGCGGTGCCCTGCGGAACGTAGCCGATGCGGCCTTCGGTCCGGATGCTTCCCGCGTCCGGTTTCAGGACACCGGCAAGAAGGCTTAAAGCGGTCGATTTGCCGCTGCCGTTCGGTCCCGCCAGCACCACGCATTCCCCCGGGGCAGCCTGAAAACTCAGGGCTTCGAGGAGCGGTTTGCGGTTGTAGGAAAAGGTCAGGCCGCTGACGGTAAGCATGGTGCCTCCTGCGCATATTTTTACTCATTATAATGCAAATAATGCTGCATTGCAACTTTTCTCTCCGGAAAAGAGCAGGAAACGCGTGCATCCTCCGCCGCAGGGCACTTTTTTGCCGGAACTTGGCAGTTTTTGCGCGGTCCCGCGCTTTCCTGCGGCTTGCAGTGCTGTGCGAACTGTGCTATATTTTATCGAATAAAAGAGATCACAGAGGTGCTGTTTATGGCAAAAATGACTGTAGCCGTCTTCTTCGGCGGCATGTCATCCGAACACGATATTTCCTGTCTTTCCGCGGCGACCGTCATCGGCGGCCTGGACCGCAAGAAATACGACGTCATCCCGGTGGGGATCACGAAGAGCGGCCGCTGGCTGCTGGTCCGCGACGAATCGTCCCTGCGGGACGGCAGCTGGAGACTGAGTCTTGAGACGGCCGTGCTCCTGCCTGATGCGGAAGAGAAGAGCCTTCTCATTACCGCAGCGGACGGAACGGTGCGCAAGGTGCGCGTGGACGTTGCTTTCCCGGTGCTGCACGGCCGCTTCGGCGAAGACGGGACCATCCAGGGGCTTTTTGAACTTGCGAAGATCCCGTACGTGGGCTGCGGCGTCGCGGCATCTGCTGTCTGCATGGACAAGCTTTACGCGAAGGCACTGGTGGACGGGCTCGGCATCGCCCAGGCGCGCCACGTCGATTTCACCCTGAAAGAACTGAAAGAGGGCGAAGCGCATGCGCAGGAAAAGGTTGAAGCAGCCTTCGGCTATCCGGTCTTCGTCAAGCCGACCGACGGCGGTTCCAGCCAGGGCGTTTCCCGCGTGGACCGGCGGGAAGGCCTCTTCGAAGCCCTGCTGGAAGCGGCATCCGAAGGGACCCGCGTGATGGTGGAGGAAGCCATCGTCGGCCGCGAAGTCGAATGCGCCGTGCTGTCGACAATTGAAGGCCCGAAGGCCTCCGGCGTCGGCGAGATCCGCGCGGCTGCCGAATTCTACGATTTTGATGCCAAGTATTCCAACCCGGATTCCGAGACCGATACGCACCCGGTCTTCCCCGAAGGCAAGGAAGAGGAGATCCGCCGCGACGCAGTGAAGATCTTTGAAACGGTGGGCGGATACGGCCTTGCCCGCGTCGATTTCTTCCTCGAAAACGGTACGAACCGGGTCGTCTTCAACGAAGTGAACACCCTTCCGGGATTTACCTCCATCAGCATGTATCCGATGCTCTGGAAGGAAGCCGGACTTCCGCTTCCGTCCCTGCTTGACAAACTGATCGAAGCGGCTTTCAGCAGGTGAGAAAACTACACAAAAACGCCGCCCCGGCAGGGGCGGCGTTTTTCATGCACGCTGAGATGCTTATTTCTTTTTCTTGGGTGCTTCGGTCTTTTTGATCTTCGCCATCAGGTTGTTCCGAATGCGCTTCAGGGCGCCGACCTTAGCCGGCTTTTCCGGGACCTTGCCGCCGCGGACGGCTTTCAGTTCGGCAATGTAGATGCCGCTCAGGGCGACCTTGCATTCCTTCTTCACGGGGATGATCTCGAAGACTTCGGCATCGCACATCAGGGACATGATCTGCGGACCGATCTTGGCTTTGACGATGGGGAGCTTCTGGGCTTTGGCATACCAGGGAAGCTGGCTCAGGGCAACTTCGGGCAGTCCGGAATCCTTTGGCTTCAGTTTCTTCTTGTCAATGACAAGAATGGAAGCGACCTGCTTGCTGGAATCGATCTGTTCCTGGGCTTCGGCCTGCTTCTTCTGCATCTTCTTGCCCATGAAGTAGAGGACGGCCAGGACGACGGCGACAACGCCCATGACGATGCCGAAAACGGTCCATGTATTTGCTGCGATCAAGAATGCTGTCGACATGAATGATACTCCTTCTCGGGAAGGCGAAGCGGCTGCTTGCCTTCTCAACGTAAGGGGAATTATAGCATTAAAACGCCGGTTGCGCAAGATAAAATCCGAGTTTCCCGTTCGTTGAATATTTTGACACAATATTTCTTCTGCAGAGAAATATTCTGCTGAAAATGCAAAAATCACTCTTGCGGGACGCTTCCTCCGGCGTTATAATGGCACAAAATTCAATACAGACCGTATGAAACTGCCGGGATCGTGAGAAACCGGCAGCGGACGGATTTCTGGAGAACTCCTTAAGTGGGGTGCCGAAGGTGCAAGTCGGAAGACGAATCTCTCAGGCAAAAGGACAGAAAGACGGTCCGGATGGACCGATCAGATGTTATATTTGTTTGAGGAAGACGGAAGCGCCGGAAGGCAGCTTCCGCCTTTGCGTTCCCGGTCCGTCCGGACGGCCGAAGGGGGAAACATGAAAATTCTGGACTTCATTGCAGGCGAACTGAACGATTTCATCTGGGGCTGGTTCGGCATCGCGATCCTGCTTGGCACGGGCGTCCTGATGACGGTCCTTACGAAATTTTTCCAGATCACACACTTCGGACACTGGATGAAGAGCACGATCGGGAGTATTTTTACTAAAAAAGTCAGGTCTCATACCGATGAGAAGGGAACGATCTCGCAGTTCCAGGCCCTCTGCACGGCGCTGGCGGCGACTGTCGGCACCGGCAACATCGCGGGCGTTGCCGGCGCGATCGCGGTCGGCGGTCCCGGGGCGGTCTTCTGGATGTGGCTCTCCGCCTTCTTCGGCATGATGACAAACTACTCCGAGAATGTCCTCGGCATTTTCTACCGCCGCCGCGATAAAAACGGCGACTGGGCAGGCGGCGCCATGTATTATCTGGCCGACGGCTTCGGTGCAAAGAAAGGCATGAAGACAGTCGGCCGGGTACTTGCGGTCCTCTTTTCCTGCTTTGCGGTCCTCGCCTCCTTCGGCATCGGGAACCTCGCGCAGGCAAATACGATCGCCGGCAACATGCAGGCGGCTTTCAGCATCCCCCGCTGGGCGACCGGTGCGGTGCTCCTCATCCTTGCGGCGCTCGTCATCATCGGCGGCATCAAGCGCATCGCGAGCGTGACCGAAAAGCTCGTTCCGTTCATGTCGATCATCTACATTCTCGGCTCACTCGTCATCCTGTTTACGCATCTCGATCTGTTAGGACAGATCTTCGGCGCGATCTTCAAATTCGCGTTCTCGGCGCGCGCAGCAGCCGGCGGCGCCGTGGGTACGGCAATCAAGATGGGCTTCAAGCGCGGTATTTTCTCGAACGAGGCCGGCCTCGGTTCCTC
>CACWLA010000027.1 GCA_902761665.1 uncultured Lachnospiraceae bacterium | reverse complement strand
GGTCTTTTTCTCATCCGTCCCGTCGTCCCAGAAGCCGTTCACGACCTCGAACGTCACGGTCGCGCTGATTGCTTCTTTCTTTGCGTAGGTATAGGTAAAGGTCGGATTGCCGCTGATCGGGGTGTTCGCATCCGGCGTCTTATCCCAGTCTCCCGGTTTGTAACTGTGGTCGGCGGGCTTTCATCCGTCCCGTCGTCCCAGAAGCCGTTCACGACCTCGAACGTCACGGTCGCGCTGATCGCTTCTTTCTTTGCGTAGGTATACGTATAGGTCGGATTCCCGCTGATCGCCGTTTCCGTATCAGGGACAGGATCCCAGCCGCCAGCCTTGTAGCTGTGGTCAGCAGGTGCATTGCCGACTGCAGGGATCTGGTCTCCGGACAGTTTCAGCGTGTCGCCTTCGTAACCTCTGAGAACAACAGTCTTCTTATCCGTCGACCCGTCATCCCAGGAGCCGTTGACGACCTCAAATGTCACGGTCTGACTGATCGCCTTCTTCTTTGCGTAGGTATAGACAAATGTCGTATCCTTTGTGATAGGGGTTTCCGTATCGAGCATCGGCTCCCAGCTGCCCGCTTTGTAGCTGTTGTCAACAGGATGGTTACCGACTGCGGGGATCTGATCCGCGCTCAGATAAAGCTCTGTGCCCGTGCCGATCAGCTTAATTTTGATATCTTCTCTCGATCCGTTATCCCAAGTGCCGTTGACGACCTGGAATGTGACATTATAGCTCGTCGATGCGACCGTTATTTCCACGACGTTCGACTGGCCCGAACCGTTGTAATCGTCACCGTCAAAGTCCGCACGCAGCTTATATTTTCCCGCTGCAAGAGACGACAGGTCAACGGTCATCACACCGTTTTTAACCGTGCCGGTCAGAACCTGTTTCGGCGTCGCACCGCTGACATCCATGATCCTGACCGTTCCGTTACAGGCCTGCTGTTTCATCTCGCCTACGTCTTTGATGATTTCTTCTCTGTCACGTCGTTCTTTGGTGATGCCGTTCCAGTAACTGGTAAAGTTGGCTGTCAGCGTCGCTTTGGTTCCCGGGGTGAAGACGGTCTGGTCCGCCGACAGCTCGATCGTCGGCTTGAAACCGTGGAAGACTTCATACAGAACTTTCGTCCTGGCGGAGTAATTGTTCCAGAGGATATTTCTTTCATTCACCCACTGCGTGCTGTTGTCATTGCTCTTCATGTAGCTGATGATCGTGGGGTTGAGCGCAGTGGTATATTTCAGATCGGCCGCGTTCACACTGAAGGACAAAAACTTTCGTTCACCGAAGGTATCAAAATAGACACTGTGGGGAAGGACCTTCTGACCGCCCAATACCTTGGAACCGAGGCAGTAGCATTCGATCCAGGCATCATTCGCGCGCCAGGAGGGGTGTATGAGATCAAGCTCTGAATTTTTCTCGACCCGAAGCGCTACTCTGAGGTCGGCCGGGGAGATCTTCTTCGGCAGTTCTATATAGTACGCAGCATCTTCTCCTGCTTCGAAGTCGTCGTAACCGGATATATCCAACAGTTTGCTCGTGATCCTGGTATTGCCCTCATAAACATCACAGATCACGTTGTCGTCAGTACCATTGCCGGAACCGGAACTTGTTTTGATCCAGAGCCTGATTTCATCCATCATGATCTGGCCGTTCGTATCGTCGAACGAACTCGCCACACTGTAGCTTGCGAAGAAATTGTGCAGATTCTTAGGCCCCATCAGGATCAGCTTGCCCATCAGGAGGGTGTTGTAGAAGGCATCCAGTGATTCCGCATCCTGTGCGAAGGCATTCATGTACGTCATGTATTCTTCATAGTCTGCCGTCGAGCCGCCGTTCTCCTCGAGCGCCATCTTCGGATCCTTCACTATTTGCTCATAAAAATTGACATCGATGCCGGCCTGTGTCAATCCCCACACAAGCATGTCTGAGACCAGCCTGTTTTGGAATTCTTTCCATTTCTCATTGATTTTCTCAAGACCGAGCTCTTTCAGGACCCATTCCTGCGATTTTTTAAACGCCTTGGCGATATCCGAAAGGACATCCGGCGCGGGTGAGGCATATGTCCCGTAGTCCTCCATCCATTCGTTCAGCCGGCTGGTCACGATCTGGATCTCGCTCTTGCCGTCCACGCCGGTCATGAAATCGTGAGCAATATAGTCAAAGGCCACGACCAGCTCGTAAGTCGCCGTATCGAGGTCCTCGATCCATTTGTCAAGGTATTGGACGATCTGCGGAAGCGGCGGCCATATCGAATAACGGTTTTTCTCGGCATAATTATAAAGCTTCTGGCGCAGTTCGACCAGATACTTGTACTGGTACATCATCCCGCCGCTGTATTTGGAATAGATCTTCGCCGGGCCGGCATTCGCGGTACCTTCGTAGATCCACGTATTGGTGATGAACACCTCCGGTGCGTTAACGCCCGTATCACCGAGACGCTCGCCGATCAGCGTGTCCATGTACGATTCTTCGGCCATGTGGCGGATAATGTAATACCGTTTTGTTTCGCTCTGCGCGGCTTCCGCGTATGACGGATAAGCCCCTCCTGCGAAAGCATTGATGAAGTCGTGGCCGAACTGGTCGCCCGCAAAATGGATCGCCATGCCAAGCGTGAAGGCGAGTGCCTCCTTACGTGCATTGCTGTTCTTCGGCAGGCTGTTCACCCCTTTGACCAGTTCCATCAGCCAGTCTCCGACACCTACGCCCGCTGCTGCGTCATACGGATGGATGTAGGACTGGCCCGTCAGCATGTCCGGGTAGAAATCGGGACCGAGCGTGCCCGCGCGGAACGCATTCGGATACTGCTTCAGGGCTTCCAGGTATTCCTCCGGTATCGCGTAATCCTTTCCGTCGACCGTAACCTTTCCGTCCTCTGCCTCCTTAAGCAGCAGGTTCGCGCTGAACCCGTGCGTTTTCGTTTTCCAGGCATATGCCTTTTTGGAAAACATTCCCATGGCACACACGAAAACCAGGATAAGAATGATCAGTCTGGACCATTTCCGCGCTTTTCTCATATCTGTTTTCCTTTCTCTGTCGTTTTCCGTTCCTTCTTCGTATGTTACGAGATCCTTAATGTGACGTCTGCAGCTGTGGCTGGTTTCTTTGTTTTTTTCGTCGTATTTTCCGCCGCATCCGGCATCGTGTGTGTTATTTTGAGCATATCAGAAAAAAGTTGATTTTGCAATGAGAAAGTATCATTTTGTTCTCTTCATGGCTTTTACGCGTTTGGAGATCTCTTTTTTCTTTTCATGGTTTCGGCTCTCGCTGCTGAGCGAGCGGTACAGTTTCAGCCTCTCGGCAGACAGCTCGCCGCTTTCGAGCGCGGCCTTCACCGCGCAGCCCGGCTCCGTCTCATGCCGGCAGTTGCTGAAGCGGCACTGCCTTTCCAGCGCGATGATATCGGCAAATGCAGTGTCCACGCCGTCTTCCGCCTCTGCGACGCCGATTTCCCGCATGCCGGGCGTATCGATGATGCCCGCTCCGTTCGCGAGTTCGGTGAGCTGGCGGTGCGTGGTGGTATGGCGGCCCTTGGCATCCGCCTCCCGGATCTCTCCGGTCTTCATGATCTCTTCCCCGGCCAGGGCATTCAGCAGGGTGGACTTGCCCGCGCCGGAGGATCCCACGAGGCAGACCGTCTTCCCCGGCGAAAGATAAGGCTTCAGCTCCTCCAGCCCGGTCCCCTGCACGACCGAGACCGCGTGCACCCGCAGCCCGTCGGCGATCCCGCGGACCTCCCGGACGTACCGCTCCGGGTCGGCGCACAGATCCGCCTTGGTCAGGATCACGACCGGCACCGAACCGCCGGCAAGCACGACGCCGGCGTAGCGCGCGATGCGATTGTAACTGTAGTTGTCGTTCAGGGAGGTGATGATGAAGGTGTAGTCCGCGTTCGCAGCCATGTACTGCATTGCGGCGGTCTTTGCCGAGTCCGGCCGCTGCAGAAAACTCGTCCTTTCGCAGACGGAACGGATCACGGAAATGCCCGACGGACTGCAGTCAAAGTTCACGTAGTCCCCTACGACCGGCCAGTCCTCCGGCGGCATTTCATAAAAGTTTCCCTTCACCTTTGCCGGCAGGTCCTGCCCCCGGAAGCGAATGAGGAAGCGCCCCTTGTGCACTGCGGAAACGCGGCCGGTGCACGGCTCAGTCTGTTCATTTTTCAGTTCTTTGTCAGTGTTCTTATTCAATTCTTTTTGCTCCGTTTTTTTCGTTTTTTAATCGTATCGGCCGCATCTTCGGCTGCAGGACCGACAGGATTACCCGTTCCGGCACGGAGCCCCGGACATAAAAAGACCGCGGCAGGAAGCCACGGTCTTTCATCAACGCTGTTTCCAGCCGTCAGAATGCAGAAACCGAGGTCGCCGTACCGTTTTTCCTGATGTTTTTTCCGTTCATCGCAGTCATCGTCTGTACCTCGCTTTCTTTAAGATTTATTGCGTTTCCAGTATAGTAGGAAGCAGGAAAAGATTCAAGAGGGAACAGCACAGTCATTCCGGCCGTTCATTTCTCCTCGAACAGCCCTTCGTTCTTCTTGAAAAACTCGTAATAGATCTTCGTATTCTCCAGTTCCCACCAGTTCCTGATCTCGGCAGGCTGCGCATCGAGATCGTAGATCCGGGCGCCTTCCATCGACAGCAGGAAGGGCGAGTGGGTCGCGATGATGAACTGACAGCCGCAGTAGCGGACCTTTTCGGTCAGCATCGCGAGGAGATCCAGCTGCATCGCGGGAGACATGCTGTTTTCCGGCTCGTCCAGGCAGTAGAGGGTGTCGTTCTTCAGTTTCGTTTCGAAGTATTCCAGGGCGGTCTCGCCGTTGCTGTTCAGCTTGACCTCCGTTCCGGCAGTGCGGCGAAGGAATTTGCGCCGCGAAACGGACGGCCGCCGCGCGAGCACCTGCAGGCGGAGCTCGTCGTAGTCTTTCATGCCCTCGAACTTGACCGTTTCACCGTATTTCAGACGCCGGTATTCGTCCTTGCCGCGTTCGATCTCAGCTTCGATCTCCGCGTTGTTCGCGCGCACGGCAAGCATGTAATCGAAAATGTCGTCGCTGGTAATGATGCGGCTGCCGTCCGGAATGCGCTGCGGGAAGCCTTCGTCATCTTCAGCGACCGTGTATTCGCAGGCTGCCGCGTAGGCGTCAAAAAGCTCGCTTGAATTGAACGGTGCGATGCGCTCCAGCCCCAGTTTCGCTGCGATCAGGTTCAGCAGCGTGCTCTTGCCCGAGCCGTTGCTGCCGTAAAATATCGTGGCCTTTCTGAACCAGATCTCCGGGAGTCCTTTCGGTCCGAAAATGCCGCAGGGGTACTCGTTGTCAATGTAGCCGAGCGTCGCGACCGTCCCCCATTTCTGCGGATCCGTACTGATATTATCCGCCATGCGTTTTTGGATCAGATCGCCTTCCCGCTCCAGCGGCAGCGTAAAGGATTCCAGATACATTTGCCGTTCCCTTCTGCTTACTTTGCTCCGTAAGCACCGTCTTCATCGTATTCGCCGTATTCGCAGCCGATGTGCGTCGCCTCGATCATGTCGACAAGCTGCAGGGCTTTGCCGACTTTATCATAAAGCTTGATCGTCCCCCATCCGCTGCCGCCGTTCCACAGGCGCCTGTGGTGCCGGCTCCCGTCCGGTGCCTCGTAGTTCACGAGCAGCATGTCCTTCTTCAGACAGTGCACCTCTGTCACCATGCCCGCATGGACGTTTTCCTGGCGCACGTGCCAGATGACTTCATCCTCCTTCTCTTCGAAGGAGAACTGCGTCTGAACGTTCAGCCAGAAGTGCGAGAAATTGAAATCGTATTCCTTCCCTTCGTACCAGAACACGCCGAGCAGGCGCCGGTCCAGGGGCACGAAATAGATCTTCGGACGCCCGCCGCCGATATCGAAGACGCTGTTTTTCAGTACTTTGCCGCTCAGCGTGCTCTTCAGGCAGTTCGAGGAAAGCCAGACCCAGGGTGAAGTAAAGTCACGGCCCCAGTTCTTGTCCGCGTAGCCGTAACTCTTCTCCGGGCTCACGCTGTAGCGCCGGCCGTTCCATTCGACCGTCCCGCTGAAGGCGGTCTTCATGCCCTCGGCGTGCCAGTACATGGCAAAGGCTTCGGCATCGCGCAGGGCCTTGCCTGCGCCGTATCCCACATTGAAGGCGACCTGCTTGTCCAGGGTCAGGTCAAAACGAATGCTCCCGGCATCGCACATCCACTCGGGATGCGCTGCCGCCTCCTCGGGACTGACGGCAATGCTGCCCCGAAGGGCAGTCTCGGAAGCAAAGCAGTCCTCCGCCTCCACCTCGTACGGCGCATCCGCGCGGATGCGGGTCTTTTTCAGGGAGAAGAAGCGGTGGAGCTGCGCGTGGTCTTCGCCCCATGTCCCGGCCTTCACCATCAGGTAGGAGGGGCGCTTTCCGGCCGCCTGATTCTCCGGCAGCTGACCGAGCACGGGCTCGTCTTCTGCAAGCGCAGGATTGCAGATGAAAAATTCGATGAAAAAGGGCTTGTCCTCACCGGTGATTTCGTCCTGTGCGGTGAAGGAATGCCACCACCAGTCGTAGCCGTGATGGGCTAACGGACCGCGGAGCATGAATGCGTTTCGTGTGATGTCATGATGGTTGAACATCGTTTACCTCGGGGTTCATTGTGTATTTTCAGGCCGCGGGACCTGCGGCAGAAAGGCCCCGCCTCCTTTAATTCATATCGCTGAAAACAGTGCTGTCGATCGCGATGACTTCCTGCATGGGGATCGTTCTGCCGTCCGCAAGGATAATGCTCCGGCTTTGCTGATCGAAGCGGGCGATCCGGCCGGCGGCAGATACGTATTCGCCGCCCTCCTTCTTTTCATCCGGAACGAAATAGGTGAATGCGGCTTCCGGCACGGGTCTCTCCGCAAGCAGGCGGGCAAGCCGGTCATTTAACTGCGCCTTCCGGTCCTCATCCAGTTCGATGCGGCTGCCCACGTCCCGTTCCGACTCACGGATCAGGTCGTCGTAGCCCGTAAGCGCTGCAAAGGGTGAAAACTGCGCCGCCCGGGAGAGGCGGTCCATCTGCGGGCGTTTTGCGGAGACGTGGTGCGGCCGGTCGATGATATCGGCGTAGCGGATCCTTGCGTCACGCGTATCCCCGCGCAGGGGATCGGGCTTGCCCGGACCTTTTACGTTTTCCTGTTTATTCATTCGCCCGCCTCCTTTCCGCTGAACCTTTTCAGCGCTGTGCTTTTGCGCGTCTTACGCCTTGTGGCCGCCGATCTGGCGGTTCCGTTCGATCGCAGTTGCGCCCTCCTGCATGCTGAGGCCGCGCACCACCGCATTCTTTCCGTAGCGGCCGCGGATGTCCAGCAGCGCCTTCTGCACGCGCCGCTCCTTTTCGTTCTCCGCCTCCTCCGCCTTCCGCTTCGTCTCTTCGGCTTCGTAGTCGGTAAAAAGGTTCAGCTGCTCGGGCTCGGCCGCCTGCATTTTACGCGCTTCTTCCTCGGCGATCACATGCATCACCGCAAGATTGAAGCGGCGGACGAGGAGCTTTTGATCGACGACCCGGTCGTAAATTGCCGCTGCCGCGTCCACGATCTGCCTGGTCGAGGCAGTCGGGCGGGGGAGATTCTGCGAACCGTGTGCCGGCTTCGGCGCCCGCCGCCCGTACCAGTCGGCGGTGACCGGACCTTTGTATGCCTTTGCCCGCACCGGATCCGTCAGATTTTCCGTGTCATAATTGACGTCCAGGACCACCTGATCGCTGCAGAGGCCTTTCTCCGCCAGTTCCATCGAAAGGCCATCCGCCATCTCCTGAATGACGATCCGTCCCTTGTCGAAGGGGTAGGGCGTCCCGAGCACCTGACCGACCGTGAGGCTCTGCGACTCGGGCCTGTAGGCCTTGCAGTCTGCGATCCGGGCGGGCTCCCAGCCCCAGGCATGGTCGATCAGAAGCTCCGCGTTCACGCCGAAAAGCTTATACAGCAGGTCTTCGTTGTAATAGTCGTCCTCCCGGCCCTCGGAGCAGCGTGCAATGTCCCCCATCGTATAGATGCCGTGTTCTTCGAGCTTCCTTGCGGTAGCCCGCCCGACCCGCCAGAAATCCGTGAGCGGCCGGTGGCACCAGAGCTTTTCGCGGTAACTCATCTCGTCCAGTTCGGCGATGCGTACGCCGTCCTTATCGGCGGGGATATGCTTGGCCTCGACGTCCATGGCGACTTTCGCGAGCTACATGTTGGTCCCGATGCCTGCCGTCGCCGTGATATGCGTTTTTCCCAGTACCTCGCGGATCAGTTTCATGGCAAAGTCGTGCGCACTCAGCCCGTAAAGCGCCAGATAATCGGTCGCGTCGATGAAGACTTCATCCACCGAATAGACGAGCAGGTCATCTGCCGAAACGTATTTCAGATAGATCTCCACGATGCTGCGGGAGTATTCCATGTAGTACTTCATGCGGGGCGGGGCAACGATGAGATCCAGTTCGAGCGAAGGGTCGGCTGCCAGTTCGGATGCCAGCACGGATCTGCCCGTAAACTTCCCGCCCGGCGCCTTTTTCAGGCGCTCGCGCTGCACTTCGCGGAGCCTCTCCTTCACCTCGAAAAGCCTCGGCCGTCCGGGGATGCCGCGTGCCTTCAGGGCCGGCGAGACCGCAAGGCAGATCGTCTTGTCGGTCCGGCTCTCGTCCGCGACCACGAGGTTCACGTCAAGAGGATCGTACCCGCGCTCAGCCGCTTCGACCGAGGCATAGAACGATTTCAGATCGATGGCAAGATAAGTTCTTTGCTTCTCTTTCATTTTTCCAGGATCTCGCTCAGTCTTGATGCCAGTTCCTCCGGCGTCTCCTTCAGGCCGTTCTCTACCCAGAGCATGTAGGCATTGAAGATCCCGCCGGTGATGAAGTGCATCTTGTATTCGTCATAAACGTCCTTGTAGGTCTCGAAAAACACGCGGTCGATATCGTCCTTTACGATCCACAGCAGGCCGTTTCTCCGCAGGATGAACGACATTTCGCGGTACTGCAGCACATGGGTAAAGAGCGTGGTGAAATACTGCTTCAGCGTATCGTTCCGGTAGTTGATGCCCGATTCCGCCACGAACTTGTCCGTGATCCCCGCGCACCACTTCTTCAGCACGTCCTCCCGGCTCTCGAAGTAGCGGTAGAAAGACATGCGGGAAACGCCGGCCTTCCTGCACAGCTCCGTGACGGAGATCTGGGAGAAGGCCTTCTTATGCAGCAGCTGCAGCAGTGCCGTGATGATGTATTCCTTTGTGGCGCCTGTTCCGCCGTCTGCCATGATACACTTTCCTCCGTTTGTCACTATCCGGCGCAGATGCCTTGTAAAGCCCTACGCACGTTGATACAATTGTAACGCAATCATAACAGACAGCGCCGTGAAAGACAAGGGCTGTCCGATACGTAATGTTTCCATATAAGGAGGATTTAACATGGAAAACAGAAAAGTTGTCATCGCCGGCGGCGGCGTGCTCGGAACACAGATCGGCCTTATCTGCGCCTATCACGGTTTTGACACGACCTTCTGGCTTCGCTCGGAAAGCTCCATCGGCAGGACCACGCCGAAGATCGAGCGCTATTCCGCACTGATGCTGGAAGATCTGGCGAAGGCAAAAGCCCTGATCGGCAACCCGATCGGCGGCATGCTCTATCCCCGCGGCCTCATCCGCAGCTGGCAGGGCATCACGGCCGAAGCGATCGACGCCCTGATCGAAGAAGGCAAAAAGAATTTCGCCGAGAAGGTCCACATCGAGCTGGATCTTGCCAAGGCCCTTTCGGGCGCCTATATCGTCATCGAATCCATGACCGAGGAGCCGAAGGCCAAGATCGGCATGTACAACGCGATGCGTGATCTGCTGGATGAGAACACCATTCTCTGCACGAACTCCTCCACCCTCCTGCCGAGCATGTTCGCGGAATATACCGGCCGTCCGGAGAAGTACTGTGCCCTGCATTTCGCCAACACCATCTGGAAAAACAACACCGGCGAGGTCATGGGCCATCCCGGAACGGATCCCGCGATCTATCAGAAGGTCGTGGAATTCGCCGCCGCCATCGGCATGGTGCCGCTGCAGCTGCACAAGGAACAGCCCGGCTACATCCTGAACTCGATGCTGGTCCCGTTCCTTTCCGCCGCACAGGCCCTGTGGGCAAACGGCGTTGCCGACCCCGAAACCATCGACCTGACCTGGCGCCTTGCCACGAGCGCGCCGGCCGGCCCGTTCCAGATCCTCGACATCGTCGGCCTTGAGACAGCCTACAACATCAACCAGATGAAGCCCGCCGCCCAGCAGGAAGGTACGCTGGAGAACCGCATGGGCAAGCTTCTGAAGGAAAAGATCGACAGAGGCGAGACCGGTGTCAACGCCGGCAAGGGCTTCTACGATTACACGAAGAAATAAGCCGCAGCCCCTCTCCCACGGCTGCCCGTACCGAAAAAGCCGCCTGTTCCCGAAAGGGGCAGGCGGCTTTTTTATTGCGGCAGGCACTTCAGCCTCAGCTGTTGTAGTAGCGGTCGAATTCAGCGGCGGTGGGGATGCGGGCGATCTCCGCGCATTCCTTCCTCTTGCGGGCAATGTAGCCTGTGATGAGTTCCTCCGGGAACACCCCGCCCTCGGTAAGGTAGGCATGGTCCTTTTCCAGGGCGTCCAGCGCCCGTTCGAGGCTCGTCGGCAGGCCGCGGAGTTTGGCCTTCTCCTCATCCGGCAGGGCAAAGAGATTGAAGTCGTACGGCCCCCAGCCGTTCTTCTTCGGGTCGATCTTTTTCTTCACGCCATCGAGGCCGGCCATGAGCAGGGCCGCGTAGCAGAAATACGGGTTGCAGGTCGCATCGGGGTTGCGGATCTCGAAGCGGCGCAGTTCCGGCGTCTTCGCGTAGGCCGGGATGCGGATGACCGCACTGCGGTTCGAGGTGGCGTAGCCGACCGTGACCGGGGCTTCGAACCCCGGGACCAGGCGCTTGAAGGAGTTGGTGCTGGGGTTCGTGATCGCGCAGAGCGAATCGATATGCGAAAGCAGGCCGCCCATGAAATAATGGGCCGTCCGGGAAAGGTGCGCGTAGCCCTTTTCATCCGAGAAGACGGGCTTTCCGTCCTTCATCAGGAGCATGTGCACGTGCATGCCGCTGCCGGCTTCGCCGAAGATCGGCTTGGGCATGAAGGTCGCGCTCATGCCGAATTCCTGCGCCGTGTTCTTGATGATGTACTTCATCAGCAGGGAGCGGTCCGCCATCACGGACATCTGCCCCAGCTGCGGCTCGATCTCAAACTGGCCGCCGGCGCCCACTTCGGGGTGGTGATACTTCACCGGGATCCCGGCCTCTTCCATGTACAGGACCATCTGGCTGCGGCATTCGAAGGTCGTGTCGGAAGGCTTCGCCGTGTGATAGTTCTTCTGGTAGGGAACGATGTTCGCGGTGCCTTCGGTATCGCTGTTCCAATAGGCCTGATTGAAGTCCACGTGGGCTTCCTGATGGTTCGAATCCACGCGCCAGCCGGCTTCATCGAAAAGGTAGAATTCAAATTCGGGCAGGATCATCATCGTGTCCGCGATGCCGGTGCTCTTCATGTATTCTTCCGCCGCGAGAACGATGTTGCGCGGATACTGCGGCAGCGGACGGTTCTTCGGATAGTCGATGATCATCGCGTTGCCCGTCATGGACAGCGTGGGGATCTCGCAGAAGGGATCCATCATGGCCGTCGAAACGTCCGGGATGAATACCATGTCGCTCTTCTCCACCACGGCGTAGCCGTAGTTCGAAGCATCGAATCCGATGCCGTTCTTCACCGTTTCCTCGCTGAAACGCGCGGCGGGGATGGTTACGTGGCGGAAAGCCCCGCCGATGTCCACCATTTTGAAATCCAGCATCTTCACGTCGTTTTCACGGATGAACTGGATCACTTCCTTTGCAGTCTTGAACATGAAGTATTTCCTCCGAGAGGGTATTGTTTACGATCGTCGCGATCTTTGCCAAGCATACCACTTTTTGCCCCGGAAAGAAAGGCTCCGCCCCTTTTCTTTTCCTGTAAAAAACGCTATAATTCTTTTATTGAGAAGGCAGTCCGCCGGCCCCGCGCGGCGAAGCGGCAGGGCGGCACGGACTGCGCAAAGGAGCGAAAATGGATCTTTGGCAGTTCAACGACAAACATGTGCGGATCACCTGCTTGGACGGCGCGGTCTACGAAGGCATCGCCTCACACAACTCCGCGGACTATGACGAGCATGAATTCGGAAATTACGAAGAAGGGCTCCAGCTGCCCGGCACGCTTTTCTATGCCGGAGACATTGCCTCCGTCGAAAGCCTTGAAGACCGCGAAGACGGTCCCTGGGGCAAGTTTTCGGAGCCCTTCGGGCGGCTCGAGGAGGAGTCCCTCTTCGACGAAGACGGCGACCCGGTCATCGCCTGCGAGATCCTCGACTGCGAGGACCCGGAGCACGTCCTCCGGATGATGCGCTGCATCGGATACTACCTCTGCCCCGAAAACGCGAAGGAGATCCCCGGGAAAGACAAGATCATCGAGCAGCTCCGCGTGCTGGTGAAGTACTCGGACGACCCGGAGATCGCGGATTTCGCCGCGAAACTCATCCCCGCGCTGGAAAACGAAGGATAATGTACGGATTCCCTTGATGCTGCGGAAAATCTTTGACAGCAGCGCGCGAACGCGTTAAACTGAAAAAGCAATGGATTCACCCGAATAAAAATATTTAAACCATTCCAAACACGTACGGATAAGACAAAATTTTAAGGAGCATGCCATGAACAACACTGAGAACGGCGCCCCGAACGCCGCCCCGAACGGTACGCCGAATGCCGCACAGCCCGCGCCCAAAGCGCACAAGCTTGACAAGCACAATCCCTGGAGAAAGGTCATCATCCTGGCCGTCATTCTGGTGCTCGTCCTTCTCGTCACCAATCCCTCGCTGATGTTCTTCCTGCCGGCCAGCTGGCGGGCAGCCATGAAGGGCGCCTACAACAGCCTCTTCGGCGACGTGGACCAGATCAAGAGAGTCCTCAACATCCAGTGGGTCCGGATCTTCAAGGTGATCGTGATCGTGCTGTTCATGATGATCGTGAAACTGGTCCTGAAGATCGTGATGGAAAAAATCAAGCCGAAGACCCCCAAGGGAGCCAGCATCTATTCCATGGTCAAGAGTTTCAGCGGCTACGCGATCGCACTCATTCTGCTGATCTGGTGCCTGTCCGCCATCGGCATCAACCTGAGCACGATCTTCGCCAGCATAGGCATTGTCGCCCTGATCATCGGCTTCGCAGCCGAGAGCCTCATCGAAGACGTGGTCACCGGCCTCTTCCTGGTCTTTGAGGATGAGTTCAACGTGGGCGACATCATCGAATACAACGGCTTCCGCGGCACCGTGACCAACATCGGCGTCCGCGTGACCTCCATTCAGGATCCGGGCGGCAACATCAAGCTGGTCAACAACTCCGACATGCGCAACATCCTGAACCGCTCCCGCACCAATTCGAACGCCGTCTGCGATGTTCCGGTCTCCTATGCCGCGAACCTGGCGGATACCGAAACGACGCTGAAAGCCATCGCAGCCACCCTGCCTGGCAAGTATCCGGAAGTGTTCCATACCGAGCCGGAATACCTCGGCGTGCAGGCGCTCGACGCCTCTTCCGTCAATCTCCGCTTCATCGCGAAAGTCAGCGAGGGGGATATCTACAAGGCCGCCCGTCTGATGAACCGTGAGTTCAAGATCGGCATGGATGAAGCGGGCATCGAGATCCCGTTCCAGCAGGTAGTGGTCCACAAGGGAGATAACTAAGCGGTCCCATGAGACATTCATACGACCAATCTGAATATACGCGGCCGGGCGAGGAATTCAGCCTGCCGCCGGAGCAGTCCGCAACGCTTTCCGGAGGAAGGCGGCTTACGGACCGTTTCGGCGTGCAGAAACGGAACCTTGCCGAGCCGAACGAAGCCGAAAGGCAGGCTGCGGAAGTCCTTGCTGAAGAAGGTCCTGCGGGAGAAGCTGCCGGGGAGGAATTAACGGTCTCCGCGGAAGATCCGGCATCCGCCGACGCGAAGCAGACGGCCGAACGGAAGGAAAAGCGGAGGCGTTCGCTCCTTCTGCAGTTTGCCGCCGTAGCGTCCTCCGTCGTTCTGGTCACGAACTCCTTCGGCATCGACTTTCTCGGCATGGACGGCCTGTTCAATGACTCGGTGATCCTCGGTGAGCTCAGTACGGAACCTGACGATGGCGCTTCGGGGCACTATGACGATGAGTTCGACCTGATCTACGGCGATCTCATTCCCTTCGGCGGCGACAGGGTCTTCCCGCGGCTCGACAACAACGACTGGACGGTGACGCAGAAGCAGACTGTCGACGCGAACAACCAGTACATCGCGGCGGTGGATTTCATTAACGGCTCCATGGGCGAGCAGGCTATGGTCGAAGGCTTCGTCTGGTACGGCCGGAAAGAACCTAAGTTCTATACCGGCCCCATCCCGATGTCCATCCCCGAGAATCCCGTTTCCGCGGAAAGTTCTTCGATCTACTATGACTTCGATACCAACACCCTGACCCTGAACAACTATCACGGCAAAGGCCTGATGATCAACAACATGGGCCAGGATTTCACCATCCGGCTGGAGGGCGACAGCGTCCTGTCCGAGTATCTGATGGTGGCCTGCGGCTCCGTTACGATCACCGGTGACGGCGGCATCACCATCAATGAAAGTGAGCATTACAATTACGGCATCCATGTGATCGGCCAGTGGACCAAAGCCCACCTGATGCTGGATGAGAACATCAAATTCGACATCAGCGGCGCCCACAGTATCTTCCGCGTCACGTCGACCTGTTCCGAAAAGCCCGTCTGCTACAAGACGCCGCACCCCTGGGGTGAGATCTATCAGGGCCAGCTGAGAGATGAGGACCGTTCCATCATCCGGGACGACCCTGAGACTTATCATTCCTGGCTGATGGTCGGCGTGCAGACGCATTCCACGATCGTCCACGTCAACAACAGCTACCGTCCGGATGGCGGGACCGATATCGAGCCTTCCTCCGAAGCGCCGGCTGTTAAGATGCACGTTCCCGTAGGCGGCGACAGCGCCTTTCCGATCCTGCCGAATCCGATGCCGGATTCCGTCGGCGCGGACGGCATAGTGCACGCCAGCCAGATCCTGGTATGGGAAAAAGAAAATGCATACAGTTCTTATAAAGATCTGGACATCTACTCCAACCAGCAGCACCATCCTACGGGCAGGGATGACATATTCTATGATCCCGCCTCAAATACGCTGACGCTGAACAATTACAGCGGCGGCTGGATCGAGATCCGCAGCATGGGCAGTGCCTTTAAGATCCGTCTCATCGGCACGAACACACTGGACAGCGGCATAAAAATCTTCGGCGATCTTACCAGCGGCAGCGTAACCTTTACCGGAGATGGGTATCTGTATGTGAACCGCAAGTGGCTCTCATCTACCGGTATCTTTCTGGACGCCGGAAACGCAGCAGCCTGCATTATGATCGACAGTTCGGTCTCCATGTACATTAAAGGTGATCATGCGATCGAAGTCTGGAATACCTCGGCAGAAAAACCGGTTTATTACCTTTCAGACACGGTTCCGGATCTCTTCATGGAACGGGACAGCGGTGAATCCGCCCCGACTGTTCCGGGCACCTTCTACGACTGGCTGTCGATCAATATGAGAGGCGATATCATAAGAGAGATCCACATCGGCGGCGAGGAACCGCCGGAAACGGAACCGTCTGCCGAACTGCCCGGCCTTCCGATCGGCGGCGATGCGTCTTATCCGAATCTGACGAACCTGGAACCGGGCGGGACCAGTCCGGACGGCGTCAGATACGCTCCGCAGATCATTTTTTTCGAAACACCTTATGGCAGTGATTTCGAGCAATTTTATCTTCCCGATTACAACATCGGGCCGATGAACACGAACAGCCTCAGCTATGATCCGGCAAGCAACACCCTGACGATGAACAACTACAGCGGCGGCAGGCTCGAGATCAGCAACATGGGCAACGGCTTCACGATCCGGCTCATCGGCAGAAACGTGCTGAATGAAGGTATCCATATTCAGGGAGATTATCTCGGCTCCAGCATTCATTTCACCGGTGACGGCTATCTTTCTCTGAACAGCACGGTGGAAACCTCCGGTCTCACGATGCGCGGGATCTACAGTGAGACCTGCCTCATGATCGACAGCACGGTCACGATGGACCTGTACGGTTCCGATTACGCTTTCTGGATTTCCGATACGTCCGCAGAGAAAGCCGTTTACTACGCGTCGGACGAGCCTCTCGAAGGCGTACGGCAGTACATTTCAGGCAGCATGGAAGAACCGTCCGGAACCGTTCCGGGTATGTACAGCATCTGGTATCCCGTTGATAACGAAGGAAAAAAGGTAAACCACATCCACATCGGCGGCGAAGTGCCGGAAGATCCCGAACTGCCGGGCATTCCGGTAGGCGGCGACAGTTCCTTCCCGGACCTGCCGAATCCGAACCCGAACTCACCGGTACCGGGCTACGGGGTGATAAACGAAGACTATGTGCAGGTCGCCAACCGGGCCACGGACACCTACGAATTCATTTATTTCAACCCTGCCTACGACGAGCCCACCGTGTCACGGGAAGGGATCTCCTATGATCCGTCCACGAACACGCTGACGCTGAACAACTACCACGGCGGCACGATCTTTGCGAACCTCCTCGGCAACAGCTTCACGGTCGAACTGATCGGCGAGAATGAACTGACGGAAGACTTCGAGATCTGGGGATTCTACACCGGCGGCAGCGTGCACTTTACCGGCAGCGGATCTCTCGCCATCAACACTTCCCGGTCGATGCAGGTTGGTCTGATCCTGATAGGCGAATACTCTCCTTCCTGCATCATGATCGACAGCAGCGTCACGCTGGATATCTATGCGGCGGCTACGGTGATCGAAGTCCAGAACACCAGTGCAGAAAAAGCGATCTACCTGCTTTCCGACAGTCCGCTCGATGACGTCCGGCAATATGTCGTCATGGAAACCCTTCCGGATACCGATGTCATCGCACAGGTACCGTATCAGGTCTGGCATCTTGTTGATAACAGCTTCACTCCGATCACGCACCTGCACATCGAGGGAAAGAGTTCGCTTTTCCCCTGGTTTGGCCGCTGATCCCGCCGTATCCCGCAGCACCCGATTCCGGTCTGCACAACAACGCCCTGGCGCTCTCCGCGCCGCATGAACGGATCCACGATCGCTGCCGAAGCGGCACGGTCTTCACCTAACCAATACACGATCCAATGAATTGGAGGACAGAAATGAAATATTGTTTTAAATGCGGAAACGAACTGCCCGATGAAGCCGTGTTCTGCAGCAAATGCGGCGCAAAACAGCCCGCCGTGAACGAAGAACCCACACAGCAGGCCGCTCCGGCGCCCGCGGCGCCCGCACCGGCTGCCGTCCCTGTCGATCCCGTACCTTATGAGCCCAAACGCTGGAAAACGGAAGGCATCGACGGCTCCGATCCCTTCGTCAGCAAGAACGTGCTCCTCTGCACGGACGGCAAGTACCGCTGGGTCTACGAGCTGGGCCTGATGAAGAACCTGTGGGTCTTCTGGACCATTCTCAAGATCTTCGGCGGCGTCATCCTCGGCGGAATGGTCATTTTCCTGATCGTCGAACTCTTCGGCGACCACAATTACGCGGACGTCCTGAAGATGGGCGGCATCATGGCTGCCATCTTCCTGGGTCTTTCGATCCTCGGCTACCTTCTCTATGCGGCGATGATGGGCGGCAAGTATTGCGTCATCTTCACCCTGGACGAGAAAGGCATCCTGCACGAGCAGCAGGCCAAGCAGGCGAAGAAAGCCTCCATCATCGGCGACCTCCTGGTGCTTGCCGGCGCGGCGAGCGGCAACCTCACCACCATCGGCATCGGCATGACGCACGGGAACCGGAACGCCATGTACACGGCGTTCAAGGGGACCAAAAAACTGACCGGCATCCGCAGGAAGAACACGATCGTCCTTCGCGAAGGCCTGAGCAACAACCGCGTCTGGTGCGAGGATGAGGACTTCGATTTCGTCTGGGACTATATCAAAGCCCGCTGCGAAAGAGCTCAGATCATCAACAAATAAATACCGACCCGCCTGAGGAGATCAGGCAAGGAGCAAGCCATGAGCAAGTTCTGTATCAAATGCGGCAGCCCCCTGCCTGACGAGGCCGTCTTCTGCACGAAATGCGGAAGCCCCCAGCCCGCCGTGCAGGGTTCTGCCTCCGCGCCGCAGAGGCAGCAGGCGCAGCCGTCTCAGCCCATCCCGCCCGCCCAGCAGGCGCGGCAGCAGGCTGCGCAGAATAATAACCAAAACTGGAGCCGGCCGGCCGGGCAGCGCGTTTCGACGCCGCAGCAGGCGGCTGAACAATGGAATAAGGAACAGAAAACAGCCCGGGAGCAATCCTGGGCTGTTCGCGCGCCTAAGAAGAAAGGCGGCTGCCTCAAAAAGCTCCTGTCCCTCGTTCTGGTCGCCGCTCTCCTTTACACCGGTTTCGTTAAGCCCGGCTTCGTCACGAAATGGATCCGCGGAATCGGCGGGGATCCGGGCGGAGGCACCGGCGCCGTGGTCATCGACCCGTCGTTGCCGGGAACCGAGCCCTCCGTAAAACCCGATCCCGGCGATACGGTCGTTCTCGGCAGCAGCAAGGCGGTGAATGCCTCCCCCTGTCCGGGCATTACGGTCACTGCACCGAAAAATGCCTTCTGGCAAGATACCGAAGTCAAAATGACGCCGCTGACCGAAGCTGACGGAACGGGAACGCTTCTGAACACCGTCGCCGCGCTGGAGGAAGAGGGATACATGGCCATCGCCGGCTGGGAGGTGGATGCAGGGCTCGCGGACGACGAAGTCATCCCGGGCAGCTACAGCGTGACGCTGGACCTGAAAGCCCTGGGCATCAGCGAAGTCTTCAGCGACTATCTGTGCGTGTACCGCGTGGCGGACGACGGCAGTTATTATCAGTATGCCTCCCGCGTGGAAAACGGAAAACTCACCTACAGCGCAGACCAGAACAGCATCACACTGCTGGTGGTCGGCGACTGGATCCTGCGCGGCCTCATCGTGACCGGCATCGTCTATTACGGCTATCCCATCGTCAAGAACTGGTACCAGCAGGAGTTTACGGCTCCCATGAAGTACTTTTACGATGCAAAGAAGAAGATGTCCGAACTGAACTGCGCGAACAAATACGGTTCCTATACCCTCCGCTGGGCTCCGGCCGATCTGGGCATCGACGAAGAAGCCAATATAAAGAAGATGGAGGAGATCAGCGCGAAATACAGAGCGCGGGCGCAGGAACTCTACAAGCAGTATGAGGAAGACAAGCTCTTCAACGCGTCGAACATTCTGAATATCTTCTCCCGCAACAAGACCGTGGATGAGGTGGTCCTGGAGGCCATTCAGAAGGATCCGGAATACCTGAAGCTCCAGAAAGAGATCAATCTTCCCGATACCGTGGACTATGCCGTCGGCTGCATCGACATGGCCTACAAGTACCTGAAGGAAGAGGAGTACATGAAGATCCCCACGAACGTGGTCGAAATCACCTCCACTTCTGCCGGCGGCAACCTCGCCACCGCCATGTCGCGCAAGGTCAAGACCCCCTGGGTGGAGATCAATCTCGGGGCCGTCCAGCGCGGCGGGCAGGCAGCCCGGGACACCTTCCTGGTGACCATGGTGCACGAGATGCTGCACGTCTGCCAGCGCGGCTACCGCTACTTCTGGACGGATTCCGTGCGTTTCGACGAAATGACGGCGATCGTGGTCGAACGGCGGGCTGCCCTTCATTTTCAGGCTGCCGGAATCATCGACTGGGATTCCAAGATGGAAATGAATCCCACCAGTTACTGGTCCACGCTGAAGCTGCCTGTTGATAAATATTACGCGCCCGGTGACAGTACGCTCGTGATGCAGCATGAAGGCTACAACCTGGGAGAATTCATCGCCTTCCTGGAGGAAAGGACCGGAAGGATCATGTGGGGCGGACGGATGATGAACGCGATCAGCAGCGTCAAGGAAGGCGGCATCTCTGCGCCGATCATGAAGCTTTTCGATCTGAATCCGACTGAATTCGCCACCTGCTACAAACTCTTCATCCGCGCGAACAAGAACGCCTTATCCAAACAGTACCGGGAAAACGAAAAGGAATACGATCCCTATCCTTACACCTGGATCGAAAAGGGCAAAGCCTATCACACGGAAGTGAGGCCGGAAGGGCCTTACTCGAGCGCCATCCGCGGCTTCATTCAGAAACAGATCACTCCGATGATCCTCCTCATGGTGCCGGACGGCGGCTTTGCTTCCGATCTGCCGGACACGCAGCTGCTCCCGGCCGATCCGTTCACCCTCTTTACCAAGGGCGCCTATATCCCCGCGCTCTCCGACTCCGCCCTGGACAGCCAAAAGCGTCACCGCAACATTCTGGAGCTCACGGCCGGCCTGAACAACGTCGGCGACCGCAACGGATATTACCTTTACGTGCTGGACAAGACCAAAACGCCTGCCATGAAAGAGGCCAAGGACGACCTGGTCTTCACCTTCCCGGAACTGAGCCCGGCGGCGAATACGAAGGTCATCGACGGCTTCCTTCTGACCATACAGACTCCCGGCGGCGGAAAGATCGAAAAAGAGATCTCCAACAGTTTCTTCAAGAAGGAGTACAAACTGCCCAAGAAGGACTTCTTCAAGGACGCGGAGCCGGACGTGGATGAGATCAAACTTTCCTTTACGCTCTGCGAATACGTGCTGACGGCAGACGGAACGAAGCTGATGGGCGAAGTCTCCGATCCCTTCTCCTTTACCGTTCACAGGGAGATGGCAAATGACCTCGCCAAGTTCACCGACATGTGGATCCCGGTCCAGACTCCCTGGGAGAAGATCAAACCCGGCGACTGGGTGCTGGGGCTGATCTACCTGGAAGAGGACAACGAATTCGGGGAATACGAAGGCTACTACGACCAGTGGAACACCGCCAAGTCCCGCTGGCTGGAGATCAAGTATTTCGACTACGATCCGAAGACCGGCGTGCTGACCATTGATTTCGGGAAAAACGCGCCGGATAAGGCGACCGGCACGGCAACCTTCCGGATCAACGGTGCCGGGCACCTGGAAATGACGAACAGCGGCGGGACCTTCGAGTTCTACCGCGCGCCGAAGAACTGATTCCGGCGCTCTGTCCTCTCCTTCATCCCGCCCTCATCCCGCCCGGCTGCAGTCCTCTGCTCTGGGGAAGGCGGCACATCGCAGCCGTGACGGATGTGGTTCATCCCGCCCGGCTACAGTCCTGCCCTTCATCGGCAGACGGTCCGCCCGGGACGGCACGGTTAATGCGGCGGCTTTGCGCAGGCTTTCCGGCAGCCTCGTGAACCGCGAAAATGCCGGATGCGTTTTCGCTGAACCTCGGTAAAAACCGCGCAGAGGAAGGCGCGGTTTTTATCCGGAGCCTGCGCTTGCCGGCGCATGTGCCGTCAGCCGGCCGTCCCAATGCCGGTTCAAAGCAGGACTGCAGCCGGGCGGGGCAAGCGGTCTCCCGGATCATTTCTCTGCAGCAAAAAGCAGGCCTTGGGGAAGGCCTGCTTTTTTGTATATTTACCTGTTTTTTACAGCATGGCCGAGCCGCCGGTCACGATCCAGCAGGCAAGGATGGCGATCACCATCGCGCCGGTATAGACATTGCCGGTCTTGCGGTAAAAATACGTGCCGATCAGGCTGAAGACGAGGACCTGCGGCGCGAAGACGATAAGGAGGCTCATGAACGGGCCGCCGAAGGTCGAACCGAAAAGAAGGTCTGCGCCCGGGCCGAGTCCAGCAAAGAACGGGATGTACTCGATCAGGATCACGACGAGGGTGCCGCCGACCATCAGGAGGGCGTAGCGGAGCCAGCTCGCAAAGAAGCCCCGCGCGCCGGATTCGTACGCCGCCTTTGTCCTGAGCCCTGCGAAGATCTTGCTGTTGTTCAGCAGGTAGAAGGCCGCGAAGAAGGGGATGTAGACGAAGAACTGGCCGAGACGCACCCAGCTGAAACTCTTGAAGAAGGGCCAGATGAAGCGGAAGTCCAGCATGAAAAGCTTTTCATAGAGGACGACCTGCAGGTACATGAAGCCGGTCACGCAAAGGGCAAGGAGCGCTCCCTTGCCGAAAAGTTTCCAGGAGAACTTCTCCGGCGCCTCCGTTCCCGCGAAGCCGATCTCGTTCCAGTTGAAAGCCGGCGGCTCCGTCCCCGCGGCTTTGGCCTTTTTCACGGCCTTCCGGCGTCCGAAGACCGTGATGAGGACCATGATGATGATCAGCAGGCTGTACCAGCCGACGAAGCCGTTGCCGATGGTCATGCGGAAGATCTTCTTCTCGGGAAGAGGCAGGAGCCCCTGGCCGAGCTGCGTCATGAAGGGATAGGTAAAGGCAGCGATGAGGATGGTGATGACGGCGCCGCGGGTCCAGGCCTTCTTCGGCTTCACGTTTTCAGCCGGCGGCAGTGCCTGCCGGACTTCCCCGAAGAACTTCGTCCCAAGGAGGATCTCCGCAAGCGGCAGCATGGAGCCGATCGCGAGCAGCGTTGCCGCAAGCACGAGCCATTCCTTGGTCATCGCCGTCTGGTCGTAGCTCGTGCGGGCATTCGGCATGCCTTCGTAAGCCGGGAAACCGATCGCATTGCTGAACCAGTCAAGGGCGACGGCAAGGCCGCCCTTATGGTGCGTCGTCAAGCGGTGGTTCGTGTAGAGAAGCTCCATCCGCCTTGCCGTACCGTCTTCAAACGAACCGTAGGTCTTGTTCCACTCCGCCTTGCCGCTCGTTCCCAGGAAGGAAAGCCGGAGAGGGGAAGTGAGGAGTTCGTCATTTACCGTGTTCTTATAGTCGCGGAAATAGTTGAACTCGTCCCATTTCGCCTGCAGGAGCAGAACATTGTTGAAATAGATGTCCCTGCCAAAGATCGGAGACTTATCGTAGATATCATCGGTGAAAAGCTCACCGCACTGCAGCACGGTCGCCTTCGGCGTGATGTCGCGTCCCTGTTCATCGGTTACGCCGGCGTAGACCGCCGAGACGGTCCAGGACGCCCAGGTGCCCATCGAGTGGCCGCTCACGGCAAGGCGGGTCGGGTCCACGTTGTCCATGGTCGCGAGCACCGCGTATGCCGCGACGCCGCCCATCGAACTGTCAATAACTTCGCTCCCGTCCGTGCCCTTCGAATAATGATCGTTGAAGAAGCTCAGGTTGGAGAAATTGAGGAGCAGGCGGTAGCGGATCGGCCCGCCGATGGTCTTATAGGTTCCGGTCTCCACGCTGTCCTCGCCGTAATTGACCTTGACCGTGTGGTTGGTGTAGCCGCGTTTGATCATGCCCGGCTCGGTCCTGCCGTGGCCGAATTCGTCAATTGCCATCACGACGGCGCCGCGGCCCGCGAGCTCGATTGCATAGGCTGCGCAGGTCTCGTGGTCGTTCTGGTAGCCGTGCAGCAGCAGTACGCCGGGGGCAGGGTTATCCTTCGTCGCGTTGTACGGGGTATACAGTTTGTAGGCGATCTGTCCCACGTCCGAACTGTCGATCACGCCCTCCGTGACCCGGATGCCTCCGCCGCCGGTCTGGACGCGGTTTGCGAAAAACATGCAGAGAAAAACCGCCGCGACACACGCGGCGAGCCCTATCCAGGCCTTTTTCAGTGATTTCATACGTTCCTCCTGTCAGGAAAAGCTTGCAGGTTACGGAAAAAGCATAGCATTTTCCTGGCGTTCTTTCAAGAAGGAGTCCTCTTCGCCGCGTTTTTCTGCTATAATGGATCCGCAATACATAAAGGAGTGCCGCGCCCGCGGCAGACGAACATGGCTGAACGAAACAAGAAAGAAACCCGTGCGCCGGGCAGGATCCTCTGGAAGGTCCTTCTCGCGCTTTTTGCCCTGGTCACGGCCGCCGCGCTGGAACTGGGGAAGCACACGCTCCTCGGCTGGGGGCTTTTCCTTGCCGCCCTCGCCGCATTCATCTTCCTCCGCGCGAAGAAACTCTCCGGGAGCCGCCGGCTCGTCCGCTTCGCGGCCTGGTTGGGGCTGTTTGCCGTCTTTGCCGTGATCCTCCTCATCTCGCAGCCTCCGATCCGCGCGGTCCCTGCGGTCCAGGGAAAAAACGGCGGCGTGACACAGGTTCTCCATACTGCGATGGGCGACCTGACCGGCATTTATACGGCGGATAAGAAGGTCGAAGTCTACGCCGGCGTCCCTTACGCAAAACCGCCCGTGGGAGAGCTCAGATGGCGCGAGCCGCGGCCGGCGGAGCCCTGGAGCGGCATCCTTGCCGCCGATCATTTTGCTCCGATGTCGATGCAGGTAAGAAACTCCGTATATTATGACTCCCTCGCACAGATCATCGGCTATCACGACTATAAGATCTCGCTGACGGACAACTGGCGTCCGCCGGTCAGCGAGGATTCGCTTTACCTCAACATCTGGAAGCCGGCCGGAGACGTGAAGGACCTTCCCGTCCTCGTCTACGTGCACGGCGGCTCCCTCCAGACCGGCCAGCCCTGGTACCAGGACTACAGCGGCGCGAGCCTTGCGCATGACGGGGTGGTCGTCGTCAACATGGGCTACCGCCTCGGCGTGTTCGGCTACTTCGCCGACGAAGCGCTGGCGGCGGAATCGCCGAACGGCACGACCGGCAACTACGGCCTCCTGGACCAGATCGCCGCCCTCAGGTGGGTGCAGGAAAACATCTCCGCCTTCGGCGGCGATCCAGGGAACGTGACCGTCTCCGGCGAATCGGCCGGTTCCGCCTCCGTCAGCGCCATCTGCACCTCGCCGCTCGCGAAAGGCCTCTTCCGCCGCGCCGTCATGGAAAGTTCGACGGTAAGTGCACCGAAGCCCGCGCACTCCTTCCGTCTGATGGACAAGGCTCTTGCCGACGGCAAAAAGACCAAGGAGCGCCTCGGCGTTTCGACGATCGAAGAGCTGCGCGCCCTGCCCGCCGAGAAGATCGTGGGCGAGATGGCAGTCCAGCACCACATCACGGTCGACGGCTATGCCCTCACGAAGACACCGTACGAAGCCTATGCTGCCGGGGAATGCAACGAGGAAGCCCTGATGCACGGCTTCAACGGCGAGGAGGCGGCGCCCTTCATCCTCTTCTCCCAGGCGAACCTGAAGAATTACGAGCAGAAGATCCGCACGGTCTTCCCCGAGGAGTATGCGAAAAAGGTTCTGGAGATCTATCCTGCGAAGACGGACGCCGAAGCGAAGAAGAACTGGGCTGAGATCGATTCCGTCCTCCTCTTCTCCTACGGCCACTACTGCCTCGCAAGGCAGGGGCAGGAAAATAACGTTCCGTCCTACGTTTACTGGTTCACGAAGACGAACGGACGGCTCGGCGACTGGCACAGCGGCGAGGAAGTCTACCTCTACGGCAACATCCCGGAGGATTCCCGCCTCTATGACGCCCGCGACCGCGAACTGAGCGCCCAGATGAAGCAGTATTTCATGAACTTCATTAAGACCGGCGACCCGAACGGCAGCGGCCTTCCGGCCTGGGACGAAGTCTCCGGCGATCTCCGCGTGATGGAATTCGGAGATGAGACTGCCATGCGGGACGACCCGTACGCCGCCCTGCATGAGATCATGGACGAAATGTACGGGATCAGGTAATTGCCGGCGGAAGGAGATCAGACAGTGGAGACCGAACGGCTGATCCTCGACCGGATCCGGGAAACGGACCGGCAGGATTATTTTGAAAACATCTCTCACGACAAAAAAGTGCTGGAGACCTTCATCTGCAGATACGCGGAGACGCCGGAAGAGGTGGATGTCTCCTCATACGTGACGAATGAGAGCATGTTCGCGGTCCGGCTGAAAGAAAGCGGAAAGCTCATCGGCATCATTCTTTCCTTCGATGAGAAGGACGGCGCCTGCGAGATCGGCTACGGGATCGGCTCTGCGTACTGGAACCGCGGTTACGTGACCGAGGCCGTCCGCCGTTTTCTGGAATATCTTTTCGAAGAACGCGGCATGCAGTCCGTCTGCGCCTCCTTCTTTCCCGAAAATGAGGCTTCGCGCCGCGTGATGGAAAAATGCGGCATGCATTTCGACCGCCTCTCGGAGAAGGAACTCGAATACCTCGGCCGTCCCCGCGACCTCATCTACTGGTCGGTCAGCCGGGAAGAATGGGAAACAGCAAAAAAAGCCTGAGTGCGCGCAGCAGAAACAAGAACAAACCGGGCAGCCCCGTACGGGCTGCCCGGTTTGCATTAAATACGCTTATTTTTTTGCCATATAGTCCAGCATCTCATGGGCGGCGACGTTGCCTTCGCCCACGGCCTTCGCGATCTGGTAGGGTCTTCCGGTGCAGTCGCCCGCGGCATA
>CACWLA010000026.1 GCA_902761665.1 uncultured Lachnospiraceae bacterium | reverse complement strand
TTATACTCTCTTTTTCAGATTTCGACCTTGATGGTATTAATACAGGCATAGAAAAAGGACCTGCGAAAAATGATCGCTCATTTTTTCACAGGCCCTTTTATTTCTGCCGGGAACCGGCTTTTCACGCGGAAGGACTCAGTCGACGCGGTTCCTCCGTTCGCCTTCGAGAAAGGCTTTGATGTTTTCCGCCATCTCGCGGATCAGGCGGATGCGGGTCTCCACACCGCCCCAGGCCATGTGCGGGGTAAGCAGCACGCCGGGCTTATCCTTGATGGCGTAGAAGGGATGCGTTTCCGGGAAGGGCTCCGTGCTGTAGACGTCACAGGCGAAAGCGCCGATCCGCCCGGATTCGACAGCCATGGCGACGGCCTTTTCATCGGTGACTGCGCCGCGGGCAACGTTGATCAGCATGACGCCGTCCTTCATGAGCTCGATCTGGCGCGCACCGATCAGTCCGCGTGTCGATTCATTGAGCGGGACATGCAGCGAAATGACGTCTGCGGAGAGGCACAGCTCTTCGAGCGAGACGGTCGGATAGAAGCTGTTCGGGTGGCGCTGATATACGATCACGCGGCAGCCGAGCGCTTCCGCGACGCGCGCGACCTGCATGCCGATGTTGCCGGCGCCGACGACGCCCCAGGTCTTGCCGCGCAGTTCGTGGAAGGCGGGAGAGAGCTGATTGAAGCGGCCGGATGCGGTATAGCTGCCGTCCGAAACATAGCGGCCGTATTCGGGCAGATGCATGGCTAGGGAGAGCGCCATGGCAACAGTCAGCTGCGCCACGCAGTCGGTGGAGTAGCCTTTGACATTGCAGACGGCAACGCCCCTTTCGCGGCACCAGGCCATGTCGATATTGTCAAAACCGGTCGCTGCAATGCAGATCAGCTTCAGTTTATCGGCTTCAGCCAGATTGGACGCGTTCAGGCGGCATTTGTTGGTCAGGACGACATCGGCATCCCGGACGCGCCCGGCGATCTCATCCGGTGCGGTATTCGGATAAATGACTAGCTCACCGTAGGCGCGGAACGCGTCCATGGAAATGTCAAGACCAATGCTTTCGCAGTCAAGCAGTACGAGTTTCAGCATCAGACACCTCCGTTCATGTTCTTTATTCTCTATTCATTATAAAATCGAACGCCGGCAAGTCAAGCCGGACCGATGCGAAACAGCGAAAAAATATTCCATAAAAAAAACATAAATCCGTTGACAAAGACCGAAGAGGGTGTTATGTTATACGCAGATGTTAGCACTCTATGCGTTTGAGTGCTAACACGGTAAGGAGAAGGGTCATGGAACTGGACGACAGAAAACGGAAAATACTGCTGGCCATCATTCAGAACTATCAGGATACCGGCGAACCCGTGGGCTCCCGAACGATCTCCAAGATGAATGATCTGAATTACTCCCCGGCGACGATCCGCAATGAAATGGCCGATCTGGAAGAAATGGGTCTCATCGTTCAGCCCCATACTTCAGCCGGACGCGTGCCAACCGACAAAGGCTACCGCCTTTACGTGGATCATCTGCTGACGAATGAGGAAACGGGTCTTACGGCGGCTGAAGGTCCGCAGCTCCCCGCGACGCACATGGAACAGCTTCTCAGCAAGCGCATGGACCGCGTGGAAGAGATGCTGATGCGCATGGCGCAGGTGCTTGCCGCAAATACGCAGTACACCACCATGGTGACCGGTCCGCACTACAAGCAGAACAAGCTGAAATTCATCCAGCTGTCTGCGATGGGCGGCGGAAAGCTGCTCGCGGTCATCGTTCTGAACGGCAACATCGTGAAGAACAACATCCTGGACATCGGCTGCGAACTCGATCAGGAAACGCTGGGGCACCTCAATTTCAGCCTGAACAGCAACCTGAACGGCCTTTCGGTCGAGGAGATCAACCTTCCCCTGATCACGAAGGTCAAGGAGGAAGCCGGTGAGTACGCCGACATTGCCGTAAAGGTCCTGGATGCCGTGGCCGGCGCCTTCGACAAGGAAGACAGCATGCCGGTCTACACCAGCGGTGCGACGAACATCTTCAAGTATCCGGAACTTGCCGACAACGAGAAGATCAGCAACCTGATCAATGTCCTGGAGGAAAAGAAGGAACTCGGCACCGCACTCGGCGTCGTTTCGCCGGACGGCAGCAAGCAGGACATTCAGGTCTACATCGGCGACGAGGTGCCGGTGGAATCCATGAAGGACTGCAGCGTCGTGACCGCCACCTACCAGATGGGCGATGGCGTGCAGGGCAAGATCGGCATCATCGGACCGAGACGCATGGACTACCAGAAGGTCGTGGAAACCCTGAAGGCGACCATGAACCAGCTGGACGGAATATTTAAGAAACCGGAGGAATAAGCTTTGTCAGAAGATAATGAAAAGAAAGTTTCCGAAGACGAAGAGATCCGTGAAGAGGAAATGAGCCCGGAGGCTTCCGGGGCGGCCGCGGACGCGGCTCCCGCAGAAGATCCGGCAGTGACCGCCGAAGAAACACAGGCGGATGAAAAACCGGAAAAGGAAGAAAAGGAAAAAGGAAGATTCTTCCGAAACACCCGCGCCGAAAAGGCCGAGAAGGAACTGAAGGCAAAGGAAGAACAGGTCGCATCCCTGACGGACCGGCTCCAGCGCCAGATGGCCGAATTCGACAACTACCGGAAGCGTACGGATAAGGAAAAGGCAGCGCAGTTCGACATGGGGGCGCGCGACGTGGTCCTGAAGATCCTGCCGATCGTGGACAGCTTCGAAAGAGGGCTCGCAGGCCTTACCGAAGAGCAGAAGGCGGAGCCTTTTGCCGCCGGCATGGACAAGGTCTACAAACAGCTGATGAAGCAGCTGGACGACCTGGACGTGAAGCCGATCGAAGCACTCGGAAAGCCTTTTGACGCGAACCTGCATTACGCCGTGATGCATGAAGAAGTCGAAGGCGAGGACGACAACGTCGTCACCGCGGAACTCCAGAAGGGCTACACGATGAAGGGCGCGGTCATCCGCTACAGCATGGTAAAAGTCGCGAACTAGCGATTGACATATAAAAACTGAGACAATTACTTTACTTGACAGGAGGATAAAAACATGAGCAAGATCATCGGTATCGATTTAGGTACGACAAACAGCTGCGTCGCCGTGATGGAAGGCGGCAAACCCGTCGTCATCGCCAATAATGAAGGCGTCCGCACCACCCCCAGCGTCGTGGCATTTTCCAAGACCGGCGAGCGTCTCGTCGGCGAACCCGCAAAGCGTCAGGCCGTGACGAACTCCGACCGCACGATCTCTTCGATCAAGCGTAAGATGGGGTCCAATTACCGCACGACGATCGACGGCAAGAGCTATACCCCTCAGGAAATCTCGGCCATGATCCTGCAGAAGCTGAAAGCGGATGCGGAAAGTTATCTGGGCGAGAGCGTCAGCGAAGCCGTTATCACGGTTCCCGCTTATTTCAACGACGCACAGCGTCAGGCGACCAAGGACGCCGGCAAGATCGCGGGCCTTGACGTCAAGCGTATCATCAACGAACCCACCGCGGCAGCCCTTGCCTACGGTCTGGATAACGAAAAAGAGCAGAAGATCATGGTCTACGACCTCGGCGGCGGTACCTTCGACGTGTCCATCATCGACATCGGCGACGGCGTCATCGAAGTGCTTTCCACGAACGGCGACACCATGCTCGGCGGCGACGACTTCGACAACAAGGTCATTAACTGGATGATCCAGGAATTCAAACGCCAGGAAGGCGTGGACCTGTCCGGTGACAAGATGGCCATGCAGAGGCTGAAAGAAGCCGCTGAGAAGGCTAAGAAGGAACTGTCTTCCGCCACGACCACCAACATCAACCTGCCGTTCATCACGGCGACCGCCGACGGCCCGAAGCATCTGGACATGAACCTGACCCGGGCCAAATTCGACGAACTGACCCGCGAACTGGTCGACAGGACCGCGGTCCCGGTGCAGAACGCGCTGCGTGACGCAGGCCTCACTGCCGCCGATATCGCGAAGGTCCTTCTGGTGGGCGGCTCGACCCGTATCCCTGCCGTGCAGGAAAAGGTCAAACAGCTGACCGGCAAGGAACCGAACAAGTCCCTGAACCCCGATGAATGCGTCGCGATCGGCGCCTCCATCCAGGGCGGCAAGCTCGCCGGCGATGCCGGTGCGGGCGACATCCTGCTGCTGGACGTGACGCCTCTGTCCCTTAGCATCGAGACCCTGGGCGGCATTGCCACCAGGCTGATCGAACGGAATACCACCATCCCGACCAAGAAGAGCCAGGTATTCTCGACGGCTGCCGACAACCAGACCGCCGTGGACATCAATGTCCTGCAGGGCGAGCGTCAGTTTGCCCGCGACAACAAGAGCCTTGGCCAGTTCCGTCTGGACGGCATCCCGCCCGCACGCCGCGGCGTTCCGCAGATCGAAGTCACCTTCGACATTGATGCGAACGGCATCGTGAACGTGTCCGCAAAGGATCTGGGCACCGGCAAGGAACAGCACATCACCATCACCGGCGGCTCCAACATGAGTGAAGCCGACATCGACAAGGCCGTGCGTGAAGCGGCGGCCTTCGAGGCGCAGGACAAACGCCGCAAGGAAGGCATCGATGCGCGGAACGACGCCGATTCGATCATCTTCCAGACCGAGCAGGCCATGAAGGACGTCGGCGATAAGCTGGATCCTTCCGCCAAGAGCGCCGTCGAGGCCGACATTGCTTCCCTGAAGCAGACGGTCGAAGAGACCAAGGACAGCGACCAGCTGACTGACAGCCAGATCGATGCCCTGAAGAACGGCCGCGAACGTCTGATGAACAGCGCGCAGCAGCTCTTCGCCAAGGTCTACGAGCAGGCGCAGGGCGGCGCACAGCAGGGCGGCGGCTTCCAGGGAGGAGGCTTCCAGGGCGGTTCCGACATGAACGGTGCACCGCACGGCGACGATGACGTCCAGGACGCGGACTTTAAGGAAGTCTGAAACGATAACGAATAAAAAGCACTGATCTTCGCACCGCGGGGGACGGCTTTCGGGCCGTTCCCCAAAGGTGTGTAAAACGGAAAAGAACAAGGAGGGATCTCTATGGCGGAAAAGCGTGACTTTTACGAGGTCTTAGGGGTTTCGAAGACGGCCACGGAGGAAGAACTGAAGAAGGCCTACCGTGTCCTCGCAAAGAAGTACCATCCGGACATGAATCCCGGTGATAAGGACGCTGAGGCGAAGTTCAAGGAAGCTTCGGAGGCTTATGCCGTCCTGAGCGATCCGGATAAGAGAGCGAAATACGACCAGTACGGCATGTCTGCCTTTGACGGCAGCGGCGGTGCCGGTGGATTTGAATACAGCAGCGCGGATTACGCCGACATGTTCGGCGATCTCTTCGGCGACCTTTTCGGCGGCGCATTCGGCGGTGCCTTCGGCGGATTCGGCGGTTTCGGCAGCAGCCGGAGTGCAAATCCCAACGCTCCCAGGAGAGGCGCGAACGTCAAGACGACCGTCCGCATCACTTTCATGGAAGCGATGAAGGGCGTCAAAAAGGATGTTGAGATCAACTACAAGGAAGCCTGCGCGAACTGCGGCGGCAGCGGCTGCAAGCCCGGTACGAGTCCCGTGACCTGCAAGGAGTGCGGCGGCAAGGGCGTCGTTACGCTCACCCAGCGCACGATCTTCGGCATGGCGCAGACGCAGCGGGGCTGCCCGTCCTGCGGCGGCAGCGGAAAAATCATTAAAGACAAGTGCCCGAAGTGCTTCGGCACGGGCTACGTTACGCGCAAGAAGACCGTTACGGCTGACATCCCCGCCGGCATTGACGACGGTGAAGGCATCCGTGTGCCCGGATACGGCGAACCCGGAACAAACGGCGGCGAACGCGGCGACCTGCTCGTGCAGGTGCGCGTGGCAAGCCATCCGAGTTTCGGCCGCGAGGAATATGACATCTATACTTCCGTACCGATCTCGTTCGCCCAGGCGGCGCTCGGCGATACGATCCGTCTTGAGACGATCGACGGCCCGGTGGAGTATGAGCTCCGCGCCGGGACCCAGCCGAACACCCGCATCCGCCTGCGCGGCAAGGGTGTTCCCGTACCGCGCCGGAACGAGCGGGGCGACCAGTACGTGACCTTCATGGTACAGGTCCCGGACCGCCTGAACAGGGAGCAGAAGGAAGCCCTGCAGGCCTTTGACAGTGCCTGCGGCGGAACGCTCACCGGTTCGGAGAAAAAGAAGAAGGGACTGTTCAAGTAATGCAGCATTTCTTTGCCCCTTCGGAAAATGCCGAAAGCGGCCGGATCACGATCACCGGTCCGGACGTGAATCACATCACGAACGTGCTTCGGCTGAAAACAGGAGACAGGATCGTCGTAGCTGACGGACGTGACAGGGACAGCCTCTGCGAGATCGAAGAGGCCGGCCCCGGTTTCGTGCGCTGCAAAGTGCTTCCGCAGGAACTTGCGGAAACGGAGTGTCCGGTCAGGCTGCACCTGTTCCAGGGCCTGCCGAAGGGCGACAAGATGGAACTGATCATCCAGAAGGCCGTGGAACTCGGCGCTGCATCCGTGGTGCCTGTCGAGATGAAACGCTGCGTCATGCGCCTTGACGAAAAAAAGAAAGCCTCCCGGACGGAGCGCTGGCAGCGAATCGCCGAGAGCGCGGCAAAACAGTCCGGAAGGCGCATCATTCCTTCCGTGGAGCTGCCGCTTTCTTTCGCAAAGGCAGCGGAAAAGGCTTCACGGATGGAGACGGTCCTCGTTCCCTACGAAAATGCCGGGGACATCGCCGCGACGAGGCGCCTCCTTGCGGAGGTCCCGAAGAACAGCGACTGTGCCGTATTCATCGGACCGGAGGGGGGCTTCGACCCTGCCGAGATCGAAGTGCTGGAAAAGGCGGGCGCACATGTCATCACCCTCGGACCGCGCATTCTCCGGACCGAAACGGCCGGCATGGCAGTGCTCGCGATGTGCACGCTGATGATGGAGGACTGAATGGAGATCTATCTGGATAATTCCGCCACCACGATGGTGGCTCCCGAGGTCCGCGAGGAGATGATGGCCGCTCTCGGCGAAGACTACGGCAATCCGAGTTCACTGCACAGGAAAGGCTCGGATGCCGAGATGATGCTGAAAAAGGCGAAGGAGCGCGTGGCTTCTCCGCTGAAGGCCGATCCCCGTGAGATCTATTTTACCTCCGGCGGGACCGAGGCGAACAATCTGGCCCTGCTCGGCGGCGCGAGAGCAAAAAAACGGCAGGGCGATCATGTGATCATTTCCGCAGTGGAGCATCCTTCGGTCTCCGCAGCGGCAGAGGAACTGGCGCGGGAAGGCTTCCGCGTGACGCGGATCGGGACCGATGCCCGCGGCCTCGTTTCCCCTGATGAACTGGAGGCGGCGCTCACGCCGCAAACGGTCCTCGTTTCGGTGATGGCTGTCAACAACGAAGTCGGTGCGCGCGAACCGTTTGAAGAGATCGGAAGAAGAGTCAAGGCCTTTGACAGCCGCATTCTTTTCCACGTGGACGCGGTCCAGGCTTACGGCAAGATCAGGATCGTCCCGAAACAGTGCGGGATCGACCTTTTGACGGCCAGCGGCCACAAGATCCACGGTCCGAAGGGCATCGGCTTCCTGTACATCCGCGACCGGGTGCATATCGAGCCGATCATCTACGGCGGGGAGCAGCAGAAGGGTATCCGCTCCGGTACGGAAAACATGCCCGGCATCGTGGGCATGGGCAGGGCGGCGCAGCTTGCGTACGAACGTTTCGACGAGAGGATCGCCGGCCTGTATGAACTGAAAGAGTACTTTCAGCACGCACTGGAAAGTCTGGACGGCGTGCGGATCAACGGCCCACGCGAAAGGGAACTTTCGGCACCGCACATCGTCAGCGCGACGTTCCCGGGTGTCCGGAGCGAGGTCCTGCTGCATGCCCTGGAGGAAAAGGGCATCTACGCTTCGGCCGGTTCGGCCTGCTCCAGCCATAAAAAGGCTGTCAGCCCGACGCTGCATGCGATCGGCCTTTCGGATGAGCTTGCCTCTTCAACGCTGCGCTTCTCGCTTTCGTCCTATACGCAGCGCGAAGAACTTGAAGCCGCCGCAGCCGCCGTGGGAGAACTGCTTCCCCTGCTTCGGCGCTTTACCAGAAAATAAACGACAGGAGCCGACAACATGGATTATCAGGCTTTTCTCATCAAATACGCGGAGATCGGCATCAAGGGCAAGAACCGCTACATCTTCGAAGACAAGCTCGTAAGCCGCATCAACGCGGCCTTAAAGCGCATTCCCGGAGACTTCGCCATCAGCAAGAACTCCGGACGGATCTACGCGGTCGCTTCGGAACCCTTTGACCGGGCTGAGGCGGAAGCCGAACTGCAGACGGTCTTCGGGATCAGCGCGATCTGCCCGGTGGTCCGGAAGGACCTGATGCCGCCGGAAGAACTCCTTGCGGCTGCCGTCGACTATTTCGGCAAGGCGCATCCCGGTTTTGCAGGCAGTTTCAAGGTCGTCGCGACCCGTGCGGACAAGAGCTATCCCTGGGATTCCCAGACGATCAACTATAAGGTCGGCGAGGCGGTGCTCGCAGCGTATCCGGACGTTCACGTGGACGTTCATACGCCGGACATCGTCTTCCGCATTGAGATCCGGGAGAAGGTCAATTTCTATTCGGAGACGGTCCCCGGTCCCGGCGGCATGCCGGTGGGATCTTCCGGCAAGGCCATGCTGCTCCTTTCCGGCGGCATTGACAGTCCTGTCGCGGGCTGGATGCTCGCAAAGCGCGGCGTCACGCTGGAGGCGGTCTATTTCCACGCCCCGCCCTATACGAGCGAGCGCGCGAAGCAGAAAGTCGTGGAACTTGCGGAACTCGTTTCGCGCTACGCGGGACCCATCCGCCTGCACGTCGTGAACTTCACCGACGTCCAGCTGTACATTTACGAGAATGCCCCTCACGATGAACTGACGATCATCATGCGGCGCTACATGATGCGGATCGCGGAAATGCTGGCCGCTGAGAACGGCGCGTCGGCGCTCATCACCGGCGAATCGCTTGGGCAGGTGGCTTCACAGACCCTGCAGAGCCTCGTCTGCACGAACGAAGTCTGCAAGATGCCGGTCTTCCGGCCTCTCATCGCCTTCGACAAGCAGGACATCATCAACATCGCAGAGAAGATCGGGACCTTCGAGACTTCGATCCTTCCCTACGAGGACTGCTGCACGATCTTCGTCGCAAAGCACCCGGTGACCAAGCCGAACGCGGGCATCATCCGCCGCTCCGAAAGCAATCTGGTCCCGGCCATCGACGAACTCGTAAAGAAGGCCGTTGAGACTGAGGAATGCATCGTCTGCGTGCGCTGACGCAGGCACGAAAAAAAGAGGCCGCGGCCTCTTTTTTAACGGGACATGAGCAGGGATCAGGCCTCGAACGGTTTAAGCGCTTCGATAACTTCGTCCAGATTCTCCTTGCCGTAGACATCCAGTTCGATCGGCTTGGAAAGATCCAGGCTGAAAATGCCGAGAATGGATTTGGCATCAACGGTGTAGCGGCCGGAGCGCAGGTCGAAATCATTGTCGAATGCGGTGATGATCCGTACGAATTCCTTAACTCTGTCGATGGAATCCAGTTTGATGGTAAGCGTATGCATGAAAAAACTCCTTTCAGGTATGCGAAACAGTTTTTTACGAAACGTTCCTCTGTTTATCAGTATAGGGCATTTCAGCCAAAAGTCAAGGCGGAAACAACATGGCGATAAAAGTTGCCTTTCACAATCTGGGCTGTAAAGTAAACAGCTACGAAACGGAAGCGATGCTGGCCGGGCTGAAGAAGCGCGGCTTTGTTGAGGTCCCCTTTGAAGAGGGCGCCGATGTTTACGTGATCAACACCTGCACCGTTACGAACATCGCGGACCGCAAGTCCCGCCAGATGCTGCACCGGGCGAAGGCTATGGATCCTGATGCCGCGGTCGTCGCGGTGGGCTGCTACGCGCAGGCGGCGGGAGAGAGCCTCCTGGCCGACGAAGCCGTGGACATCGTGGTCGGCAATGACCGGAAACACGAACTGCCCGACCTCATTGAGGCCTGGTTCGAGAGCCATGAAAAGCAGTCTGCGCTGGATGACATCGGGAAGAGCCGCCGCTTCGAAGAGATGCCGGCGGAGTGCTCCGAGCACACCCGCGCCTTCCTGAAGATCGAAGACGGCTGCAACCAGTTCTGCGCCTACTGCCTGATCCCTTACGTACGCGGCAGAGTACGCAGCCGGGATCCGGAGGACGTGCTCGAAGAGGCGCGCCGTCTGGCGGAGAAAGGCTGGTCGGAAATCGTGCTGACGGGCATCCACATCAGTTCCTACGGCCTGGACTTCGAAGGCGACGCGGGGATGCGCGCAGCCGGTTACGGTGCGCCGCTCATCGCGCTGCTGCGGCGTCTGGATGAGATCCCCGGGATCCGGCGCATCCGCCTCGGAAGCCTGGAGCCACGCCTCATTACCCCTGAAAATGCCGCAGCGCTTGCTTCGCTCCGGACCCTCTGCCCGCATTTCCATCTCTCGCTCCAGAGCGGCTGCGACGAAACGCTTCGGCGCATGAACCGCAAATATACGGCTGCGGAGTTTGCCGAAAAGGTCCGCCTCTTGCGGGAAGCCTTCGACCGGCCTGCGCTCACGACCGACGTGATCGTCGGTTTCCCCGGCGAGACCGAAGAGGAGTTTGCCGCGACGGTCGCTTTCCTCGAGGAGATCCGCTTTGCCCAGACCCATGTTTTCCGCTATTCCAGGCGGAAAGGGACGGTGGCTGACCGCATGCCGGATCAGATCCCGGAACCGGTCAAGGCGGAGCGGAGCGCCGTGCTGCTGGATCTGAACCGGAAGAACCGCCTCGCTTATGCGAAACAGTTTATCGGAGAACGCCGCGAAGTTTTGCTGGAGACGGCGGAGGAAGGGGCAGACAGCCCCGTCTGGACCGGCTATACGCCCGAATACCTGCGCCTGAAAGTCCCTGTGAATGGGATGCCGGGGCAGTACGTATCGGTGATGGTCAAGGAAGAAAACCTGCTGCTTACGGAGGAATGAAGATGTTTGCCGAACGTTTGAAAAAGGTGGACCGGGAGATCCGGGAAGCCTGTGAAAAAACCGGACGGCGCCGCGAAGACGTGACGCTGATCGCGGTCAGCAAGACCAATCCGGCCGAAGCGGTCCGCGAGGCGTTTGCCTGCGGACAGATCGATTTCGGCGAGAACAAAGCCCAGGAGATGGTCGCCAAGAAGGCGGAATGTCCGGACGGCATCCGCTGGCATTTCATCGGAAACCTGCAGAAAAACAAGGTAAAATACGTGGTCGGCAATGCCGTGATGATCCATTCCGTCTCTTCGGTGCCGCTCGCGGCTGAGATCGAGCGGATCGCCGCGAAGAAGGATCTTACGGTAAGCGTTCTTGCGGAGGTCAATATCGCGGATGAGGCCACCAAGCATGGCATTGGCCGCGAAGAAGCAGTCGAACTTGTGAGAGCTATGGGGGAGATGCCCCACCTTTCCGTTGAAGGCCTGATGTGCATTGCGCCGCCCGTTGAGGATCCTGAGGAAAACCGTCCGTATTTTGCAGCAATGCGGGAACTTCTTAACGAGATCAATGTCATGGAACTCCCCGGAGTTCATCTTCACGAGCTTTCCATGGGCATGAGCGGCGATTACGCAGTGGCTGCGGAAGAAGGGGCGACCTTCGTGCGTGTCGGCACCGCACTTTTCGGGGCACGGCAATATCCGGTTTGAATCAACTTTCGTTTTTTGTGCGCCAGATTAAGAAATAAATTAAAAAAAGACTTGCACTTTTGTTTCTTTTGTGATACGTTAATATTACTAAGAAGCGAAGGTGCCCGAAATGGATCATATTGACAAAAAACTGATTCGGCTGCTTCAGGAAAATGCCCGTTATTCGTTAAAACAGCTTTCCGAGCGTGTTTATCTTTCATCGCCCGCCGTTTCAGCTCGCATTGAAAAACTCGAACGGGACGGTGTCATCAACGGTTATCACGCGCATGCCGATCTGGACAAGATGGGCTATCACATCACGGTCTTCGTGAACATAGAGATGAGCCCGAAGCAGAAGCCGGCATTCATCGATTTCATTCGGGAGATCCCGAATGTGCTGGAGTGCAATAACGTTTCCGGCAACTACACCATGCTGATCAAGGCGGCTTTCCCGTCCACGGTCGATCTCGACCGCTTCATCGGACAGATACAGCGCTACGGGACAACGGAGACGCGCATCGTCTTCAGCACACCGGTGCCCGCCAGGGGCATCCTCATTCCCGACAGCGAAGAAGAACAATAATACAAAAAGGCGCCTGCGGGCGCCTTGTATCATACAGGAGATGAAACATGAAACGAAGCAGCGGCGTGCTATTATCGATCACTTCCCTTCCCGGACCGTACGGTATCGGGACGCTCGGCCGTTCGGCCCGCGAATTTACGGACTTTCTGGTGAAGGCAGGTCAGCGTTTCTGGCAGATCCTTCCGCTTGGTCCGACCAGCTACGGCGATTCGCCGTATCAGAGTTTTTCCACCTTCGCCGGCAATCCGTACCTGATCGATCCCGACATGCTGATCGAGGACGGACTGCTGAAGCCCGAAGAGGTGAGAGACCGCGAATGGGGAAGCGAGCCCCGCTACGTCGATTACGGAAAGATCTACGAGAATCGCTTTGACATGCTGCGGCTGGCGGCGGCACGCGGTCTTTCGCGCGACCGCGAAGCTGTTGAAGCTTTTGTCAGGGAGAATGAAAAATGGCTCCCGGACTACGCGCTTTTCATGGCCTGCAAAAAGCACAACGGCATGCGCGCATGGACCGAGTGGCCGGAAGACATCCGGAACCGCCGCGGAGAAGCCCTGGCACGCTGCCGCGAAGAATACAGGGAAGATATCGATTTCTTCATTTATGTCCAGTACCTGTTCTTCAAACAGTGGAACAAACTGCGGGATTACATCCACGGCAAGGGGATAAAGATCATCGGCGACATCCCGATCTATGTGGCGATGGACAGTGCCGACGTGTGGGCGGAAACGCATTTCTTCAAACTGGACAGCGACAATATCCCGATCGAAGTTGCCGGTGTTCCGCCGGATTACTTCAGCGAGGACGGTCAGTTATGGGGAAATCCGCTCTATGACTGGGATGCCATGAAGGCGGACGGCTACGGCTGGTGGATCAGACGGATCGACGGCGCCGCGAAGCTCTACGACGTCATCCGCATCGACCATTTCCGCGGCTTCGATACCTACTGGTCCGTGCCGTACGGCGCCGAAACGGCCAAGGGAGGCCGCTGGAACAAGGGCCCGGGCATGGATCTCATCGGTACGCTGAAGGGCTGGTTCCCGCAGCTTGAATTCATCGCAGAGGACCTCGGCGCACCCATGGACAGCGTCGTGAAACTGCTGAAGGAATCCGGCTGGCCGGGCATGAAGGTGCTGGAGTTTGCCTTTGATTCGAAGGAACCGAGCAACTATCTGCCGCACAATCACGTGCCGAACTGTGTCTGCTACACGGCCACGCACGACAACTGCCCGCTGATGCAGTGGAGGGAGGATGCAGCGCCGGAAGACGCTGCCTTCGCGGAAAAATACCTGTCGATCCGTGATGACGAGCCTTTCAACCTGGGCGTGATCCGCGGCGGAATGGGGAGCGTCGCGAAACTGTTCGTTGCGCAGATGCAGGACTGGCTGGGGCTGGGCCGCGGCCACACGATGAACAACCCCGGGATCGCTGCCGGAAACTGGCAGTGGCGCCTCCTGCCCGGCGAAGCCTCCGATGAACTGGCGGCGAAGATGTTTGACATGACGGTGACCTATGAACGCACCGAAAGGCCGAAGAAAGAGAAGGAAAAACCGGACGAGAATTTCCTCCGTCAGCAGAAATACAACGCGGAGTGGAAACCGGAAGCCTGACGGAAGCAGACATGAAAAAAGAGGGAGGACCGACCGGTCCTTCCTCTTTTTCGTCATGCGGTCTCAGCGGCTCTCCCTGAGGGCTTTCCTCACTTCATCAAAGGCTTCGTCACCCCTGTCGCGGTACATTTCCAGCAGCATCGTGAGTTTCCTTGCCGTCTCCAGATGCATCAGGCGCATGGTCTGGTGTGAAGTGAGATAGAGGAGCGGCAGATCGTTCGTAAAATCGTCCGGATGATAGACCCGGCACGCCGCTACACGATCGCAGAACATTTCCAGAATGTAGCGGTTCGGCATCTTCACGGGACCGAAATCCGGACGGGCCTGCCCTTCGGGGAAATAATAGTCCATCCAGTATTCGTAATGGTGCTTGTTGCGGCCTTTGTGATGGAGCCAGGCAAGTGAAATGCCGGTATCGTCCCGTTCGGCATTGTTCGGGCTCTGCGTGCCCTGGTAGTAGCGCGCCCCTTTCAGAAACTCGGCCGGCGCATACTTCGAGAGGTCATGCAGGAGCCCCTGCAGGTACAGTCCGCAGCGGAAGCAGTAGCGCATCACGAGATGGCGGTGCTTCGTGATCGTTTCGAAATGCTGCCGTGCCTTGTGCAGCGTGATGCGGTTGTCGACAGTCCGTTCTGCCATGACTTCTCCTTTACGCGCGGCGCGGCGGCCCGATTTACGGAGCCGCCGCAGCGAGAGATCTTATTTCGTACCGAAAATGCGGTCGCCGGCGTCGCCGAGACCCGGCATGATGTACTTGTTTTCGTTCATGCAGCGGTCAAGGTTGCCCACGTAGATCTGCACGTCGGGGCATTCCGTATGCAGCCTTTCCAGGCCTTCCGGCGCAGCGATGATGCACATGAATTTGATCTTTCTGCCGCCGTGTTCCTTGATCATGCGGATGGCGTCGACAGCACTGCCGCCGGTCGCAAGCATGGGGTCGACGACGATGATCGTGCGTTCCTCAATGGGGCTCGGGAGCTTGCAGTAGTACTCGTGAGGTTCGTGGGTGACGGGATCGCGGTAAAGGCCAATGTGGCCGACCTTGGCGGTAGGGGTCAGGTTCAGGAGACCGTCGACCATGCCGAGGCCCGCGCGGAGGATCGGGACGATGGCGAGCTTGCGGCCGCTGATGACGGGAGACTTGCAGGTCTCGATGGGAGTGGTCACTTCGATATCTTCAAGCGGGAGATCACGCAGGGCTTCGTAGCCCATGAGGGTCGCGATCTCTTCCACGAGCTTGCGGAATTCGTTCGTTCCGGTGTGGATGTCGCGCAGCATCGTGATCTTGTGTTTGATCAGCGGATGGGTCAGGATCGTCACATTGTCCATGTTTTCCATAAGAGTACACCTCTTTCCGGTTAGATTTTCAGGTGCATTTTAGCAAAGGTCCCCGGAAAATGCAAGAACAGATAACAACATTTCCACAAAATATAGAAAACTTTTATGACTTCTCCACAAAATGAGCGGTTTGAGAAATAACCCGCGGTTGAATTGACTTTGCCGCGTGATTGTTGTAAGATAAGGGGCACTATCGGATGATAAGGAGTCTCACGATGACTTTATACGACGAACTGGTCGCGCGCGGACTGATCGCGCAGGTGACCAATGAAGAAGAGATCAAGAAACTGATCAACGAAGGAAAAGCGACCTTTTACATCGGATTTGACTGCACGGCGGACAGCCTGACCGCGGGGCATTTCATGGCGCTTACCCTGATGAAGCGCCTGCAGCAGGCCGGGAACAAGCCGATCGCCCTGATCGGCGGCGGCACGACCCTGATCGGCGACCCCTCCGGCCGCACGGACATGCGCAAGATGCTGACCCGCGAGACCATCGATCACAACGCTGCCTGCTTCAAGAAGCAGATGGAGCGCTTCATCGAATTCGGAGAAGGAAAGGCACGCATGCTGAACAACGCAGACTGGCTGCTGAACCTCAATTACATCGATTTCATCCGGGACGTCGGCCCGCATTTCTCCGTGAACAACATGCTGCGCGCGGAATGCTACAAGCAGCGCATGGAGAAGGGGCTTTCCTTCCTGGAATTCAATTACATGATCATGCAGAGCTACGACTTCTATTATCTGTACCAGAATTACGGCTGCAACATGGAGTTCGGCGGCGACGACCAGTGGAGCAACATGCTCGGCGGCACGGAACTCATCCGCCGCAAGCTCGGCAAGGATGCGCACGCGATGACCATCACTCTGCTGACTGATTCGAACGGCATGAAGATGGGCAAGACGGCCGGCAACGCCGTGTGGCTTGATCCGGCGAAGACCACGCCTTACGAATTCTACCAGTATTGGCGGAACGTGGGCGACGCCGATGTGATCAAGTGCATCCGCATGCTGACATTCCTGCCGCTCGAACAGATCGAAGAGATGGCGAAGTGGGAGGGCAGCCGCCTGAATGAAGCCAAGGAGATCCTGGCTTACGAGCTGACCCGCGACGTGCACGGCGAGGAAGAAGCCGAGAAGGCGAAAGCCGCGTCCCGCGCGCTCTTTGCCGGCGGCGCCGCTGCGGAAGTTCCGACCTGCGAAGTAAACGAAGCGGACCTTGCGGACGGCAGCATCGACCTTATCAGCCTCCTTGTAAAGGCCGGCCTGGTCCCGACCCGTTCCGAAGGAAGAAGAGCGATCGAACAGGGCGGCGTGACCGTGGACGGTGAGAAAGTCACGGACGTCAAGGCAGCCGTTCCTGCCGAAAAACTGGGCGGCGAAGGCATCCTCCTGCGCCGCGGCAAGAAGAATTTCTGCAGAGTGAAGATCTAAGTCTCCGCTCCGCCCGCGGACAGAAAACGGAGCGTACGAAATGGTCTGTCAGGGGAAACTTTCCCTTGACAGACCTTCTTTTTTCCGCTAAACTACTATAGATGTGTTGTTTTCATTAGCAATTCACATATTCGTACCATGAAAATTCAATAAAGGAGGTGCTCCTGTGACGCAACTTATGATGATCGCTGCGGCAGGCCCTGCGAAACCGTTCCCCTGGATGTGGATCGCGATCGCAGTCGGCTGTGCTGTAATCGCAGCTGTGCTCGCATGGATCCTCTCAGCCAACCATCAGAAGAAAGTCTTCGAGGAAACGGTGGGAACGGCTGAGGTGAAATCGCGAGAGATCATAGATGAAGCCATTAAAACAGCAGCAGAAAAGAAACGGGAAGCTCTTCTGGAAGCCAAGGAAGAAAATCTCGCCGCCAGAAACGATCTGGAGCGGGAAACCAAGGAAAGAAGAGCCGAATTACAGAGGACCGAACGCCGCCTGCAGAACAAGGAAGAAAGTCTTGACAAGAAGATCGAATCCCTGGAACGCAAGGAACAGAGCGTGCAGGCCCGTGACGAACAGCTGAAACGGAAAGACCAGAAGGTCCAGGAGATCATCGATCAGCAGCAGAGCATGCTGGAACAGATCTCCGGATTCTCCAAGGAAGAAGCCAAGGAATACCTCATTCGCAGTGTCGAGGAAGACGCCAGGCACGATATCGCGAAGAAGCTGAAGGAAATTGACGCCCAGGCGAAGGAAGATGCGACCAGGAAGGCGAAGGAATACATCGTCACCGCCATCCAGAAGTGTGCGGCAGATCATGTCGCCGAAGTGTCCATTTCCGTGGTGCCGCTTCCCAACGATGAGATGAAGGGCCGCATCATCGGACGCGAAGGCCGCAACATCCGCGCGCTGGAACAGGCGACGGGCGTGGACCTGATCGTCGACGATACGCCGGAAGCCGTCGTGCTTTCGGGCTTTGACCCGATGCGCCGCGAGATCGCCCGCATCGCCCTGGAGAAACTGATCCTGGACGGACGGATCCATCCGGCCCGCATCGAGGAAGTCGTCGCGAAATCCCGCAAGGAAGTCGAAGAGTTCATCAAGGAACAGGGCGAAGCCGCCGTTCTTGAGGTGGGCGTGCACGGCATCCATCCGGAACTCGTGAAGCTCCTTGGCCGCATGCATTTCCGCACGAGCTACGGGCAGAACGCCCTCAAGCACTCCATCGAAGTCGCGCATCTGTCGGGGCTTCTGGCCGGAGAACTGGGGCTGGACGTCAGGCTCGCAAAGCGTGCAGGCCTGCTGCATGACATCGGCAAGAGCCTGGACCACGACATGGAAGGTTCCCACGTGCAGATCGGCGCGGATCTGTGCCGCAAGTACCGTGAGAACGCCGTCGTGATCAACTCGGTCGAATCGCACCACGGCGATGTGGAAGCGACCAGCCTGATCGCCTGCATCGTGCAGGCGGCCGACGCCATTTCCGCCGCAAGGCCCGGTGCCCGCCGCGAGACCCTGGAGGCTTATACGAACCGCCTGAGCCAGCTGGAAGAGATCACGAACGGCTTCAAGGGCGTGGATAAGTCCTTTGCCATCCAGGCAGGCCGCGAGGTCCGCGTGATGGTGATCCCGGAACAGATCAACGACGACGCCATGACCATTCTGGCGCACGACATCGCAAAGCGAATTGAGGATGAGATGGAATATCCCGGACAGATCAAAGTCAGCGTGATTCGGGAATCCCGTTCAGTCGATTACGCGAAATAAGAAAAAGCCCCTTTCCGGAAAAAGCCGGAAGGGGCTTTTTCCGTCCTTTGACATTTGCGCCGCGTTCTGCTACAATGCGGCAGAATACTCCCATTGTGAGGAACCTCCTTATGAAACTCATTTCATGGAACGTCAACGGGCTGCGGGCGGTGCTCGGCAAGAATTTCCGCGAGGATTTTGCGGCGCTGGACGCCGACGTTTTCTGCCTGCAGGAAACGAAACTGCAGGAAGGCCAGCTGGAACTGAACCTGCCCGGCTATGAGAAATACTGGAACTATGCGGAAAAGAAGGGCTACAGCGGGACGGCCGTCTTTACGAAGATCCCGCCGCTGTCGGTCACTTACGGCCTGCCCGATGAGGAACACAACCATGAAGGCCGCGTCATCACCTGCGAGTTTGAGGACTTTTTCCTCATCTGCTGCTATACGCCGAACGCTCAGGACGGTCTTAAGCGCATCGATTACCGCTGCCGCTTCGAAGACGCGATGCGGGAATACATGGTCAGCCTGAATGCGAAGAAGCCGGTCGTTCTCTGCGGAGACCTGAATGTTGCGCACGAGGAAATCGACCTGAAGAATCCGCAGTCGAACCACGAAAACGCAGGCTTTTCCGATGCGGAACGCGGCAAGATGACCGAACTGCTCGCTGCCGGTTTCGTGGACTCCTTCCGTTATCTGCACCCGGACCTTGCCGGCGCTTACAGCTGGTGGTCCTACCGCATGAAGGCCAGAGAGCGGAACGCGGGATGGCGCATCGACTATTTCATCGTTTCCGAATCGATGAAGGACCGCATTGCATCCGCGGGGATCCATACGGAGATCTACGGTTCCGACCACTGCCCGGTGGAACTGGTTCTGGAATAAGGCAGCAGGAAGATCCTTCGCTGCGCTCGGGATGACAGTGAAAACTTGCGTCTTGAGTTTATCGGGCGAAAATGTTATACTCACACAGAATTTAAATTTTCGAGGTGTTGTTATGCACTGGTCAGATGAGGTGGCGGCAAAGATCATTGCCCGCCGTCCGGACAAGGAAGAATACGTCTGCGCAGCCGGGATCAGTCCTTCCGGCTCGATCCATATCGGCAATTTCCGTGACATCGCGACGAGTTATTTCGTGGTGAAGGCGCTTGAGCGCGCCGGGAAGAAAGCCAGGCTTCTGTTCAGCTGGGATGAATTCGACCGTCTTCGCAAGGTGCCGAAGAACGTATCTGCCGTCCGCGACGATTTCGAACAGTACGTAGGCTTTCCTTACGTGGACGTACCGGATCCTTTCGATACCGGCGCGGAGTCCTATGCAGCCTATTTTGAAAACGAATTCATCGCTTCGATGGAGAAGATCGGGATAAAACTGGATTACCGCTATCAGGCAAAGATGTACCGGAGCGGTGCCTATAAGGACCACGTCATTCATGCCCTGCACGAGCGCGGCCGCATCTTCGACATTCTCGACAGCTTCCGCACCCAGGATGCGCAGGAAGGCGAACGCGAGGCCTACTATCCGGTCAGCATCTACTGCCCGGTCTGCCACCGCGATACCACGAAGATCCTGAGCCTTTCGGACGACGACAAGGCGGAATACGAGTGTGCCTGCGGCCATCACGGGACCTTCGACTTCCATACGGATTTCAACTGCAAGCTGGCCTGGAAGATCGACTGGCCCATGCGCTGGCTCTACGAGGGCGTGGACTTCGAACCCGGCGGAAAGGATCACGCGAGCCCCGGCGGCAGCTATGACAACGGCAGAGTGATCGCGAAGGAGATCTTCGGCTATGATGCCCCGCTTTTCCACGGCTACGAATTCATCGGCATCAAGGGCGCGACCGGCAAGATGAGCGGCTCTTCGGGCCTCAACCTGACGCCGGATACCCTGCTGAAGATCTATCAGCCGGAGGTCCTTCTGTGGCTGTATTCGCGCTGCGATCCGTCCAAGGCCTTCGATTTCTGCTTCGATGACGGGATCCTGCGCCAGTATTTCGAATTCGACAAGCAGTACAACGACTACGTGGCGGGAAAGACCGACGAATACGGTACGATCGCGATGGAAGACTGCCTGACCCGCGGCGCGAACCTGAAGACACCGCCGATGAGCCTGCTTGTCCAGCTCGGTTCGATCGTCAACTTCGACGTCCCGCTCATGGAGACGATCTTTGCTAAGATCAACATGCCCTATACCCGTGAGGATTTCGCGGACCGGCTGGAACTTGCCCGCTACTGGCTGGAGCAGTGCGCGCCGGATCAGGCGAACAAGCTGAGAAAGACCCGCGATTTCGAACTGTACGATTCCATGACGGAAGAGGAGAAGAAGGAGATCGAACTCCTGCGGCAGTACATTGCCGCGGGCGGCTATTCGCTGGATGACCTCAATACGAAACTCTACGACATTCCGAAGGAGGTCTACGTCGCGGATTCCCCTAATCTGAAGGCCGTGCAGGGACGCTTCTTCAAACTGGTCTACCTGCTGCTCCTGGCCAAGGAGAGAGGCCCGCGCCTGTATCTGTTCCTGAACGCGATGAAGCCGGAGGACATCCTGCCGCTGCTGGATTTCACGGCCCCGAAGACCGAGGCGGAGCTGCATCCGGAGATGCTGGAAGAAGCGCCTGCCGAAGAAAAGAAGGAACGCGTCTACGGCGAGCCCGACCCGGTGGCGCCGTTTGACGCCGAACCGATCAGCAAGGAAGACTTCCTGAAGACTGACCTGCGGGTCTGCCGCATCGTCAAGGCGCAGGAGATCCGCAAGGCGCGCAGCAACCTGAAACTGACGCTGTTTGACGGCCTGAAGGAGCGCGTGATCGTTTCCTCGATCAAGGATGAATATACCTGCGAGGAACTGGTCGGGAAGAAGATCATCGTGGTCTGTAACCTGATCCCGGCACGCCTCACCGGCGTAACGAGCGAGGGCATGCTGCTCGCGGCGACCAACAGCGCCTGCGGCGTACAGGTCATCTTCGTGGACGATAAGGTCCCGGAGGGAACAAGGATCTGCTGACGAACGGAATACGGCACGCAAAAACGGACGGCATCTGCCGTCCGTTTTTGATGTCTGCGGATATTTTCAGTCCTGCGTGCTGCCGTCCTGATCAGCGCCGTTTTCCTCCGGCGGCTGTTCCGCCGTTTCTTCCTCCGTTTCCTCAGGTTCCTTTTCCGGTTCCTTGTGCTGCGTGCAGAGCCTGGGACTGACGCCGAACTGGTAAATGCGCGCAGAGTCGACGGTCACTGTATCTGTTTTCGGGATGGAATAGTAAAGCCTGGTATAGGTCGTGCCGCACCACGGACCTGCTTCGCAGTCGGTTTCGGAACACATTCTCACGAGAACATGGCAGTCGCAGTATTCCGTCGGTTCAGTGCCCATGGCGAAATATTCAATGTACGGCACGTTCGTAGTGTCTCGGTCACAGAGGCCGGTGACTGCAAGCTTGCCGCAGAGCGGGCAGATACGGGCGCTGACGATGTTCCCCGGCTGAATGAACGGGACCACAGTCTTTTCGGCGTGAATGCGGTCCATGACGTTTTTCCAGACTTTCTTCTGATAGTTGTCCACGGTGATGTTGCCGGTCAGTGTGATGCCGTCGTCAAAACCGGTCCAGACGCCCATCGTGTAATAGTTGGTATAGCCGATGAACCAGAAATCGCGGCCTTTGCCGGTATTGTCGGTTGCCGTACCGGATTTGCCGGCGGCCGGCATGCCTCTGTCAAGCGCGGCAGCAGGGGAATTGGAATAGACCCAGGTGCCCTTGATCTTCTGATCGACCATGGAATCGGCCATGGCGCTCGTGAGCAGCCACGCGGTCGCCGGCTCGATGACGCGGCGGCTGTCCTGACCGCGTTCGAGAAGCGTCTTGCCGTAGTGGTCGGTAATCTTCGTATAGAACGTCTGCTCAATGTATGTCCCGCTGTTCGCGATCGCTGCGTAGGCATCGGTCAGTTCCAGCAGATTTACGCCCCGGGTCAGGCTGCCGAGGCACAGTGCCGGACCAAGGTCGGAATAGACCTTATTGCCGATGGTCTCCCTGCGGACGAGCGTGGTAAAGCCGAACTGCTCGAGCGTATCAAATGCCTTTTCGATACCGATCTTATTGACCATGAAGTTGGCGGAGACGACGTTCATGGAGTAGACCATCGCCATCCGGGCATTGCAGCGTCCCAGCCAGAGATCGTTTCCCCACCAGTTCCGCATGGTATAGCCTTCATAGGTGAAGGGAAGATCGTTCTGCCAGCTGGCAAGCGTGATCTCGCGGCTGTCCAGACCGGGAGCGAAGGTAGAGAGCACCTTGAAGGTGGAACCCGGGGAACGGTAGGTATCGATCGCACGGTTGAAGGAGCGGCTGACGCTCTTTTCGCCGCGGCCGCCGCAGATGGCCAGCACCTGACCGGTGCGATGATCGATGATGACGGCGGAAAGCTGCGGCTGAAGGGTATAGTAGACTTTTTCGTCGGCCACCGCCATGCCGTCTGCTGCCAGATCCGTTTTGAACTGGGCAATGAGTGCGGCGATCTCTTCCCTGGTATTGAAAACAAGATCGTTCAGCTGGTATTCTTTCCTGATCTGATTTTCGTTAAAGGTCTTCGTGGTCCCGTCTTCGGATTCCGCCATGATCTGGCAGGTGAAGGACCATTTGAAGCCGTCTGCCGGATAGTTGGACGGATCGTTGACTTCTTCATCCAGGACTGCCTGAATGCGGCTGTCCAATGTCGTATGGATGTTCAGCCCGCCGCTGTAGAGCAGCGCGTAGGCATCCGCTTCGCTGTAGCCGAGTTCGGTCTGCAGGTCGGAAAGGACCTGATTGATGACGGCGTCCGTGAAATAGGTATAGGTCGACGAATTCTCGCGGATGCGGAGGTTGTTTTCGGCAATGCGCTCGTAGAGGGAAGCGGTATCCGCCATGGCCTCGTCGTATTCTGCCTGCGTGATCTTATCCTGGTCCAGCATGTGGTCCAGCACCGATTTTCTGCGGGCGGTATTGTTTTCGGGGAAACGGATCGGATTGTAGCGGTAGGGGTTCTGCGTGATCCCGGCGATGCAGGCGCATTCGGACAGCGTCAGATCGCCGACGTCCTTGCCGAAATAACGCTGGCTTGCCACCTGGACGCCCAGGCTGTTCTGGCCGAGGTTGATCGAATTGAGGTAACTGATCAGGATCTCTTCCTTCGGGACTTCGTTCTCCAGCTTGATGGCCAGATACTGCTCCTGGAACTTCCGGATGAAGCGCGCGCCCCAGCCCTTTTCCGCGCCTCCGTTAAAGACATTGTTCTTGATGAGCTGCTGGGTGATGGTGGAAGCGCCGCCGTTGATCTTTCCGCGGAGAAGCAGAGAGGCCATGGAGCGGAGCACCCCGCGGATGTCCACGCCTTCATGCGTCCAGAAACGTTCGTCCTCGATAGCGACGAAAGCGTCGATGAGGTCCTGCGGAACGGCGGAGTAGGCGACCGGGTCGCGGTTGGAACCGGATTTGATCAGGGTCTCCACAGCCTGCCCGTTTCTGTCGTACAGCGTCGAGGCGATGCCGAGCGGCGAAATGGTAAGGGACTCCGCCTCAGGCGACTGATCGACGATGCCCTTTACGGTACCGTAGATGAAACTGCCGCCGATCGCCGCGGCAAGCACGGCGAGCAGCACCATGAGCTTCAGCGCATGGAGGATCAGGCGGCTCGTCATCTTCCGTGAACGGTGCGCCGCATGTTCCAGCTCGTATTCAACACTTTCGGCATTGAAATTCATCAGGTACCTCCTTGAACTGCCATTATAACAGAAACGGAAGGATTAGGAAAGAGAAAACTATCCGCTTGGCAAAAGCCCGGCGCCATGCTATGCTTGAAAACGATAAGGCACGGAGGCGCGAAATGGCAGAACCCTATGTGATCCTGGCAGAAACAGGAAACGGCTATTATGAAGAAAAACGGTCCCGTTTTCCGGCGGCGGCATATCCCGTCCGCACGGAAGAAGAGGCCGTTGCCCTGATTGCCGCCGAGAAGAAAAAGACCTATGACGCGCGGCATCACTGCTGGGCTTACGTGCTTGGGCCGAATCGGGAAACGGTTCGCTTCAGCGACGACGGCGAACCTTCGGGAACGGCCGGAAAACCGATCCTGGAGGTTCTTCTCGGCAGAGGCGTCCGCGATGCCCTCATTATCGTGACCAGATATTTCGGGGGGACGCTCCTCGGGACAGGAGGATTGGTCCGCGCCTATACGGCAGCCTCACAGGACGCCCTCGACCATGCCGTAACAGCGCTTGTCCTTCCGGCAAAAAAGGTCAGCGTAAGCTGCAGCTACACTGACCTTGCACGGATCGAAAAGCTCGTGCGGGACGATCCCGCCGTGTTTGAAGGCGGCCGGGACTACGGGGAAAACGCGGGGCTTCTGCTGTATCTGACGGCGGGAAGCCTTGAGGATTTCGGTACGGCACTCGGCGACGCTTCCTCCGGCAGAGCGGGATTCACTCTGCTGGGAGAGACCGGGATCGTGGCCGCGGGAGACCGCTTCCTCAGGGAATACGGCGCAGAAGATGAGGTTTAAGCCCTTTTCTGCGGTCAGTTCTTTTCGGTGCTGCCGCCGTTTGCGGTACCGCTCATGACGGCGTGTCCTGCCTTTGCGGCGGCCTTTGCGGCACGCCGTTTTTTGATGCTTTTTCTGACCAGAACGACGATCAAAACGATAAAAGCGGCAAGAATGAGCAGGGCAGGCAGGCTTCCGGCAAGGAAGATCACCAGATCCTTGAAGAAATTGCCGGCATCTTCGAGACCTTCCTTAAAGGCGGCGGTCAGGCGTTCACCGAACGTCTCGGGCTCCTCCTGCGGTTCGGTGTAGATCTTAACTTCGGTAAGCTTGACGGAAACAGAAGAGTATTCCACCTGGTTGTCATAGAGGCGGAGCGTGGAGGCGTAGTTTTCCAGTTCGTACTGGATGTCCGCGAGATGATCCTGGATGGTCAGGAGGTCTTCCAGCTTTTCGGCCTTCGCCATCATTTCGATCAGGGAATCGCGCTGCGTTTCAAGCGATTTCAGGCGGCTCTCGGTATCGGTATACTTCAGGGTGATGTCCTTGACCTGCTCGGAGCGGGACGTGACGTTGCCGACGGTACCGATCTTTCCCTCAAACTGCGCGAGAGAGGCGACCGGGATGCGCAGGACGTAAGAGGCGGTGCGGGTCTCGTACTTCCGGTAGCTGCTGCCGGAAACGGATGCGTTTTCGACGTAGCCGCCCAGAAGCGTCACCATCGCGGTGATGTCCGCGACGGACTTGTCAAAGTCCTGGGTCTCAATATTGAAAGCCATCGTTTTCACGAGCTTCCTGCCGTCGGCAGCGCCGCTCTGATCGGTGGGGGCTTCCACCTCGGACTTGCCGTCGTAGGACGTCTTGTTTACAGCGGTATAGAAGGCCGTATCACTGCGCGGCGCCGCTTCGGCTTCGTAGGCTTCACCGGGCGCATTGGCGCTGTCGGCGCCGCCTTTCCTTATGTCCGCGGATTGTTTGCCGGCGCCGCATCCGGCGAGCAGCAGGGAAAGCGCGAGCATGCAGGCGGTGAGGGCTGAGATCCTTTTCTTCATGATATGTTCCTCCTTGCGTGGCCATGTTCATTGTTCATTCGGTGTTCGGGTGTTCGTTCGATTCCGATCTGCCCATAATACAAATGAGCGGCGGCAAACGTTGCAAAACCGCGGAAAAAAGTTTAGAATAAGCCTGCGAAGGCTGCGCGTCGCCTCATGGAAAACTGAAATTATAAAAAAAACATAAAATTTCAGCTGTTTCCGAAAGACCTGAGCCGCAGAGCCTCCCTCATTTGTATTCTTGACGGAAAGGAAAGACCAGTGAAGACAGCGGAAGAGATCGTGAACAAATACGAGAATCTCCTCTATCGCGCGGCGCTCACCATCACGCAGAACCGTGAAGACGCGCTGGATATGGTCCAGGAGACTTTCATCAAATGGATCACAAGCCGGCCGGAATTCCAGTCTGACGAGCATGAAAAGGCCTGGCTTCTTCGTGTGGTCATGAACCTTTCCCGCAACCTGGTCAGCTCGGCGGCGCACCGCCTTTCCTGCGAACTGCTGGACATTTATCCTGCAGAAACGAAGGAAGAAGAGAGCATCATGGAAGAGGTCCTGCGGCTTCCTGAAGACTACCGCGAGATCATCTACCTGTACTATTACGAAGGATACAACACCGAAGAGATCGCACGGATCCTAAACCTGAACGTGAGCACGGTCAGGACGAAGCTCTCCCGCGGACGCGGAAGGCTGAAGGGGATGCTTGAGGAACACGGGGAGGCAAGGGATGAAAGCCTATAAGAATTATATGGACAGGATCCGGCTGGACGAAGAGCAGCACGATAAGCTGCTGGAAGCCGTCCGTGCCGCAGAAGCCGAGAAGAATAAGAACGCCGTCCCCAAGCTCGCAAAGACCCGCCGCTTCCCGCTGAAGACCTTCGGCCTCATCGCTTCGGCTGCCGCCGTGATCATCCTGGTCATCGGCGTTTTTCCCGGCCGGCAGACCAAACAGGCAGACAGCATCAGCACGACGCTGAGGAACGGCACGGAAGCCATGGCGCCGAACGCTCATGAGGAAGCTGAAATGGTACCGGCCGTGCCCGAGACAGCGCCGTCCGTGATAACGGAAAACGATTCGCTGACATCCGCGTTTGCCTCAGCCGACATTGAGAGGCCGGCAGAGGCAGTCTATACCCTCACCGGTGTCATCGATTTCCGCAGCGTTTCGTATGACGGAAAGATAAGCCAGACCGGAACGGCTGTCCCGCAGGCGACCGCGCAGACGTCCAGGGCGGATCGGAAGACCGCTGTCCTTACAGAGATCCTGAAACTGCTTAAAACGATGATCCCCCAGATGCAGGAAGCCGGAGAAGAAAGCGGCGTGAACGGCAGCGAAGACGTCTGCCGCTTCCTGATCGAAGGGAAGGAATACCTCTACCGTTCCGCAGAAGGCATCCTCCGGGCGGAAGGCCGGGAATATGTCCTCTCTTCCTCTGAACGGGCGGAGATGGGGAAACTCCTGAACGAATATTTCGCGGACAGATGACATGGCCGCATACGTTTATATCTTAAGGTGCAGCGACGGCACCTTCTACACCGGATGGACTGACGATCCGGTCCGCCGCCTGAAAACGCACAACGCCGGCAAAGGTGCGAAATACACGAGATCGCGATTGCCTGTTGAACTTGTGCGGCTTGAAGAGTATAATTCCAGGGAGGAAGCGATGAAGCGCGAAGCGGCGCTGAAGAAGCTTTCCAGGAAGGAAAAACTCGAACTGATCGCCCATGGCTAAAGCCCTTTTCATTGCCGAAAAACCCAGCGTCGCCCAGGAATTTGCCAAGGCGCTGCATGAACCCATGACCCGTAACGACGGTTACCTCGAAAGCGAGAGAGCCGTCGTCACTTGGTGTGTGGGCCATCTCGTGACCATGAGCTATCCGGAAGTCTACGATCCCGCGCTGAAAAAATGGTCTCTCGACACCCTTCCCTTCATCCCCGAAGAATTCAAATATGAACTCATCCCCGCCGTAAAGAAACAGTTCGGCATCGTGAAAAGCCTGATGCACCGGAAGGACGTCGACCGCATCTACGTCTGCACGGACTCGGGACGCGAGGGCGAATATATCTACCGCCTTGTCGCGCAGATGGCTGGCGTGCCGAAAACGACGAAGCAGCTGCGGGTCTGGATCGATTCCCAGACCGAGGAGGAGATCCGCAGAGGCATTCAGGAGGCAAAGGACGAGTCGGAATACGACAATCTTTCGGATGCCGCATACCTGCGCGCCAAGGAAGATTACCTCATGGGCATCAATTTCTCCCGCGTGCTCTCGGTCAAGTACGGCTACGAGATCAAGGATCGGCTGGGCGACCCGAAGGTGAAGATCGCAGTCGGCCGCGTCATGACCTGCGTCCTAGGCATGGTCGTGCGGCGCGAGCGCGAGATCCGCGACTTCGTGAAGACGCCGTTTTACAAACTGATCCTGCACCTGAAGCCGAATGGCGAAGACGGCAGGATGCTCGATACCGAATGGCGCGTGACGGACGATTCGCGCCATAAAGACGCCCCTTATCTCTACCGTAACAACGGCTTTAAGGAAAAAAAAAAAAAAAAAAAAACTGTGGAGGATCTGATGCGGCCG